>JAEUMZ010000101.1 GCA_016790765.1 Betaproteobacteria bacterium
GGTCGGCGTGAGCAGGCCGTGCAGCAGCCGCATCAATACGCTCTTGCCGGCGCCATTGGCGCCGAGCACGATGGTGCGCGTGCCGGGCGCCACGGCAAGCGACACGCCGTCGAGCACATCCACGCCGCCGGCACGGAAACATAGGCCCTCGACCGACAGGGGAAGGATGCGCACGCCGAGCGGAGCGCTAGCCATGTTTCTTCATGGCCCGCGATTTGATCGCTTGCGCGGCCAGGTTGATGGCCACCACCATCGCCATCAGCACCACGCCCAACGCCAACGCCAGCGGCAGGTCGCCCTTGCTGGTCTCCAGCGCGATCGCAGTGGTCATCACGCGCGTCACGCCATCGATGTTGCCGCCGACGATCATCACCGCGCCCACCTCGGCGATGGCGCGCCCGAATCCGGCCAGCACCGTCGTGGACAGCGTGAACCGCAGGTCCCACAGCAGCGCCTGCATGCACTGCATGCGGCTGGCGTTCAGCGACAGGAGCTGCTCGCGGTACTCGCCCCACGCATCCTCGACCACCTGCCGGGTCAGGGCGGCGATGATCGGTAAGATCAGCATCGCCTGCGCCACCATCATCGCGGCCGGCGTGAACAGGATGCCCAGCGCCCCCAACGGGCCGGCGCGCGACAGCAGCAGGTACACGAGGAGCCCCACCACCACCGGCGGCAACCCCATCAAGCCGTTGAGCAGCGCAATCACCGCGCCGCGACCGCGGAACTGGGCCAGCGCCAGCCACGCGCCGAACGGCAGCGCCACCAGCGCCGCCACCACCACCGCCACGCCGGAGACCTTTAGCGACAACGCGGAAATGGCCAGCAACTGGGCGTCCGCGCGCACAATCAGCGAGAAGGCGAGCGAAAAGGCCTGCGACAGTTCGAGCATGCCCCAGTCTAGGGGCTGCCTTGCACGGATTCCGCCTTCCGGAAATAATGCAATTTCCTGCAACAGCCGACAGCCGATCCAACCCCGCATGCGCCCCCTGCTCAGCACCAAGGAAGTCGCCGACTACCTCAGGCTCAAGGAACGCAAGGTGTACGACCTGGTCGCGCAGGCGGCCATTCCCCATTCGCGCGTGTCGGGCAAGCTGCTGTTTCCGCGCGCCCTGGTGGACGAATGGGTCCGGCAGAACACCACCGACCTGGCGCTGCCCTCGATGCGCCACGCGCCGGCGATCATCGCGGGCAGCTCGGACCCGCTGCTCGAATGGGCGGTGCGCGAATCGCGCTCGGGCCTGGCCACCATGAGCTATGGCAGCCTCGATGGCGTCGAGCGCCTGGCCGCCGGAAGCGCCAGTGCGGCGGCGCTGCACCTGCCCGCGCCGTCCACGCGCGGCACCGAGCAGCGGGCAGATCGCAATGTCGAGTTCGCGCGCGACCGGCTCGCACACCTGGACTGCGTGCTGATCGAGTGGGCGCGGCGCGAGCAGGGCCTGCTGCTTGCGCGCGGCAATCCGAAGCGCATCCACGGGCTCGCGGACCTCAAGCGCGCCAAGGCACCCAGGGTCCGCGTGGTCGAGCGGCCGACCTCGGCCGGCAGTTATCTGCTGTTCCTGAAACTGTTGCAGGAAGCGGGCATCGCACACGAGGCCCTGCAGGTCGTCACCCCGGCGGCGCAGACCGAATCCGACGTGGCCGCAATGATCCTCGACGGCCGCGCCGACGCCGGGCTCGCGGTGCGCGCGGTGGCGCAACAGTTCCAGCTCGACTTCCTGCCGCTCACCACCGAACGGCTGGACCTGGCGGTGCTGCGCGCCAGCTACTTCGATGCACCGTGGCAGGGGCTGATGGCGTTCGCACGCACGCCCGCGTTCGCGCGCTATGCCAAGTCGCTGGCCGGATACGATGTGCGGCACCTGGGCGAGGTGAAGTGGAATGCATGACGCGCGCACTCCTGCAGTCAAAGGCACAGCGTGAGCCGAACCAGCGCTGCGTGCAGCCAGGTGCCCACGCTGGCGGCGCTGGGACTGCTGCTCTTGCTTGCCCTGCTTTCCTTGTCGGTCGGCCGCTTCGGGCTCGCGCCGGCGGATGTGCTGCGGGCGCTGTGGGCTGGGATGGCCGGTGCGCCGAACGCACTGCCGCCCGGGCACGAGGCAGTAATCTGGCAGATCCGCGGGCCGCGCGTGCTGGCCGCGATGCTGGTGGGCGCCGCCCTGGCCGGCGCGGGGGCGGTGTACCAGAACCTGTTCCGCAACCCGCTGGTGTCGCCGGACATCCTCGGCGTGTCCAGCGGCGCGGCACTGGGGGCGGTACTGGCGATCTTTCTCTCGCTGCCGGTCCTCGCCATCCAGGGTTTCGCCTTTGGCGGGGGGCTCCTCGCGGTCGCGCTGGTCTACCTCATCGGCAGCGCCGTGCGCGGGCACGACCCGATCCTCGCGCTCATCCTCACCGGCGTGGTGGTCGGCACGCTGCTAGGCTCCGGCATCGCCATGCTGAAATACCTTGCCGACCCCTACAACCAGTTGCCGGCGATCACGTTCTGGCTGCTGGGCAGCCTCGCCGCGATCGCGCCCGCGGACCTCGCGGTGGCGGCCCCGCTGGTGGTGGTGGGCCTGGTCCCGGTGGTCCTGCTGCGCTGGCGCTTGAACGTGCTGTCGCTGGCCGATGACGAAGCGCGCGCGCTGGGCGTGAACGTGCCGCTGCTGCGCGCGGTCGTCATCGCGTGCGCCACACTGATGACCGCGGCGGCCGTGGCAATCGCCGGCATCATCGGGTGGATCGGGTTGTTGATCCCGCATGCGGTACGGCTCCTGGTCGGCCCGGAGTTTGCGCGCCTGCTGCCGCTCACGCTCATCCTGGGCGCAGCCTTCCTGCTCGGCGTCGATACGCTGGCTCGAACGATGGCCACCATCGAGGTGCCGCCCGGCGTGCTGGCCGCGTTGGCCGGCACGCCGCTGTTCTTGTGGCTCTTGATGCGCACGCAGGGTGCCGGAAGGCGATGAGCGGCACGCACGCCCTGCTCGACACGCGGACGCTGGCGGTGGGCCATCCACGGCGCGCGCTGTTCGACGGCCTGAGCTTCAGCGTGCGCGCGGGCGAGGTGTGGTGCGTGCTCGGCCCCAACGGCGCCGGCAAGACCACCTTGTTCCGCACTCTCCTGGGACTCCTTCCGGCACAGGCGGGCGACGTTTACCTCGGTGGCGAGCCCCTGGCCCGGCTGGATGCCGCGACACGTGCACGCCGCGTCGCCTACGTCCCGCAGATGGGCGCCAGTCACTTTGCGTTCCGGGTGCGCGACGTGGTGCTGATGGGCCGCACCGCACACCTCCCGCTGTTTGCCGCGCCAGGCGCACGCGACCACGCTGCAGCGGACGCGGCGCTGCACGAACTGGGCATTACGGACTTGGCGCAACGCACCATCGATACCTTGAGCGGTGGCGAGCAGCGCCTGGCCTGGCTCGCACGTGCGCTGGCGCAGGAGGCCCCGCTCCTGGTGCTCGATGAACCGGCGGCGCATCTGGACATCGCACACCAGGCAATGATCCTTGAGGTGATCCGGCGCCTGGCCTCCCGCGCGCGCGCCGTGATCTACTCGACACACGACCCCTCGCACGCGCTCGACGGCGCCACGCACGCCCTGCTGGTCGGGCGTGGCGGGATGCCCGCGCACGGGCCGGTGGCGGAAATCCTCGATGCGACCCGGCTCACGGAGCTTTATGGCGCGCCGATGGAATTCCTGCGCGATGCGCATGGCCGGGTCGCCGCCTGCCGTGCGCGCACAGCGCTTGATGCATTCAAATGAAACTCAAGCACTGGAGCGGCGCTCCAGCCTGTTTGGTCCCAAACGCCGCGCCCGCTCTGGGGTTTGCCATCAGAAGCGCTTGGTCAGCACCATCCCGTTCGAATCGCGCTTCATTTCCGTGCGCGAAAGAAAACTCATGCCCAGCAGCGCCGTATCGAGGCCCGATTCGATCACCACGGCATTGACCTGGTGCAGCGTGACATCGCCGATCGTCACCGCGTCGAGCGTGATGCGCCAGCCTTCACTGCCGCCATTGGCGGTCTGCACCTTGCCGGGTGTGCCCTTCTTGTAGTCGATGCCGGCATTCCGCGCGAACGCGGCGGGAATCGACACCAGCGTGGCACCGGTATCGACCAGGAAGCGGATGGTGCGGCCATTGACCGTCGCGTTCGCCCAATGGTGACCCTGCTCGTCGGGCACAATGGTGACGCTGCCCTGCGTGTGCGTCGACGGCGCCGAGAACGGTTGCCCCAGCTTGAGCGTTTCCTTGTTGCCTTCGATATCGAACTCGGCACTGTCGGAGGCCACCGAAAGGAGCGTCACGCCATCCGCCTTTTGCCCGATGCTCATCGTGCGCGGCGCGCCGTTGTTGACCACCACCACTGCCTTGCCGGGAAACAGGCCCACCAGGTTCACGCTGATGGCCAGCACCGGCGGGCACCACACCGCGGCGATAATGCACATGAACGCGGCCCACCGGCACCGCGCCTGGACTCCCCACCGCATGAAGCCGATTGCCATATTGCGTTTCTCCGCCGACGATGGACCGGGCTATTGCGCCAGTGTACTCGATCGGCAGTCGGTGCCCTGGGCGCTGTTCGCGCTCGATGAAGGCGCATCTCCCCCCGCATCGCTCGACGCCTTTTCCGGCCTCGTGCTGATGGGCGGCCCGATGAGCGCCAACGATCCGCTGCCATGGATTCCGCCGGTGTTGGACCTGATCCGCGCGGCGCGGTCGCGCGGCGTGCCGGTGCTCGGCCATTGCCTCGGCGGGCAACTGATGTCCAAGGCGCTGGGCGGTGAGGTCACGTTGAATCCGGTGAAGGAAATCGGCTGGCAGCCGGTCATCGCCGAGGACCATGCCACCGCGCGCGATTGGCTCGGCGACTGGGCCGGCCGTGCGTTCCGGGTGTTCCAGTGGCACGGCGACACGTTTTCGATCCCGCCCGGGGCCACGCGCATCCTCGCAGGGGATGCGTGCGCCAATCAGGCTTTCGTGGTCGGCAATTCACTGGCGATGCAGTGCCATGTCGAAATGACGCCGGACATGGTGCATCAGTGGTGCGGGGATTGGGAGGCCGAAGGTGTCGCGCCGTCGGCGAGCGTGGAGTCGGCCGCGCAGATTGCCGGGGGGATCGAGGCGCACCTGCAGCCGATGCGGGGGGTGGCGGATCGGTTGTACCTGCGATGGCTGCAAGGCGTGAAAGAGGCGCTACGGCGAGACGAATCCTGTCCCGGCGCTGTGACTCGCTAGCCTGCGGCCCCCGGCCGCCGCGCCCTCGGCAACTTCATGCGCGCAAACTCATGCGACCCGCGCACCAATTCACGCAGATACTCCGCCGGAAACTTGGATACTTCGACGATCGTCACCCAGTGCTGGCGCGCGCGATAGCGGGCCGGCTTCACCCCGGGCTGCGCGGTGAGTTCAAGAAAACGCTCCGGCGAGACCTTGACGCTGAAACGCCAGCGCTCGGGTTCGCTGGTCTTGAAGTAGGCGAAATCGCGCTCGGCGAGCCCGTAGACCAGGATGTTGTACGGATCAGGCAGCAGGCACTCCGCCGCGCCCGGCAAGCTCGAGCAATAGCGTTGCAGCGTGCGGAGGTTCATGGGTTGATGCGCACAAAAAGGTTCAGTCGAACCGGTAAGCATCCATCGCCAGCGCGCCCCCCTCGAAGCCGTCGAACACGCGCGTCGCCTTCGCCGCGCGTCCCGCGGCGCCCACGGCCACGAATAGCGGCAGGAAGTGCTCTTCGGTCGGGTGTGCACGCACGGCCCCCGGCGCTTCGCTGCGATAGCGCGTGAGGCCATCGACATCGCGCGCATCGAGATGCGCTTTCACCCACGCCTGGAATTCCACGGCATAGGGCGCGTTGGAGGCGTGGTTGCCGCCGCGCCGCGATGCCATCCAGTCGCGCAGGTTGTGCGTGAGGTGCCCGGACCCGACGATGAGCACGCCCTCATCCCGCAAGGGCGCCAATGCACGGCCGACCTCGAGGTGGTGCAGCGGATCGGTGGACGGCTGCACCGACAGTTGCACCACCGGGACGTCCGCCGCCGGATACAGGCGCAACAGCGGCACCCAGGTGCCGTGGTCGAAGCCGCGGCAACCATCGATGCCGGCCGTGATCCCCGCGGCCTTGAGCAGCGACTGGGCGCGCGCCGCGAGGCCGGGATCCCCCGGCGCCGCATAACGGATCTTGGATAGCGCCTCGGGAAACCCGCCGAAGTCGTAGATCATCGACGGCTGCGGGTTGCCGGACACCATCGGCAACTGCGTCTCCCAGTGTGCGGTGACCATCAGCACGGCGCTGGGTTTCGGCAGGGCCTTTGCAAGCGCCGCCCACACGTCTCCCGCCGCGCCGGATTCGATCGCGTGCATGGGGGAGCCGTGGGAGAGAAACAGCGTGGGCAGCGGGTTCATGGTCGGAGTGTCGTGATCACGTTACTTGATGAGACCTTCTGCCTTCAAGGCTTCCTGCACCTTCGGCCGCGCGGCGATGCGCGCCTGGTAGGCGTTCAAGACCGGCCACTTCGCCAGGTCGATGCCCAGCCAGCCGCACCAGTTCAACACCGTGAACAGGTAGGCGTCCGCCACGCTGAACCGGGCGCCCAAGATGAAGTCCTTGCCCTCCAGCTGCTTGGACAGCCAATCGAAGCGCGTACCCACCTTGGTCTTCAAGTGCGTCTTGGCTTCATCGTTCAGGCCCGGGTCGAACAGGATCCCGAGTCCCTTGTGGATTTCACTGGTGATGTAGTTGAGCATTTCCTGCAGGCGCACGCGCTCGAAAGTGCCGGCGGCCGGCGCCAGGCCGGACTCGGGCTTGAGATCCGCCAGGTATTGCACCAGCGCCGGGCCCTCGGTGAGCACGTCGCCGTTGTCCAGTTGCAGGGCCGGCACATAGCCCTTGGAGGTGACGGCCCAATAGTCGCCGCCACCCACCAGGGTCTTGGTCTTGGTATCGACGCGTTGGGACTCGAACGGGATGCCGGCTTCCAGCATCACGATGCGCGGTGACAGGGAGCAGGCGCCGGGAGAGAAGTACAGTTTCATGGTGATCCTTGACATGACGTTGTGTAGATGAGGACTCCATTGTGGGCATGCGCGATCGTGAAATAAATGGGGCTGCGCACCACAGATTGTTGTCGGATGCGCAATAATGGGACATGTCTACGGATCGCTTCCAGGCCATCAGCGTCTTCATCAAGGTGGTGGAGGCCGGAGGCTTCGCGCGTGCCGCGGAGCGGCTGGACTTGTCCACCTCCGCAGTGTCGCGCCATGTGGCGGAACTCGAATCGCGGCTGGGTGCGCGGCTGCTCCATCGCACCACGCGCAAGGTCTCGCTGACCGAGGCCGGGCAGGCGTTCTATGAAAAGAGCCTGCAGTTGATCGCCGACCTTGAGGAGGCCGAGGCCATCGCCACGCTGGCCACCGCCAAGCCGCGCGGCACGCTCAAGCTCACCGCGTCGATCAATTTCGGCATGCTCCACCTCGCGCCCGCGATCGGCGCGTTCCAGTGCGAATACCCGGACGTGCTGTTCGACGTGAACCTGTCGGATCGCTTCGTGGACCTGGTCGAGGAGGGGCTGGACCTGGCCATCCGCATCGGCGACCTGGGCAATCCCAACCTGGTGGCCAAGCGCATCGGCGAGATGCGGCTCATCGCCTGCGCATCGCCGACGTACCTGAAGCGCCACGGCACGCCCAGGCACCCGGACGAACTCGCCCGGCACAATTGCCTCGTCTACGAGTATTCCCCGGTCAAGGGCCTGTGGCGCTTCACGGCCAAGGATGGCACCGAGCACCGCGTCAAGATCGCCGGCAGCGTGCACGCCAACAACGGCGACATGCTCGCCGCCATCGCGGCCGAAGGCGTGGGCATCACCATGGAGCCGGACTTCATCGTCGATCCCTTGATCGCCGCGGGGCGATTGGTGCCGATCCTCAGCGACTTCCGCGCGCCATCGGCGGGCATCTTCGCGGTCTATCCCAGCCGCCGCCACCTGTCGGCCAAGGTACGCGTGTTCGTCGACTTCCTGACCGCGCGCTTCGCCGGCCCCCGCGCACCGTCCACACGCGGTTGAAGGCCGGTCAGGGCTGCGCTTCAGCCACTGGCGCCGCGGTTCCCAGCGCGGCCAATGCAGCGTCGTAAGACCCAACCACATTGGCCGCACCCAGCCGCTCGAGGAAGCCGGTGCGGCGCATGATCGACAGCGGCTGCTCATTGGCGCCGGCGATCAACAGGCGCCCGCCCTGGCGCTCGAGGCGGTGGTGCAGGCCCTCGAGGGTTTCGAGCCCGGTGGTGTCGACATTGATGAGCTGGGACATTTCCAGCACCACCACGGCCGGCAGCACGCGATGCGGATCGACCAGGAACTCGATCTTGTTCACCGATCCGAAGAACAGCGAGCCGAACAGGCGGTAGGCCTTCACCTCGCCGCCATTGGCCAGCCTGGCCTGGTGCGGCGCCAGCGGCAGGTCGTCCACGCGCGTGATCGAGGAAATGCGGAAGATGAAAAACAGGCTGGCCAGCACCAGGCCGACTTCGATGGCCACCACCAGGTCGAACACCACGGTGAGCAGGAAGGTCGCAAGCAGGGTGACGCGGTAGAACATCGTGTAGTGGCCGAGCCTGGCGAAGGCGGCCCAGTCGCCCATCTTGAACGCCACCCAGAGCAGGATCGCCGCCAGTGCCGCCAGCGGGACGCTGGCCGCCAGCGGCGCGGCCACCACGATCACCAGCAACAGCGTGACGGCATGCACGATGCCGGCCACCGGCGAGCGCGCGCCGCTGCGCACATTGGTCACCGTGCGCGCGATGGTGCCGGTGGCGGCGATGCCGCCAAAGAAAGGGGTCACGAAATTGGCGATGCCCTGCGCCATCAGCTCCTGGTTCGGATCGTGGCGGTCCTCGATCATTCCGTCGGCGACGCGCGCGCAGAGCAGCGACTCGATGGCGCCCAGCAATGCGATGGCCAGCGTCGGCGCGACCAGGTTTTGCGCCGTGGCCCAGTCGAAATGCGGAATCGCCGGGGCCGGCAAGCCGGCCGGCAAGGCGCCGAACTTCGAACCGATGGTCTCCACCGGCAAGGCGAACAGCTTGACCGCGAGGGCCCACACCGCCAGCACCACCAGCGTCGAGGGCAATTTTGAAACCACGCGCCGCCACGGGGTCGCCTGGTGCTCGTAGGTGGCCGGCCAGAGCACGATGACCCCCAGCGAGGACACGCCGATGGCCAGCGCCAGGAAATTGGCATGGTGTAGTTCACTGGCGATGGCGCCGGCCTGCGAAAAGAAGTTGGACGGCATCTTGTCGATCGGCAGGCCAAGGAAGTCCTTGACCTGCGAGAACCCGATAATGACCGCGATCCCGGCGGTGAAGCCGATGATGATCGACACCGGCACGAAGCGCACGAAGTTGCCCAGGCGCGCCGCCCCCATCGCGAACAGCAGCACACCGGCCATCGAGGTGGCGATCAGCAGGTTGGCCACGCCGTATTTTTCCGCGATCGAATACAGCAGCGCCACGAAGGCGCCGGCCGGCCCGCCGATCTGCACGCGTGATCCACCGAGGGCCGAAATGATGAAGCCCGCCACGATGGCGGTGACGATGCCCTGCTCCGGGCGCACGCCCGAGGCGATGCCGAACGCCATCGCCAGCGGCAGGGCCACGATGCCAACCGT
>JAEUMZ010000156.1 GCA_016790765.1 Betaproteobacteria bacterium
ACGCACACGCAACACGGCCTCCGGCTGTGCGGTTCCCGAGATGGCTGCAAAGACCGGATCATTGTCGAGGACCATGACACAGCCGCTGTCCTCAAGCACGCTGCGCACAGCGCTGGCCGGTGAGGCGACTTTGAACTGGCGCCATTTGTCGACCAGCATGGGGGATGCGCTAACTGCGTCGTCGACAACGATGACACTGATCACCGGACCCCTGCAAGGCAGCACTTCGCCCCCCATGGCCGCCGGCTCCGGGGCCATGGCGACTGCTTGCACGGCCGTGAACAGCGTGCTGGCCAGTACCGCATCACTGATTGGTTTCATTTCAAGCCTCCATGGCAAGTGCGGTGTCTCGACCGCGCCCAAGTTCCCTGCTGCGCATCAGGAAATACACCACGGGCACCACGAACATGGAGAGCAGCGGCGCGGTGATCATGCCGCCCACCATGGGCGCCGCAATGCGCTGCATGATCTCCGACCCGGTGCCACCGCCCCACATGATCGGGAACAGGCCGACGAGGATGACGGCTACGGTCATCGCCTTTGGCCGTACGCGCTGCACCGCGCCTTCGCGGATGGCCTCCAGCAGGGCCCCGCGATCGCGCTCTCCGCGCGCGAGGCGCTTTTCCCAGGCGTGCTTCAGGTACAGCAGCATGATCACGCCGAATTCCGCCGCCACGCCGGCCAGCGCGATGAAGCCGACTGCGCTGGCCACCGACATCGCATAGCCCAGGGCCCACATCAGCCACAGCCCGCCGACCAATGCGAAAGGCAGCGTGGCCATGATGAGCAGTGCCTCGTCGATCCGGCGAAACGTGAAGTACAGCAGGACAAAGATGATCAGCAGCGTTGCCGGCACCACGACCTTGAGCCGCGCCGTGGCGCGTTCGAGGTACTCGAACTGCCCCGACCAGGCGATGGTGTAGCCGGGCGGGACCTTGACCGCGCGCGCGACCGCCGAGCGCAGGTCGGCCACCACCGACGCCAGGTCACGCCCGCGGATGTCGACGTAGACCCAGCCGGAGGGCCGCGCGTTTTCGCTCTTGAGCATCGGGGGGCCGGCGGTGATGGAGACTTTCGCAACGTCCCCCAGCAGGATCTGGGCGCCGCGCTCGGTGACGATCGGCAACTGCCGGAGCGCATCGACGGAGTCGCGCAGCTCGCGGGGATACCGCAGGCTGATCGGAAAACGCTGGCGCCCCTCGAGCGTTTCCCCGATCGTGTCGCCGCCGATCGCGGCGGCCACGACCCCCTGCACATCCGCAACGTTCATGCCGAACCGGGCTGCCGCACGACGGTCGATGGCGATGTCGACATACCGCCCGCCGGACAGGCGTTCCGCGAGCGCCGACGTCACGCCGGGAACGTCCTTCACCACACGCTCGATGTCCGCCGCAACGCGGTCGATCCCGGCCAGGTCGTTGCCGGCGACCTTGATCCCGACCGGGCTCTTGATGCCCGTGGCCAGCATGTCGATGCGGTTGCGGATCGGCGGAATCCAGAGGTTCGCCACGCCCGGAACCTTGACCGTGCGGTCGAGTTCCTCGATGACCTTTTCCGGGGTCATCCCCGGGCGCCACTGGTCGCGCGGCTTGAACTGGATCGTGGTCTCGACCATCTCCAGCGGCGCCGGGTCAGTGGCCGTGTCCGCGCGGCCGATCTTGCCGAACACGCGCGCGACCTCCGGCACGCTCGCGATGAGCTTGTTGGTCTGTTGCAGCAGTTCCGCGGCTTTTCCGGGGGAGATGCCCGGCAGTGTCGAGGGCATGTACAGGAGGTCGCCCTCGTCGAGGGGTGGCAGGAATTCGCCCCCCAGGCGCGCAGCCGGCCAGGCGGTGGCCAGCAGGATCAACAGGGCTGCAGCCAGTGTCGTCCCGGGCGCCGCCATGACCTTGTCCAGCAGGGGGCGGTAGACCGCAATGAGGCCGCGCGACAAGGGATTGCGATGCTCGTCCGGGAGCTTGCCGCGGATCAACAGGCCCATGAGCACCGGGATCAGCGTCACGGCCAGGCCCGCGGCGGCGGCCATGGCGTAGCTCTTGGTGAAGGCCAGCGGCGAAAACAGGCGCCCTTCCTGGGCCTCGAGCGCGAACACCGGGACGAATGAGATGGTGATGATCAGCAGGCTGAAGAACAGCGCCGGGCCAATTTCTGCGGCGGCCTCGGCAATCACCGTCCAGCGCGCCTCGCCGTCAAGAGTCGCGCCCGGGTGGTCGTGCCGCCAGTGTTCGAGGTGCTTGTGGGCGTTCTCGATCATCACCACCGCCGCGTCGACCATCGCGCCGATGGCGATGGCGATGCCGCCCAGCGACATGATGTTGGCGTTCACGCCCTGCGCGCGCATGATGATGAAGGCCATCAGCACGCCGAGCGGCAGCGAGATGATCGCGACCAGGGAGGAGCGAATGTGGAACAGGAATGCGAAGCACACCAATGCCACGACGACAAACTCCTCAGCCAGCTTGCGCGTCAGGTGGTCGATCGAGCGCAGGATGAGCCCCGAGCGGTCGTACACGGGAACGATCTCGACACCCTGCGGCAGGCCGGACTTCAGGTCGGCCAGCTTCGCCTTGACCGCCGCGATGGTCTCGAGCGCATTGCGGCCGGAGCGCATGATGATCACGCCGCCCGCCACCTCGCCCTCGCCATCGAGTTCGGCGATGCCGCGCCGCATGTCCGGGCCCAGCTGGATGCGCGCCACGTCCTGCAGCAGGACCGGCACGCCCGTGGCACCGGTCTCGAGCGGTATCGACCGGAAGTCTTCGAGCGAGGCCAGGTAGCCGCCGGAGCGGACCATGTATTCGGCCTCCCCAAGCTCGAGCACCGAGCCGCCGGTCTCGCGATTGGCATTGCCGATGGCCATGGCCACCTTGGACAGGGGCAGGTTGTAGGCTTTCAGCCGCGCCGGGTCGACCACCACCTGGTATTGACGGACCATGCCGCCGATGGACGCGACTTCGGCCACGTTGGCGACGGTCTTGAGTTCGTACTTGAGGAACCAGTCCTGCAGCGCACGCAGTTCGGCCAGATCGTGGCGACCGCTCTTGTCCACCAGCGCGTATTCGTACACCCAGCCGACCCCCGTGGCATCGGGGCCCAGGGCGGGCTTGGCCGCGGCCGGCAGGCGCGCTTGCACCTGGCTCAGGTACTCGAGCACGCGCGAGCGCGCCCAATACAGGTCCGTGCCGTCGTCGAACAGGATGTAGACGAACGAGTCGCCGAACATCGAGTACCCGCGCACCGCCTTCACGCCGGGGACGGAGAGCATGGTGGTGGTCAGGGGGTAGGTGACCTGGTTTTCGACGATCTGCGGCGCCTGGCCGGGAAACGGCGTGCGGATGATCACCTGCACATCGGACAGGTCCGGCAGCGCATCGAGGGGCGTGCGCGCAAGCGACCAGGCGCCCCAGGCGGCCAGCCCGAGCGTGGCCAGCACCACCAGGAACCGGTTGGCGATCGACCAACGGATCAGGCGCGCGATCATGGATGTGCCCCGGTGCCGTGCGTGGCCGGCGCCATGCGTGTGGCGCTGGCCTTGAGGCTGGCCTCCGAATCGATCAGGAACTGGCCCGACAGGACCACGCGCGCCCCGGCGTCCAGCCCGCGCAGCACCTCGGTCATGCCGTTGGCTTCGGATCCGATGTCGATATCCGTGGGCGTGAAGTGGAGGCGGCCGGGGGAGCCGGCCACGGCAACGATGACGACCGTGCGCTTGCCGGTCGCAATCACGGCCTCCGTCGGCACCAGCAATGCGCTTGTGCCGTCCCTGGTGTCGGCAACGATGTTGGCGAACATGCCGGGCGCCAGGCGTCCCCGCGCATTGGGGACTTCGATGCGCGCCTTGAGCGTGCGCGTGCCCGGGTTCACATCCGGCAACAACGCGCCGACGCGGCCAGTGAGGGATTCGCCCGGATACGCCGGCACGCCGATGGCCACGGCGGTGCCGGGCTTGAGCCAGCCGGCTTGCGCCTCGGGAACATCGGCGAGCACCCAGACCGTGGAGAGCCCGTTGATCCGGAACAGGGGGGTTCCGGCCATCACCGTGGATCCCTCGCGGACCGCAAGCTCGGTGACGACACCGGCGAGCGGGGCCGTCAGGGTAATGCGCGGCCGCGGCTGGCCATCGGCCTCGATGGCCGCAATGGTGGTTTCGCTCATCCCCAGCAAGGCCAGGCGCTGGCGCGCGGCCTCGCGAAGGCCCGGCCCGGCCTGCGGGGCGCGGCGCAGGGCCAGGTATTCCTCCTGCGCGGCCACCCACTCCGGGGCCAGCAACTCGGCGAGCGGCTCGCCCTGGCGCACCCGGTCCAGTGGCGCCCGCACGAACAGGCGCTCGACGTAACCACTGACACGCGCCTGGACCAGCGCGACCGCGCGCTCGTCGAAAGTGACATTGCCCGCCAATCGCAGCGAGCGCTGCAGCGTCCCGCGCTCGACCCCGGCCGTGCGGATGCCCAGGTTCTGCGCCATGCGCGGGTCGATGGTCACGCCTTGCGGGGCAGCACCATCTTCGGCGTAGACCGGCACCAGCATCATGTCCATGAACGGCGATTTTCCCGGCTGGTCGAAGCGGTGCTGCGGATACATCGGGTCGCGCCAGTACAGGGGCTTCTTTTCCGCGGGCGCCGGGGCAGCGGCCCCGGTGCTTTCCGGCCCGGCCGGTGTGTGGCCCAAACGCTGGCCGACGACAATGCCGGCACCTACCAGTCCCAGGGCGGCGAGTGCATATGCGATCGATTGCTTCATGGTCGTTCCTTCGTCTCTGGCAGCATTGCCTCGAGTTGCGCCCAGGCGCGCGCAAGCTCGGCTTGCGCCGTCAATTCGTTGATGCGGATTTCGAGCGCGGCCTTGTGGGCATCAATGACGGTGGTGAGGTCGCTCCTGCCGCCCCGATAGGCCGCCAAGGCGACGGCCTTGCGCTCATCGGCCAGCGGGAGCAGCCGCGCGCGATAGCGTTCGACCCGCAGCTTGGCGGCCGACCAGTCGGCCATCGTGGTGGCGACCTCGGCCGCATGCACGCGCAGCGCGTCCGCTGCCAGCGAGCGCGCCTGCTCGAGCTGGGCCTGGCGCGCCAGGTGCTGGGGATCCTGGCGTCGCGACTGGAAGATCGGCAAATCGACCCGCACGCCGATCGACAGCATGTTCGAGTAGGCGGGGCCGCGCTGCGCGAAGCCGACCTCGAGGCTCCAGTCCGGCCGGCGTGCCGCATCGGCCAACCGGAGCTCGGCCAGGGCCACCGCCTGCATCGGTGCATACATCGCCAGGTGCGGATGGGTTTCCAGCTCGCGGGTCAGTTCCTCATGACGGTGGGAGAGCCGGTCGAACGAGGGCGGTGCGTCGAGCGGCGCATGCGCAGCCGTACCGACCCAACGCTCGAGGCTGAGTGTGGCACGTGCGACGTTCTTTTCGCCCTCCAGGATGCGGTCTTCGACCTGCAAAGCGGCCAGGCGCGCGGCCAGCGGATCGGCCGTTGGCGCTTTTCCGCTCGCCACTGCGGCTTCCATTGCCATCGTCTGCAGCTCGCTCTCGCGTGCCAGTTCGCGCAGCACCGCGAGCTGGCGTTCGGCGAAGTGCCGTTCGAGCCAGGCGAACGCAGCGTCCCGCCTGACGTTCAGCCGCGCTGCCGCCAGCACCGCCGCTTCGCGCTGCGCCTCAGCGGTGGCGCGTTCGCTGCGCAGGCGCCGTTTGTCGCCGGCGGCGAATTCCTGCATGACGCCGACCCGGCGCATGGTCATGGAGTCGCGCGTGAGGTTGAACCGGTCCGGCCCGTCCGTGGGCAGATTGTCGATCGCGAGGATGAGCTTCGGGTCGGGCAGTTCACCCGCACTGGCCTCCTGCGCGCGAATCGCGCGCACGGCGGCATCCTGCGCCTGCAACGACGGCGACCTTTGCTCTGCGATGCGTTGCGCGCCGGCCAATGAAAGGGGCGATGCCCCGGACGTCGCCGGCAAGAACACGGCGCACGCCCACAAGAAGAATCCCAGGTACCGCATGACAACCTCCGCACGATAGACGACAGGCGCGCGGACAAGCCGTCCGCGCTGCGTTCAGGCGTGGGAGGTCAAATGCGCCAGCAGCAGTGGCGAATGGCGACAGGCGGTGAATTCGCGTGGTTGAGCGCAGGCTCAGCCGGCCGCGCCAACGGGGTGCCGAACGCAGGATCCACGAGGTGAACCGCGAGGGACGGCATGAACGCCATCGACGCCAGGGGATTTGCCGGATCCGTGGTTCCGGGTTCCTGGTCGCAGTGCTTCCGGCATAGCGGTGAGGAGGCGTCGCAATCCCTGGGGGTCTCCGCGCTTGCCTGGCGAGCAGGCACGACCGACTCGACTGCCGGACCCACCCCGGGCCCGATTGCCGTGCACGCGTGCGCCGCCAACAACCCTTGCGCCGCCAGCAGGGCGACGATCAGGACACGGCTGATGTGGCGATTCCAGGAGCGTGGCATGGAAAGGGGTCAGTGAAACATTGCTGAACTGGTGGAAGCAGGTCCGCGAAAGGATTGGATGGGGACCATGCTAGACGGTTCAATGTGCCCGGAGTTGATGTCTATCAAGCCAGGCTTCCGTCGGCAATTCGGCGCCGTCGCCAGGTATCGCGGTGATCCACCCGGCCACATGCAAGTCAGTGCTTCGTTGCACGCGCAAAAAGTGTACGTCCCAGCATCAGCCTTTCCTTGAGCCGCTCGACACGCGTCGCGCCCAGGATCGCATTGGCGAGACGGTTGAGTTTCACCGAATTGGTCAGACGAAGGAGCCCCCTGTCCCCTTCCGGGGACAGCGTCGTCACCGACGCGATCCGGAATCGCGGCCGCAGCAGTGCGCGCAGTTCCGGCGCATCCACCCAATGACGCAGCTGGTCCGGGTCGGGCGGTGCCACGGTGCTCCAGCGTGCATAGACGCGGCGGTTTTGCGTGGCCAGCAGCAGCAGGCCGCCAGGCTTGAGCAGGTTCGCCACGCGCTCGAAGAACGCAGGCTGGTCCGCCACATGG
>JAEUMZ010000158.1 GCA_016790765.1 Betaproteobacteria bacterium
CCAGCGCGCGCGCCGCGTTCACGGTGACGCCGCGCAGCACCTCCGTGGGCGTGAGGCGGAACAGCGTGGCCGCCATGTGCATGGCCGCCTGCAGCGACACCACCGGCGCGGTGCCGGGATTCAGGTCGCTGGCCACGGCAAAAGGCACTGCCGCCGCGCGCAGGCCCGCAATCGGCGGGAACTTCGTTTCGCGCAGCACGTAGAACGCCGTGGGCAGCAGCACCGCCACGGTGCCGGATTGCTTCATCGCGGCGATGCCCGCCTCATCCAAATGCTCAAGGTGGTCGGCGGACAGGGCGCCGAATCCTGCTGCCAGTTCCGCGCCGTGCTGATTGGACAACTGCTCCGCGTGCAGCTTGACTGGCAGCCCCAGCGCACGCGCCCCGTCGAACACGGCGCGCGTTTCCGCCGGCGTGAAGCCGATCGACTCGCAGAACGCGTCCACCGCATCGGCCAGGTTTTCATGCGCCACGGCGGGCAGCATGTCCTCGCACACGTGCCGCACATAATCCGCCTGCCGGCCGGCGAATTCCGGCGGCACCGCGTGCAGCCCGAGGAACGTGGCGCACACGCCAATGCCATGCCGCTCGCCCAGCGCGCGCGCCACGCGCAGCATCTTCATTTCGGTTTCAAGGTCCAGGCCGTAGCCGGACTTGATTTCGATCGTGGTCACGCCTTCGCGCAGCATCGCCAGGAACCGCGGCTCACTCTCTGCCAGCAAAGCCTCGTCGTCCGCCGCCCGGGTGGCGCGCACGGTGGAGACGATACCGCCGCCGGCGCGCGCGATCTCCTCGTAGGTCTTGCCCTCGGCGCGCATCGCGAACTCGGCCGCGCGGTTGCCGGCGAACACCAGGTGGGTGTGGCAATCGATGAGGCCGGGGGTGACCACGGCGCCCTTGCAGTCGGAGGCCTCCACGGTTCGAAACTCGGCCGGCAAGTCGCGCGACGGGCCTACCCACGCGATTTTTCCGTCGTGCATGGCGAGTGCGCCGTCGTTGATGATGCCAAGCCCGTCGCCGTGCATCGTGGCGAGGCGGGCGTGGGTGAGGATGGTCAATTGATTCATTGGAGTTCAGGAAGACACGATTCGCACGATGCGCCCGGTAGGACTGCCATCAAACCTGTCGCCCCGGACTTGTTCCGGGGGTGAGGAAGGGGTTTCGCGAAGCACGCTTCGCGCCTGACGAACGCCAATCCGATGCAGCGGATTGGCCCCATTTGAAGTTTGGGAACTTGGACACCGGCCGCCGCCGGCGCGACAACTTTGGAATTGCCGCGAGAGCCGTGGGCCGTTCAATTCAACAACCGCTTCAAAGTCTCCCGATACTTCTTGAACGCCTCCGCCTCGCGTGCGTGGTGCCCGCCCTGCACCACCCACGCGCCGCCGACCATCACGTCGCGCACCGGCTGGCGCGCGGGTCCGAAGATGGCGGCATCGAGAATGGCATCGCCTTGTTGCTCCGCGAGGGCCACGTCGTCCGCGTTCATCACCACCAGATCCGCCAGGTACCCGGCGGCGATGGCGCCCGCCTTCTGGCCCAGGGCCGTCGCGCCGCCCTGCAGCGCCTGCCGGAACAGCCCGCCGCCGATCGAGGGCACACTGGGCGTGGACAGGATGTTGCGCCGCGCGCTTTTGAGCCGTTGCGCATACTCGACGAGGGCCAGTTCGCGGAACGGATCCACGCCCACGTGGCTGTCGCCGCCGATGCCCCAGTGGCCATGCTGCATGAAATAGTCCGGCGCATTGAAGATGCCGTCGCCGAGGTTGGCCTCCGTCGAGGGGCACAGGCCCGCGATGGCGCCGGAATTGGCCAGCCGGAAGGTCTCGTCGTCGTCGAGGTGCGTGGCGTGCACCAGGCACCAGCGCGCGGACAGCTTGTGCTTTTCCAGCAGCCACGCCACCGGGCGCTTGCCGCTCCAGGTGCGGCAGTCGTTGACTTCCTTCAGTTGCTCCGCGGCATGGATGTGCACCGGCGCAGTGGCGTCGATGGCGTCGAGCTGGGCGAGGATGGCCGTCAGTTCGTCCGGCGTCACGGCGCGCAGCGAATGCGGCGCAATGCCGATGCGGCGCAGCACGCCGCGTGTCTTGGGTGAGCCCAGCCAGGTGAACACGCCTTCGAGCAGCTTGCCGAAATCGTCCACGCCGTGGATGAAGCGGCGCTGGGCGGCATTCGGCGGCACGCCGCCGAACGTGGCATGGGCGTAGAACACCGGCAACAGCGTGAGGCCGATGCGCGTGGTGCTGGCCGCCTGCACGACCGATTCGGCCATCGCGGTGCGTTGGGCGTAGGGCACGCCGGCCGGGTCGTGGTGCACGTAGTGGAACTCGGCCACGCTGGTGTAGCCGGACTTGAGCATTTCGATGTAGAGCTGCGTGGCGATGGCCGCGTTGTCCTCCGGCGTGATGCGCTCGAGGAACTTGTACATCTGCTCGCGCCAGGCCCAGAAATTGTCCCCCGACGGCCCGGCACGCTCGGTGAGCCCGGCCATGGCGCGCTGGAAGGCGTGCGAGTGCAGGTTCGGCATCCCCGGCACCAGCGGCCCCGCCACCACTTGCGCCCCCTCGCGCTTCGCATGCGCCGTCACCGTGCGAATCGAATCGCCGTCGATGTCGATCAACACGTCGGGGTGCCAGCCGTCAGGCAGCAGCGCTTGTTCGGCGAAGAGTTTCATTGATTTATGGAGTTAGAACCTGGGACAAAGAGTGATCAGAGATGGGGGAGGACACCGAGAAATTCCTGGATGCGATAAAGATCTGAATGCTTTCTCTGTGCTCTCCCTCATCTCACTACCCTCTGTGTTCCAGGTTTTCTGCCGCTCAACCTTGCAAGAATGCCAGGAACCGCCCGTCGCGGATCAGGGCGGTGGCGGCTTCGATGTCGGGGGCGAGCAGGCGGTCGTGGCCGTAGTGCGGGACTTTGGCGCGCACCAGGGCGTGGGCTTTCTGCAGCGGCGGCGAGGTCTTGAGCGGGGCGCGCAGGTCGATGCCCTGCGCCGCGGCCAGCAACTCGATGGCGACGATGCCGGTAGTGTTTTCCGCCATGTCGTGCAGGCGCCGCGCGGCAAAGGTGGCCATGCTCACGTGGTCTTCCTGGTTGGCCGAGGTGGGCAGCGAATCGACCGAGGCCGGGTGCGCGAGGCTCTTGTTCTCCGAGGCCAGCGCGGCGGCGGTGACCTGCGCCATCATGTAGCCGGAATTGAGGCCGCTGTCCTGGACCAGGAACGGCGGCAAGCCCGAAAGGCCCGGATCGACCAGCAAGGCGATGCGCCGCTCGGATAGCGCACCGATCTCGGCCACTGCCAGGGCGAGTTGGTCGGCGGCCAGCGCCACGGGTTCGGCGTGGAAGTTGCCGCCGGACAGAACGTCCCCGGAATCGGGGAACACCAGCGGGTTGTCGGTCACGCCGTTGGCCTCGATTTCCAGCGTGCGCGCGGCGGCGTCGATCACGTCGCGGCAGGCGCCCATCACCTGCGGCTGGCAGCGGAGCGAATACGGGTCCTGCACCTTGTCGTCGCCCACCAGGTGCGAGTTGCGGATTTCACTCTGCTGCAGCAGGGCGCGGTACTGCGCGGCCACGGCGATCTGCCCCGGCTGGCCGCGCAACTGGTGGATGCGGTCGTCGAACGGCGTGTCCGAACCCATGGCCGCATCGACGCTCATCGCGCCCGCCACCACGCCGGCGGCATAGCAACGCTCGATGTCGATCCAGCCGTCGATGGCCAGCGCGGTGGACACCTGCGTGCCGTTCAACAGAGCCAGCCCTTCCTTGGCCGCCAGCGTGATCGGCGAAAGCCCCGCCGCGCGCAGGGCATCCGGCGCGGGCAGGCGCTTGCCGCCCACGTGCGCCTCGCCCAGGCCGAGGAGGATGGAGGTCATGTGCGCCAGCGGCGCCAGGTCCCCGCAGGCCCCCACCGAGCCCTTTTCCGGGATCAACGGGTACACGCCCGCGTTGAGCAGCCGCAGCAAGGCCTCGATGATCAGCGGCCGCACGCCTGAGCGGCCGCGCGCGAGGCTGGCGATTTTCAGAATGAGGATGAGCCGCACCACGCGGTCGGTGAGCGGCTTGCCCACGCCCGCACTGTGCGAGAGCACGATGTTCTTCTGCAGCTCTTCCAACTGGTCGTTGGGGATGTGCGTGTTGGCGAGCTTGCCGAAGCCGGTGTTGATGCCGTAGGCCGGTGCGCCGCGCGCGACGATGGCCTCCACCGTGGCCGCACCGGCGCGGATGCCGTCCCAACAAGCGGGGTCGAGTTCAAAACGATCATGGCTGTCGCGCCAACGTGCGAGGTCGGCCA
>JAEUMZ010000165.1 GCA_016790765.1 Betaproteobacteria bacterium
TTGCGCCAGCGATTGCCCGTGCGAGAACACCTTTTGGATGGAGTTCAGGCTGTTGGCGTGCAACGGATCGCTTGCCATCAGGTTGTGGTGGATGCGCACCAGCACTTCGCCGCAGGTCTTGAGCGGCGTCTGCGGCATCAGGTCGAGCGAGCGGCCGACCGCGCCCTCGGTGGAGTTCTCCACGGGAATCACGCCGAAATCGGCGGCGTTCGATTCCACGCTGCGGTACACCTCGTCGATCGATGCGCAGGGCAGCGTGACCGCACCCTCGCCGAAATGCTTGACCGCCGCGCGTTCGCTGAACGTGCCCTTCGGGCCCAGGTAGGCCACCGTCACCGGCCGCTCCAGTGCGAGGCACGCAGACATGATCTCGCGGAACAGGCGCGCCACCACCTCATCGGGCAGCGGACCCTGGTTCAATTCCTTGATGCGCAGCAGCACCTGGGCTTCGCGCTCCGGACGATAGGCCTGGCCGACCTTGAGCATGCCGACCTGGCGTGCCAGCGCGGCGCGCTCGTTCAGCGCGGCAAGGATGCGCTGGTCGAGTTGGTCGATGGCTTCGCGGAGTTGGGAGAGATCTGGGGCGGGTTGCGTCACGATTCAAATTACTCCGCACGATGCAAGAACTGCCGCCGCGGCGCAGGCCGGGGCGGCACGCAAACAGGTTCGCGTAGTTCTACGGCGCCAGTTTATCAGCCGTGCCGCTGCGCAAACTCGCGCATGAAGGCGGTCAGTGCCATGACGGCATCCAGCCCGGTGGCGTTGTAGATCGAGGCGCGCATGCCGCCCACCGCCTTGTGCCCCTTCAGCCCGGACAGCCCGCGCGCCTCGGCCTGCCTGAGGAATTCCGCATTCAGCGACTCGTCCTTGAGGAAGAACGGCACGTTCATGCGCGACCGGTCGGCCTTTTCCACCGTATTCCGGTAGAAGCCGCCGGACGCATCGATGCAACCATACAGTTCGCCGGCCTTGGCGACGTTCACGGCTTCCATGGCTGCGAGGCCGCCGCGTTTCTTGAGCCACTGGAAGGTGAGGCCTGCCAAATACACGCCAAATGTCGGCGGCGTGTTGAGCATCGAATCGCTGGCGGCCTGCTGCGCGTAGTCGAACACCGATGGCGTCAGCGGATGTGCGCGGCCAAGCAGATCCTCGCGTACGATCACCACGGTGAGGCCGGAGGGCCCGATGTTCTTCTGCGCGCCTCCATAGATGCAACCAAACTTCGACACCTCCAGGGGCCGCGACAGGATGTGCGAGGACATGTCGGCCACGAGTGGAACGCCATCGCCGATCTCAGGGGTCCAAAAGTACTCCACGCCGTGGATGGTCTCGTTGGTACAAATGTGCCGGTAAGCCGCGCCGGGGTTGGGCGACCACGCCGTTTGCGCTGGCACGTAGGTGAATCCGCGATCCGCGCTTGACGCGATCACGTCCACGGCGCCGTACTTGCGTGCTTCCTGGATCGCGCCCTCGGACCAGTGGCCGGTGTTGACGTAGTCCGCACGTCCGGCCACACCCATGAGATTCATCGGTACCAGCGAAAATTCGCCCTTGCCGCCGCCCTGCAGGAACAGCACCTTGTAGTTGGCCGGAATGGCGAGCAGTTCGCGCAGGTCGCTTTCGGCCTGGTGGGCGACTTCCATGAACACCTTGCCGCGATGGCTCATCTCCATCACCGACATGCCGGTGCCGCGATAGTCCAGCAGCTCGGCCTGCGCCTGTGCGAGCACCTCGGTGGGGATCGCGGACGGACCGGCGGAGAAGTTGTGGGTGCGCTGCATGCCCTGCGCTCGACGGGCTACTTGGCGCCGGCGGCCTTGGAGGCCGCGTCAAGCTTGGCCCGGAAGTCCTTCATCGAGCCTTCGATGACGGTCTGCACGCGCGGCATGATCAAACCCATGATTTCCGGCATGGTCTGCTGCATCATGCGCGGCACGACCTTCAGCGATTTCTGGCCGGCGGGAGACTGGTAGAACGCGGTGATCGCGCGCAGCTCCTCGATGGTGAAATTGCGCGCGTAGGCGCGGCCCATGATGTCTTCCATGCCCTGCGAGACCTCCGGGTCGGCATACAGGGCGGAGACCTTTTCGAACGCCTCGCGCTGCGAATCGAGCGAGACCTTGCGCAGCGCATCGCGCTGTTCCTGCGTGAGTTTGCCATCGACATTCGCGGCACTGAAGGCGGCATCGTACATTTGCGGCAGCTGGTTGCGCATGCCCGCCGTCATGTCCGAAATGAGGCCGCGCATGTTCATGGCCTCCAGGAGTTCCTTGACCGACTTCTGCAGTTCGGCGTCCACCGGCGCGGCGGCAGGCCTGGGCGCAACGGGCGGATTGGCCATCGCCGGCCAGGCCAGCGACACCAGCAGGACCACCGGGGCCAGCCAGGGATTCATGGCCCTCATTTGCCGCCTTCCTCTTCGTCCGACTCGACGACCTTCTGCAAGCCGGAGAGCTTTTGCCCGTCGTCGAGGTTGATCAGCGTCACCCCCTGCGTGGCCCGGCCCATTTCGCGGATCTGCTTGACCTTGGTGCGGATCAGCACGCCGCCGGTGGTGATCATCATGATTTCGTCCTCGGTGCGCACCAGGGTCGCACCGACCACCTTGCCATTGCGGGCGGAAGTCTGGATGGCGATCATGCCCTGGGTGCCGCGGCCGTGGCGCGTGTACTCGACGATCGAGGTGCGCTTGCCATAGCCGTTCTCGGTCGCCGTCAGGACCGATTGCTGCTCGTCCTCGGCCACCAGCAGCGCGATCACCTTGCCGCCCTTGGCGAGGTTCATGCCACGCACGCCGCGCGTGTCGCGGCCCATGGCGCGCACGTCGGCCTCCTCGAAGCGCACCGCCTTGCCTTCGTCGGAAAACAGCATCACGTCGTGCTTGCCGTCGGTCAGCGCCACGCCGATCAGGTTGTCGCCCTCGTCGAGCGCGATGGCGATGATGCCGGCCTTGCGCGGATTGCTGAAGTCCGACAACGCAGTCTTCTTGACCACGCCTTCGGAGGTGGCGAAGAACACGTACTTGTCCTCCGGGAAATCACGCACCGAGAGTACCGCGCTGATCTTCTCGTCCGCCTGCAGGGGCAGGAGGTTGTTGATCGGCTTGCCGCGCGAGGCACGCGAACCTTGCGGGATCTCGTAAACCTTCACCCAATACACGCGCCCCTTGTTGGAGAAACACAGCACATAGTCGTGGGTGTTGGCGATGAACAGGGTCTCGATGAAGTCGTCTTCCTTCATCGCCGTGGCCTGCTTGCCGCGGCCACCGCGCTTTTGCGCCCGGTAGTCGCCGATCGGCTGGTACTTGATGTAGCCGGCATGCGACATGGTCACCACCACTTCCTCGGCGGCGATCAGGTCCTCGATGGACATTTCCTGGCCGTTGGTGACGATCTCGGACCTGCGCGCGTCGCCGAACTGGTCCTTGACCTGTTTCAGTTCCGCGGAAATGATCGCCGTCACGCGCGCGGGCTTGGCGAGGATGTCGAGCAGGTCGGTAATCTTGTCCATGACCTCGCGGTATTCGCCGACGATCTTGTCCTGCTCCATGTTGGTCAGGCGCTGCAGCTGCATTTCGAGGATGCGCTGCGCCTGGACTTCTGAAAGCCGGTAACCGGCCTTCTGCAATCCAAACTCGCGCGGCAGCCCCTCCGGCCGGTAGGAGTCCGCCATCGCGCGGGCGAGCATTTCCTCGACCAGGCTGGAGCGCCAGACCTTGCCCATCATCGCTTCTTTGGCGACGGCGGGCGTCTCGGACTTCTTGATCAGCTCGATGATCTCATCGACGTTGGACAAGGCCACCGCGAGACCCTCGAGGATGTGGCCGCGATCGCGTGCCTTGCGCAGATCGAACGCCGTCCGGCGCGTGACCACTTCGCGGCGATGGCGCAGGAAGACTTCGAGAAACTGCTTCAGGTTGAGCAATTTCGGCTGGTTGTCGACCAGCGCCACCATGTTCATGCCGAACGACTCCTGCATCTGCGTCATCTTGTACAGATTGTTCAGCACGATCTCGGGCACTTCGCCGCGCTTCAGCTCGATGACCGCGCGCATGCCGGACTTGTCCGATTCGTCGCGCAGATCGGAGATGCCTTCCAGCTTCTTGTCGCGCACCAGTTCGCCGATGCGCACCAGCAGGTTGGCCTTGTTTACCTGATACGGCAGTTCGTCGATGATGATCGCCTGGCGGCCGCCTTTTTCCAGATCCTCGAAGTGGCAACGCGCGCGCATGATGCAGCGGCCACGACCGGTGCGGTAGCCGTCACGCACGCCGTCGAGGCCATAGATGATGCCTGCGGTCGGAAAATCGGGGGCTTTAACGATCTTGATCAGGTCTTCGATGTCAGTTTCGGGAGCAGCCAGTAGCGTGTGGCAGGCATCGATGACATCAGACAGGTTATGCGGCGGAATATTGGTGGCCATGCCGACCGCAATACCGGTGGCACCATTGACCAGCAGATTGGGGAATCGCGCCGGCAGCACCAGCGGCTCCAGTTCCTTGCCGTCGTAATTGGGACCGAAGTCGACGGTTTCACTGTCGATATCGGACATCAGCTCAGCCGAAATCTTTTCCATGCGGCACTCGGTGTAGCGCATCGCTGCGGCATTGTCGCCGTCGATGGAACCGAAATTGCCCTGACCGTCGATCAGCGTGTAGCGCAACGAAAAATCCTGCGCCATGCGTACCAGCGTGTCGTAAATCGCGTTGTCGCCGTGCGGATGAAACTTACCCATCACTTCACCGACGATACGCGCGCACTTCACGTAAGGGCGGTTGTGGACGTTGTTCGCTTCCTGCATCGCGTACAGCACGCGCCTATGCACCGGCTTCAACCCATCGCGCGCATCGGGCAGCGCGCGGCTGACGATCACACTCATTGCATAGTCAAGAAAGCTCTTGCGCATCTCCTCTTCAAGGCTGACAGGGAGGGTTTCTTTGGCAAACTGCGGCAGTTGCGGTTCAGTCACGAGTCAACTCTTCTTAAGTGCTTGATTTATAATTGATTTGCGGTAAAGCAAACATTTAATTTTAACACAAGCGCCGTCGGAAAACATTCTTCCGGCAGAAAACCACAACTTGTTTGGTGCAGACATGGAACGACGCCACAACAGCTTGTGTTTTCGGCTTTCATTTCGGGTAAGCGAGGAAATGTGTTGCGAATTTGCAACTTCGTGCCCTTGTGTGTTGCAAAACCGCGCGCCTTTGGTTGTGTGCGGCAAAACGATTCGTGTATGATTTCGAGAGTAATTGAGCCAGATTCGCCCCCATTTCTGCAGTTAACGACAAAAAAATCTTTTAATTCTCTTGGGAGTACGAAATGAAGAGTTCCCTGATCGTCAAATTCCTCGCAGCCGTTTCGGTAACGGCCGTGGGCACCGCGTTTGCCGGTGTCACACCCAACCTGACGGATGCCGCGGGAAATGCCGTTCGTGATGCGTCTGGCGCTTGTGTTCAGTCCAGCGGTATCGATCACCCTGATTGCGTAGCCAAGAAAGCCGAGCCGGCCAAGCCTGCTGCTCCTGCAGCACCAGCCGCTCCGGCCAAACCTGCCGGCCCCGCCACACCGGCCGCACCAGCTGCCCCGGCCGCCCCCAAGTCGGTCAAGCAAGCCATTACCATCCAGGCTGAAGCTCTGTTCGACTTCGATAAGTCGGTCCTGAAGCCGGAAGGCAAGAAGTCGATCGACGACGCGGTCGCGAAGATGACCCAAGTTGATGTTGAAATCGTCATCGCCACCGGCCACACCGATTCCATCGGTACTGACGCCTACAACCAGAAACTCTCCGAGCGCCGTGCCACTTCCGTCAAGGAATACATGGTGTCGAA
>JAEUMZ010000175.1 GCA_016790765.1 Betaproteobacteria bacterium
GATCTTGGCCAGCACCAGGTGCACGATGTTTTCGGACAGCGAATGCTCGCCGCCGGAGATCCACATCTTGCTGCCGGTGAGGCGGTAGGTGCCGTCAGCCTGTGCGATCGCGCGCGTCGTGATGTCGGAAAGCGACGAACCGGCCTGCGGCTCGGACAAACACATGGTGCCGAAAAAGCGCCCGGCCAGCATCGGTCGCACATACTGGTCGATCTGTTCACGCGTGCCGTGGTGAACGATGAGGTTGGCGTTGCCGACGATGAGGAACGGATACGCTGCCGTGGCGACATTGGCGCCCATGAACCAGGCCATCGCGGCCTTCTCGATCAGCACCGGCAGTTGCAATCCGCCCAGCTCGGCATCGAAACCGGCGGCGATGAGGCCGGCATCGGCGTAGGCCTGCAGCGCGGGTTTCACTTCCGGGATCAGGGTGACCGTCTCGCCGTCGAAGGTCGGCTCATTGAGGTCCGCCTTGCGGTTGTGCGGCGCGAAGTGTTCGGTGGCGATCTTCGCCGCGGTGTCGAGGATGGCATCGAAGGTCGCGCGCGCGTGCTCGGCATAGCGCGGCCGCGCGGTGAGCGACTCGGCATCGAGCCATTCGTAGAGCAGGAATTCCAGGTCGCGCGCGGAAAGGATCTTGCTCATGCGGCGTCGAACGTCTTGCCTTCACGTGCCAGGCGCTCCAACAGGGGAGCCGGTGTCCAGAAGGTTGAGTCGGCGAGGGGATTCGCCGCGAACGTACGCATGCGCTCGACGACCTTGCCCAACCCGGTCTGCTGTGCATGGAACATCGGGCCGCCGCGCCACAGCGGGAAGCCGTAACCGGTCAGGTACACCATGTCGATGTCGGACGCACGCTGCGCGATGCCTTCGTCGAGCAATTGCGCGCCCTCGTTGACCAGCGCGAGGATCAGGCGATCGACGATTTCATCGGCGTCAATCGCGCGCTGCGGCACGCCGCTCGCTTTGCGATGCGTGGCAAGCATTTCCGCGACCCAGGGCGAGGGATGCGCGGCGCGGTCGCCGGGTTTGTAGTCGTACCACCCTGCCCCGGTCTTTTGCCCGAAGCGGCCCGCTTCGCACAACAGATCCGGGATGCGCGAAACCACCAGCGAGGGATCTTCCGCGCGCTTGCGCTTGCGGATCGCCCAGCCGATGTCGTTGCCCGCCAGGTCGCCCATGCGGAACGGGCCCATCGCCATGCCGAAAGCCTCCACTGCGCCGTCGATGGCTTCCACGCTGGCGCCTTCTTCCAGCAGGAACATGGCCTGGCGCGCGTACTGCTCGATCATGCGGTTACCGATGAAGCCGTCGCACACGCCGGAGACCACGGCGGTCTTCCTGATCTTCTTGGCGATCGCCATCGCGGTGGCCAGCACGTCGTTGGCCGTTGCCGCGCCGCGCACCACTTCCAGCAGCTTCATCACATGCGCCGGGCTGAAAAAGTGCAGGCCGATGACGTCCTGCGGCCGTTGGGTGAATTGCGCGATGCGATTCAAGTCCAGCGTGGAGGTGTTGCTGGCGAGGATGGCGCCGGGCTTGGCGTGGGTGTCGAGCTTCTCGAACACCGACTGCTTGACCGACATCTCCTCGAACACCGCCTCGATGATGAGATCACTCGATGCGATGGCGGCAAAGTCCAGTGTGGGCTTGAGCAGTGCGGCGCGTGCTTGTGCCTTCTCTGCGGTCAAGGTGCCCTTGGCCACAGCGCCCTCGATCACCTTGCGGATGTTGGCCACGCCGCGCTCCAGCGCCGCCTGCGTGGTTTCGACCAGCGTGACCGCAAACCCTGCGTTGAGGAAGTTGAGCGCGATGCCACCGCCCATGGTGCCCGCGCCGATCACGGCCACGGAATTCACTGCGCGCGGCCGGGTGTCCTTCGGCAAGCCGTTGACCTTGCCCGCCGCGCGCTCGGCGAAAAAGGCGTGGCGCTGCGCGGCGGACTCGGGGGTGCGCATCAGGTCCATGAACAGCTCGAACTCGCGCTTCAATCCGGCGTCGATGTCCAACGTCACGGCGGCCTCGATGGCGTCGATGCACTTCTGCGGCGCGGGAAAGCGCGCGAACTTTCTAGCTGCATCGGCGCGTGCGGCGGCGAACACCGGGGCCGGGTCGGCCATTTTGATTTTCATGTCGCGTACCCGAGGATGCGGCGCGCCTGCGGCCACACCGGCTTTGACAACCTCGCGCGCAAACGCGCACGCCGCCTCGACAAACCCCGCATCGGCGAACACCGCGTCGAGCACGCCGGCTTCTTCCAGCACCGCAGCCTTCACCGGCTCGCCGCCGAGGATCATCTTCAGGGCCAGTTCCACGCCGCCCGCACGCGGCAGGCGTTGGGTGCCGCCGCCGCCCGGCAACAATCCGAGCTTCACTTCCGGCAGGCCGATCATTGCGTCCGCGGCCGCCACGCGATAGTGGCACCCGAGCGAGACTTCCGTGCCGCCGCCCATGCAAGTGCCGTTGATCGCTGCGACCACCGGCTTGGGTGAAGCCTCGATGGCGGCGACGATTTCGTGCAGGTTGGGGGCTTGCATGCCGGCGGGCTTGCCGAACTCGGTGATGTCCGCGCCGCCGGTGAACAGGCCGTTCGCGCCGGTGAGCACGAGGGCGTCGACCGCCGGGTCCGCGAAGGCGCGCTGCAGCCCTGCCATGAGCGATTCACGCATCGCAAGGCCCAGGCTGTTGACGGGCGGGCCATCGAGGGTGAGGAGCGCGATGCGGTTTTGTGCTGAGTAAAGGCAGGGCATTGTTCGAGGGGCTTGGGAAAAGGTTGGGAAAAGAGATCGGCGTTTGCGCCAGACCTTGTCTGTCGCCCCGGCGAAGGCCGGGGTCCAATTTGATCTCGGCAAACTTAGGCCCCGGCCTTCGCCGGGGCGACAGTATTCAGAGTATCGCGAACTTGAAACAAAGGTGCGGGTTCAACCGCTGGATTCTTTCCTCGGCTTCCTCGGCATCCTCTGAAACAGCGCGTCATAAAGCCAATTGGGCAACACGCGCAGCACGCGTGCGGCCAGGCCCATGGTCCAGGGGATGACGGTGAAGGAGGTTTTCGCATCGATGGCGCGCGCGAAGCGCTGCACCGCATCGTCCACGCCGATGAGGAACGGCATCTTGAACTTGTTCACCGCAGTCATCGGCGTGCGGATGTAGCCGGGGCAGATGGTCACCACCGAGACGCCGGATTGTTTCAGTTCCACGCGCAGCGATTCGCAGTAGGTGATGCAGGCCGACTTCGAGGCCGAGTACGCGCCGCCGCCGGGAATGCCGCGAAATCCGGCCACGCTGGCAATGCCGACCAGCGTGCCCCGGCCGGCGGCCTTCATCGGCTCGACGAAAGGGTGGAAGGTGTGCACCATGCCCAGCACGTTGGTGTCGAACACCTGCCGGAATACGGCGAGGTCGTCGTCGATGCCGGTGAGCGTGCCGACCGAGACGCCGGCGTTGGCGATCACGATGTCCGGCACGCCGAAGCGCGCCATGAAGTCTGCCGCGGCCGCCTTCAGGGCCGCCGCATCGGTGACGTCGACGGCATACACCACGGGCGTCGGGGTCAGCCCGGCGGCGAGCTTGTCGAGCAGTTCCGCGCGCCGCGCCACCAGCCCGAGCTGGGCGCCGCGGCCGGCATAGAGGCGGGCAAAGGCCTCGCCGATGCCCGTGGATGCGCCGGTGAGAAAAATCGTGGGGGGGGTGTGCGCGGTCACGCCGCCATTCTAAGGGCGTGACTCGCGGGGAACTACGGTTGCTTGGTCTTCACCGCGTCCTTGGCCGGCGCCGCCTTGACCGGGACTGCCTTGGCCGCAGCGGGCGCAGCGGCGGGCGCGGCGGCGGCCTTCATTTTCTGGCGCGTCTGCTCGACCAGCTGGTCAATGACCTGGAAGGTTTCCGGCCCGACGCCGGACAGGGCATACCGGCCATCGACCACGAAGAACGGCGTGGACGCGGCGCGGTAATCCTGGTTCATGCGCTGGGCGCGCTTGATCTTGTTGTCCACCGAGAACGATTTCAGCATCGATTCGTAGTCGGCGGGCTTCACGCCGTTCTTGTCCAGCCACTTGAGCAGGGTCGGCTGGTGGCCGAGCATCACGTTCTCGAGGTTGGCGGCGTCGAAGATCTTCTGGTGCAGGCGGTCCACCTGCCCCATGGCTTCGAGCGCGAAGAACAGCGGGATCGAGTCGATGCCGCGCACCGGGTTGACCGAGGGCACGCGGCGGAACTTGACATCGGGCGGCTGCTTCTTGAGCCAGGCGTGGATCATCGGTTCGGCATTGGCGCAGGCGTGGCAGCCGTAGGCGAAGAACTCGATCACCTCGACCTTGCCGTCGTTTTCCACCGGCTGCGGGGGATTGAGCGGCAGGACCTGCGCGGCCTGCGCCCCGGAAACGCCCAGGACGGCAGCGGTGAACAGCGCGGCGAGCAAGCGGGCGGGGTGGGCAAAGCGGGCGAACATGGTGTCTAGTCCTTGTTGTTGACGATGGCGGCGGCGATGCCCCCTTGGGACAGCACGGCCTTGACGCGGTTCACTTCATCGAGCGATTTGTACGGCCCCAATCGTACCCGGTACAACGTGCCTTTGTCGGGGACGTTGACGTTGCGGATCTGGGCCTGGAAGCCGGAAAAGGCCACCTTGGCGCGCATGTTCTCGGCTTCGCTCTGGTTCTGGAACGCCCCGGCCTGCAGGAAATACTCCTCGGTCGAGGGCTTGACCTCCACGCCGCGCGCATAGGTGGGCACCGGTTTTCCCGCCTCGGCCGGCTTGGCGGCGGCCGGCGCGACGGGCGGCGCCGTGTGGGGCGTCGCGGCCCTGCCGGCCTTGTCCTTGTCCTCGCCCGGCAGGGTTTGGTAGAACTCGAAGCGCGGCTTGTCCGCCTCCGGCTTGCCGGTTTGCCCGGTGTGCGGCGACATCGGCGGCACGCTCGATTTCGGCTGCGCGGGCAGCGGCTGGACCGGCTGCGTCTTGTCGACGAACACGTTGTTCTCCTTGTTCAGCCACAGCGCCAGTGCCAGCGCGAGGCCGACGCCCAGCACCATGCCGATGACGATGCCGGCGAACAGGGGATTGATGCCGCGCTTCTTTTCCGCGCTGCCGGCGCCGCGCGGGGGCGGCGGCGGGTTCAGGTAGGGGGAGTTGCCTTTCATGGCCTACATTTTCTCCGGGGCGGACACGCCGATCAACGCCAATCCGTTTTTCAGCACCTGCCGCGTGGCCACGATCAGGGCCAGGCGCGCACGCTTCACGGTGTCGTCGTCCACCAGGAATTTTTCCGCGTTGTAGTAGCCGTGCAGCTTGGCGGCCAGGTCGGCGAGCGCATTGCAGACCATGTGCGGCGAGAGCTCCTTGGCCGCCACGGCGACCGCTTCCGGATAGTCCGCCAGGGCGCGCAAAAGTTCCGATTCGTGCGCGGTTTTCAGGGGCGACAGGTCTGCGCCCGCCAGGCTCGCCACGTCCCGACCCCACTGCGCCAGCACACTGCAGATGCGCGCATGGGCGTATTGCACGTAGTACACCGGGTTGTCCTCGGAACGCGACAGCGCCAGGTCGATGTCGAAGGTCAGTTGCGAATCGGACTTCCTCATGACAAAGAAGTAGCGCGTGGCGTCGCGGCCGACCTCGTCGATCAGGTCACGCAGCGTCACGTAGCTGCCGGCGCGCTTGGAGATCTTCACCTCCTCGCCGTGGCGCATCACGGTGACCATCTGGTGCAGCACGTAATCCGGGTAGCCCGGCGCGATGCCGAGGTTCATCGCCTGCAGGCCGGCCTTCACGCGCATCAGGGAGCCGTGGTGGTCGGCACCCAGCTCGGTGATGGCGCGCGTGTAGCCGCGCTGCCACTTGGTGACGTGGTAGGCCACGTCGGGCAGGAAGTAGGTGTAGGTGCCGTCGGATTTCCGCATCACGCGGTCCTTGTCGTCCCCGAACGCGGTGGTCTTCAGCCACAGCGCGCCACCCTCCTCGAACGTGTGGCCGCTTTGCGCCAGCGCGGCCACCGTCCGGTCCACCAGGCCGTCCTTGTACAAGGAGGACTCGAGGAAGTAGTTGTCGAAGGCGACGTCGAAGGCCTTCAGGTCCAGGTCCTGCTCGTGGCGCAAGGCGGCGACGGCGAACTGGCGCACCTGGTCGAGGTTTTCCGCGTTGGCGTCATCCGGGTGGGCTTCGCGATAGCGGCGCGCGATGTCGACGATGTATTCGCCGCGATAGCCGTCTTCCGGAAAGGCGCCCGCCTTCCCTTCGCCCGCGCCCAGCTCGCGGCAGCGGAACTGCACCGACAGCGCCAGGTTGTTGATCTGCGCGCCGGCGTCGTTGTAGTAGAACTCGCGCGTCACCGCGTAGCCTTGGGCCGCCAGCAGGCGCGCCAGCGTGTCGCCGATGGCCGCCGCGCGGCCGTGGCCGACGTGCAGCGGGCCGGTGGGGTTGGCGGAAACGAACTCGACCATCGTTTTCTGGCCCGCGCCCACCGCACTGGTGCCGTAGCGTGCGCCGGCGGCGGCGATGGCGTGCACCACGCGCGTCTCGGCCTCCTGCGACAGGCGCACGTTGATGAAGCCGGGGCCGGCGATGTCGGGCGTGCCGGCCATCAGGTTCGAGGCCGGCAATGCGGCGACGATGGCCTCGGCGATCTCGCGCGGCTTCTTGCCCAGGCGCTTGGCCAGCTGCAGGGCGCTGTTGACCGCGAAGTGGCCGTGCTCCGGGTTTTTCGGCTTCTCGACCAAGATCGCGAACGGCGGCGATTCCGCCTTCAGATCCGGAAACGCCGCGAACAGCGCCGCCTGGAACAGCTCGCCAACGGCGGCTTTGTTGGACACGAAGTGGGAGGCGGGGGTGGCGGAGGCGGGTGCTGCGGAAGACATGAAGCGGAACCGGGATGAGCAGCGCGCATTATAGCGGGCCAACCTTGGACAGGCGGCCGAATCCGGGCCGATTCGCAGCACAATTCAGGCAAACCCAAGCACTGGTGCGGCACCCAGGGCAAAAGTGGCCCAGGGGCCGCGCCAGTCCTATGGTTTACCTCGCGATCAAACTCGCCGGCGCGGTCAATGCCGCAGTAGCAAGCCCGGGACGGCACGCCGCACGGCCGGATTCGCCCGCTATCATCGCGCCCACTCCCTTTTCACCTCCGCGGCCCCGCCCATGAAACGCGCCTTGAAGTGGCTCTCGATCGCCGTCCTTTCCCTCATCCTGCTCGCCGGCGCCCTGGCCGCGCACACCTGGTACGCCAAGCCGCTGTCGATCGACTGGTTCTACACCCGGGTGTTCGTGAAGTTCATGCTCGACAACCCGGAAATGCTCACCCGCCTCAGGATCTTCGAGGCGGCGGGCATCCGCGGCCACAACGCCAAGCTCTCCGACAGCAGCCCGGCGGACACCGAGCGCATGGCGGCGGCGATGCGCGACAACCTGGACACGCTGCGCCGCTACGACGTCAACGCCTACACGGGGCAGGAGAAGCTCTCGTACCGGATCATGGAGCAGTTCATCGGCGCGGTGGTGAAGGGCGAGCCGTGGCGCTACCACAACTTCCCGGTCAACCAGTTGTTCGGCGTGCAGAGCGACCTGCCGAACCTGATGACCGAGACCCAGCAGGTCAACGACGCGACCGACGCGGAGCACTACGTCGCGCGGCTCCTGGGCTTCCCGGCCAAGATGGACGGTGTCATCGCCAGCATGAAGCTGCGCGAGGAGAAAGGCATCGTGCCGCCGAAGTTCGTGGTCGAAAAGGTCGGCACGCAGTTGAAGGACTTCCTCGCCTTCGCCCCCAAGGACAACGCGCTGACCGTGGCGTTCCGCGCCAAGCTGGCCAAGATCCCCGCCGAAAAGATGGACGCCGCCACGCGCGAGGCGCTCACCGCACAGGTTGAAAAGGCAGTGGCCGAGCAGGTGATCCCCGCCTACCGGAAGCTCGCCGCCGCCAACGAGGCGCTGCGCCCCAAGGCCACCGTCAACCACGGCGCCTGGTCGTTGCCGGACGGCGACAAGTTCTACCAGTACGCGGTGGAACTGCACACCACGACGACCCTGCGCGCCGATGAATTGCACGCGCTCGGGTTGAAGGAAGTGGCGCGCATCGGCGCGGAAATGGACGCCATCCTCACCGAGGCCGGCTACAAGACCGGCACGCGCGCCGAGCGCATCCAGGCGCTGTCCAAGTCGCCGGGGCAGGTGTACGAGGACACCGACGCGGCGCGCGAACAGATCCTCAAGGACTACCAGGCCGCCATCGACGAGATCGCCGCGGGATTGGGCCCCTGGTTCCATTCGCAGCCCAAGGCCAAGGTCGAAGTCAAGCGCGTGCCGGCGCTGTCGGAAAAATCCTCCGCCTTCGCCTACTACAACCCGCCGGCCATGGACGGCAGCAAGCCCGGCGTGTTCTATGCCAACCTGCGCAAGGCCGACGAGATCGCCAAGTTCGGCATGCGCACGCTGGCGTATCACGAGGCGATTCCCGGCCACCATACGCAGATCGCCACCGCGGCGGAGATCAAGGGCCTGCCGATCTTTCGGAAGCTGGTGCCGTTCACCGCCTACGGCGAAGGCTGGGCGCTGTATGCCGAGCAACTCGCCTGGGAGGCCGGCTTTCAGAAGAACCCGCTCGACAACCTGGGGCGGCTGCAAGCCGAGATGTTCCGCGCCGTGCGCCTGGTGGTCGACACCGGCATCCACGCGCAGCGCTGGACCCGCGAGCAGGCCATCGAGTTCATGGTGAAGGAAACCGGCATGCCGGAGATCGAGGTGATCGCCGAGATCGAACGCTACTTCGTGATGCCCGGCCAGGCGCTGGC
>JAEUMZ010000180.1 GCA_016790765.1 Betaproteobacteria bacterium
GCGGCCGCGCATGAACTTTCCGGGCCAGGTGACGACCGGCAAGCCGCTGGCGAGGGCATCGAGCGTGGTGTTGCCGCCGGACCAATGCAGCGTGTCGATCATGAAATCGCACAGCCGGTTCACGGCCAGATAGTCCGCATGGGACAGCGAGGGCAGGATCTTTACGCGCCCCTGCGCGGCGAGTCCCGCGCGGTCGAACGCGCCGCGCAAGCGGTCCACGAAGCGGCGCGTGATGGCCTGGTTCTGCCCGGCAAACATGACCAGGGTCGCCTCCGGCAACTCGGCGAGGACCCTTACGATCAGCCCATCGTTGTCCGGATGGATCTTGAACAGCGACTGCGGCAGCAGGACCAGCGGGCCGTGCGCCGGCAACTGGAACTCGTCCCGCGATCGGGCTTTGGCGGGCTCTGCGGCAGGCGCCGGATAGCGCGTGCCGATGCCCGGCAGCAGGTGCAGGCGTTCTGCGTAATGCGTGGCTGCATCCGCCGGCTCCATTTCCGCGCAGGAGACGAAGCCATCGATGTTGGGGTGCCCGGTGGTCACCGGATGTCCCCAGGCGCACAACTGCACCGGGGCGAGACGCAATGCGGACAGCAGGAACACCGACTGCTCCATGCCGACCTCGGGGTAGATCAGCACGTCGAGGTCGGACGCGCGAATGGCCGCCGCGATGCTTGAAATGCCGCCGTTCAGTTTCTGGAAATGTGCTGCCGCTTCGCGGACCTTGCCGGTCAGTTCATCCTCGATGGCATTCACGCTGAAGACAAAGGTCTCGAACGCGTCGCCGGGCAAGCCGGTCATCCAGCTCGAAAAGTAGTTGCCCACCGTGCTCTTGTAGATGAAGCTGCTGCAGAAGCCGACGCGGATCCGCCGCCCTTGGACGGACTTGGGTGCAAGGGGCCGGTTGAACTCCGGCAGGATGCGCGACAGCGTGTCGTGCACCACCTGGCCGAACGCGCACTGGATCGTCCGGTCATCGCGGCCCTGGTAACCGAGCAGGAAATTGCCCTGGAACAGCGTGTTGACCTTGGCGGGCGTCACCCGGTCGGCCAGCGGCAGGACGACCTGGCGCAACCCTTGGATGGCCTGCTCCACCCGGTCTCGCGCTTGCTGGACATGTGCTGCGTCGCGGTAGATGCTCGGCACGAAGGTCGCCCGGCGGGCATGCAGTGAAATGTCGTCCGGCGCGGCTTGCAGCGCCTGGTCGATGGCGGCAAAGAAAGCGCCTTCATCGTCTTCGTTGGCGGCCACATCCGCCGCCAGGGGCCACAGCTCGCGGCGGCCGGGAAATCGCGTCATCGCCTCGCGCACCAATTGCGCGCGTTCGTCGAGACGCCGCTGGCGGCCCAACAGCCCGGCCAGGGACAGCACGACTTCCACCGCCGTCGGTTGCAGGCGCAGCGACTCGCGCAGTTGCACCTCGGCCTCCGCCAGCCGGCCGAGGCCCAGCAGCGCGCGGCCCAGCGCGTAGCGTGCATGCGCGTAGCCCGGTTCCAGTTGGCTGGCCTGTTCCGCGTGCTGCCTTGCCGCTTCGAATTCGTCCAAGCCCACGAGCACGTTGGCCAGATTGGCCCGCGCTCGGGCATAGGATGGTTTGGCCGCGATGGCACGCTGGAAGGCCTCGGCCGCCTCCGCGAGGCGGCCCGCATCGCCCAGCAGGATGCCGCGATTGTTGTGCGCCTCGGCAAACGCGGGGTTGATGGCGAGCGCGGCGTCCAGGTGCGCCAGCGCAGCAGGCACCTGGCGGGCGTCCTGCTCGATGTTGGCGGCGGTCAGGCGAAGTCCGGCCTCGCGCGGGAACCGTTGAATGGCCCGGGCAATGTGCTCGCGGGCGGCCGCGACATCCGCCATGCGCGCACAGACGATCGCCAGCCAATGAAGGACCTCCTGGCCGGCCTGCGGTTTGGCCGCGAGCCTGGATAACAACGCACGGCTCTGCGCGAGCTGGCCTCGCTGGGCATGCTGAATCGCCGCCTGCAGATCTTGGGTGGGATTCATCTCGCGCGAACGGGCACTCAATCGCGCTCGCGGCCCGGGCCCCAGGTGTGCGCAAGGCGCACGAATCCATGGTCGCGCGTTTTGCCCTGCACCGTCATCTCCGCCACCTGGGTGTCGATCAGGCGCATGCCGAATTCGTCCAGCGTATGGGCGCGCACCTGGTAGCGGCCCGGCAACAGTGCGTGGTGCGGCAGTGTGAACGAGAAGCCAAAGCGCCGGTCGCCGAGCCGGTTGCATTCGAATCCGGCGTCCTGCGAGAACGTGCCAAACACCGGCGTCAGGTCGATTCTCACCACGCCCACCATCACCGGGACCGGCCGGTCATCCGGTGATCGATAGATGCCGTGCACGACGATGTTGCTGCCCATGGGCAAGACATCGGACACGACTCCGGCCTCGTCGGCAATCCACAAATCGGTCATGGTCGGGTACACCGCGGGATCGGCCAGGGGAACGTGCTGCGCCGCCGGCAACTGGCTTTTCGACTCGTGATGGGCCAGGTACGCCTGCGTGACGGCGTAGGCGTCGCCCTGTTGCTGGGCGGCGCCATGGTGGATCCAAATGGCTTTTTCGCACAGGGTCTGGACGTGGTACATGCTGTGCGAACACAGCAACAACGACCCCCCGTTGGCGCGATAGTCCTCCATCCAGCGCAGGCACTTTTTCTGGAAGCTCTCGTCTCCAACCGCGAGGATTTCGTCCGTCACGAGCAGG
>JAEUMZ010000190.1 GCA_016790765.1 Betaproteobacteria bacterium
TAGATGTTGTACTGCTTGCCCATCTCGGTGCGCGAGTAATACCAGTAGGCGCCCTTCCGGTACGGCACGTTCTCGTCGGTTTCCTTGATGCGCGACAGCATGTCCTTGTAGAGCTGCTCCTCGAGCGGCTTGAGGTGCGCCATCATCGCGGCCTGATAGGCGTTCTCCGCCTTCAGGTAATCGATCACCTCGGGGTTGCTCTTTTCGCGCAGCCAGAAGTAGTCGTCGACGCGCTTGTCGCCGAATTTCTCGAAGGTTTGCGGCTTCTTGGCCGCGACGGGAGGCGTGGGCATGGGATTCGATTGGGCGAGGACGGAGGACGAAACGAGGGCCGTGGCGGCCATCCAGAGAAGCGAGCGGCGCATGGGATTTCCTGCGAAAGACGTGAGCCCCGATTATACGGCGCGGCCCCTAACGGGCCTCTGTAGCAGTGTGTGTCCACAGCGAAACTGGGCAAAACACAAGGCGGGACGGGGCTTACGCGGCACTTTGCCATTGGAAGGCGCGCCAGTGCTTGGGTTTGCCGTGACCGGCGTCCGGGCTGTAACTGCTGGATACAAACAGGGCGCCGCCGCGGTCGGCCATGCCGCGCAAGGCTCGTTATGCTGATCGCGTGCGGCGCGAAGTCTCCGGTCGCCGCTCCCCCAACGATCCATCGAAAGGACTGCCCCATGAACACCAAGACTGCCCTCGCCGCCCTGCTGGCCGGCCTCTTCCTCGTGCCCGCGGTGGCGCAAACCGCGCCGGGCACCAACACCCCGCGCGTGGACAAGCGCCAGGAAAAGCAGGACAAGCGCATCGACCAGGGCGTGGCCTCCGGCCAGCTCAACACCAAGGAAGCCGCGCGCCTCGAGGCCGGGCAGGCCCGCGTCGATGCGGCCGAGGACAAGGCCAAGGCCGACGGCAAGGTCACCGCCAAGGAGCGCGCCAAGCTCACGCACAAGCAGAACAAGCAGAACCGCCGCATCGCCAAGCAAAAGCACGACGCGCAAGTGGCCCCGGCAGCACCGGCCAATTGATCGCATCGGCACCGTGTGCCGGCAGGCGCACCGTGCCGATCGCCGGGGGCTTCGGCCCCACGGTGCCCGCGCGGTCGCGCGCTGGGCGCCGTTGCTATACTGCCGCGCCCCCGTTTCGGACGCGCCGCATGTTCCAAGCCACCCCGCTGCCCGAAGGCAGCAAACCGCGTTTTTATGAGGAACTGAATCGCCAGCTCGAAGGCTTGCTGGCCGGCGAGCGCGACTTCATTGCCAACGCGGCCAACCTTTCCGCATTGGTTTTCAATCTGGTGCCCGACCTCAACTGGGCCGGGCTCTACCTGATGCGCGGCAACGACCTGGTCCTCGGCCCGTTCCAGGGCAAGCCCGCCTGCGTGCGAATCCCCGTGCATCCTGCCCCGCGCGGGGTGTGTGGCGCGGCGGCCGCCTCGCGCCAGACGCAGCTGGTCAGGAACGTTCACGATTTCCCCGGGCATATCGCCTGCGACAGTGCCTCGAACGCGGAAATCGTCGTGCCGCTGCTGGCCGGCGATCGCGTGATTGGCGTGTTGGACATCGACAGCCCGACGCTGGCCCGTTTCGACGAAGACGACCAGCGCGGATTCGAGACCCTGGCCGCGACCTTCCTGCGGCTGAGCGACGCCCCGTCCTAAGGGTTTCGAGGGGGCTGACGCGCCGATGGCCGTGGCGCAGAATAGGCCCATGGCGCTCACCTCGCTGCTGGTCGATTTCAACTCGTACTTCGCCTCCTGCGAGCAACAGGTGAGGCCCGAGTTGCGCGGCCGGCCGGTGGGCGTGGTGCCGATGCTGGCGGACACCACCTGCCTGATTGCGGCCAGTTACGAGGCGAAGAAATTCGGCGTCAAGACGCTCACCAACGTGGGCGAGGCAAAGAAGCGCATTCCCGACATCGTGCTGGTGGTGGCGCGCCACGAGCTGTACATCGATTTCCACCACCGGGCCATCAAGGCGGTCGACGAGGTTGCGCCGGTGCGCGAAGTGCTGTCGATCGACGAGATGGTCTGCGACCTGCCGGCCGGCTTCAAGGCGCGCGACAAGGCGATCGAATTGTCGGCCGCGATCAAGCGCAACATGGCCGAGAAGGTGGGCGAGTACTTGAAGGTCTCGATCGGCATCGCGCCCAACACCTTCCTGGCCAAGCTCGCCTCCGACATGCAGAAACCCGACGGCCTGGT
>JAEUMZ010000115.1 GCA_016790765.1 Betaproteobacteria bacterium
GAGCTCGACTTCGTGCGCGAGGGGCTCAACGAGGGCTTCAAGTTCAACAACCCGAACGAGAAGGACAAGTGCGGGTGCGGGGAGAGTTTCAACGTGTAGTGGGACCTCCTCCGCCGGCTGCAGCGACTGGGCGCCACCGGAGGAACTGAAGGCTCGGGGCGGCGTTGCCGCCCCTTTTTGCGCGATGACCCGGAATTTCAATCAAAACCATTTCGCCTTGTTCGGGCTGCCCGTCTCGTTCGACGTGGATGCGGGCGCGCTCGAGCGGGCCTACCGCGAGCTGCAGCGCGAGGTCCATCCCGACCGCCACGCGCAGGCCACCGAGGCCGAGCAGCGCATCGCCGCGCAATGGTCGACGCGCTCCAACGAGGCCTACCGGATCCTGCAATCGCCCATCGCGCGCGGCCGCTACCTGCTGCACCTGAACGGCATCGACACCGCAGAGGAGACCGACACCGCCATGCCGGTGGCGTTCCTGGTTTCGCAGATGGATTGGCGCGAGGCCGTGGAAAGCGCCCGCCGCGCGCGCGACGATGCCGCGTTGGACCGGCTGGGGCGCGAGGAACGCGCATTGCGCGCCGCCCTGGTCGGCGAACTGCGCGATGCCCTTGGGCGTGCAGACTGGCCTGCCGCGCGCCTGTGCGTGCGCAAGTTGCGCTTCATCGAGAAGCTCGCCGAGGAAATCGACCTCGCCGCCGAAGCCCTGGACACCTGACCGATGGCCCTCCTGCAGATTGCCGAGCCCGGCGAATCCACGGCGCCGCACCAGCACCGCCTGGCGGTCGGTATCGACCTGGGCACGACGAACTCGCTGGTGGCGGCGGTGCGCAGCGGCAGTGCCGAGGTGTTGCGCAATACCGACGACCAGCCCCTCACGCCGTCCGTGGTGCGCTATTTCGCCGATGGCCGCGTACAGGTCGGCAGCGCGGCCAAGGCCACGCAGGCGGAGGATCCTGAAAACACCATCGTCTCGGTCAAGCGGTTCATGGGCCGCGGGCTGGCCGACGTCGCCCGGTACGGCGCGCTGCCGTACCGCCTCGTCGATGCGCCGGGCATGGTCAGGCTGCAGACGGCGGCCGGCGTGAAGTCGCCGGTGGACGTTTCGGCGGACATCCTCAAGGTGCTCAAGGTGCAGGCCGAGCGCGCGCTGCTCGGCAATGACGAGGGCGAACTGGCCGGCGCGGTCATCACGGTGCCGGCGTACTTCGACGATGCGCAGCGCCAGGCCACCAAGGACGCGGCGCAGCTCGCGGGCCTCACCGTGCTGCGCCTGCTCAACGAACCGACCGCGGCGGCCATTGCGTACGGGCTCGACAACGCCGCCGAAGGCACCTATGCGGTGTACGACCTGGGGGGCGGCACGTTCGACATTTCAATCCTCAAGCTCACGCGCGGGGTGTTCGAGGTATTGTCCACCAATGGCGACTCGGCCCTCGGGGGCGACGATTTCGACCAGGCCATCGCCGCGCACTGGCGCAAGGTGCACGGCATCGCCTCGGCGGACATGAAGGACCTGCGGCGCCTCTTGATGGTGGCGCGCGAGGTCAAGGAACGGCTCACCGGCGCCCCGCAGGCCGAGGCCGAGGTTACGCTGCGCTATGGCCAGTCGCTCAGGCTCCGGCTGACGCGCGAGGAGTTCCACGCGTTGACGATGCCGATCGTGCAGCGCACGCTCGTCCCGGTGAAAAAGGCGTTGCGCGACGCCCGCCTGACGATCGAGGAGGTGAAGGGCGTTGTCATGGTGGGCGGGGCCACGCGCATGCCGCACGTGCAGGCCGCCGTCAGCGCACTGTTCGGCCAGCCCACGCTCAACAACCTCGACCCGGACAAGGTGGTGGCGCTGGGCGCCGCGATCCAGGCCAACGCCCTGGCCGGCAACAAGACCGGCGACGACCTGTTGCTCCTCGACGTGATTCCGCTTTCGCTGGGCGTCGAGACCATGGGCGGCCTGGTCGAGAAGATCGTGCCGCGCAATGCCACGCTTCCGGTGGCGCGCGCCCAGGAATTCACCACCTTCAAGGATGGCCAGACGGCCATGGCCTTCCACGTGGTGCAGGGCGAGCGCGACCTGGTGAAGGACTGCCGTTCGCTGGCGCGCTTCGAGCTGCGCGGCATCCCGCCGATGGTGGCGGGCGCGGCGCGCATCGCCGTGACCTTCCAGGTGGATGCCGACGGCCTGTTGTCGGTTTCCGCGCGCGAGACCGGCACCGGCGTGGCGGCCGAGATCGCGGTCAAGCCCTCGTACGGCTTGTCGGATGCGGAGATCGCCGCCATGCTCACTGCCGGCCACGCGCATGCGCGCGAGGATGCCGGCCTGCGCGCGCTCGCAGAGCAGCGCGTGGAAGCGTCGCGTACCGTTGAAGCGGTGCGTTCAGCCCTGGCGGCCGATGGCGCGATACTGCTCAACGACCGCGAGCGGCAGGCGATCGAGGCCGCGATGCAGGCGCTGGAGCATGCGGCCACGGGCGACGACCCCGCCGCGATCAAGTCTGCCCTCGCCGCATTGGGGGCCGCCACCGCAGAATTCGCGGCGCGCCGCATGGACAGGAGCGTGGCGCGCGCCCTGACCGGAAAGCGCATTGACGACGTGACGACCCCATGACGACCCTCAAGATCCTCCCCCATGAAAAACTCTGCCCCGCGGGCGCGACGATCGACGCACCGGAAGGACAGTCGATCTGCGACGCGCTGCTCGCCGCCGGCATCGAGATCGAACACGCCTGCGAGAAGTCCTGCGCCTGCACCACCTGCCACGTCATCGTCAAGGAGGGCCTGGATTCGCTCGACGAGGCTGCCGAGAAGGAAGAGGACATGCTCGACATGGCCTGGGGCCTGACGCGCGAGTCGCGCCTCGCCTGCCAGGCCAAGGTGCGAGATGCCGACCTCGTCATCGAGATCCCCAAATACACCATCAACCACGCGCGGGAGAATCACTGATGCGCTGGACCGACTCTCTCGAAATCGCCATTCAACTGGCCGATGCGCATCCGGACATCGACCCCAGGACCCTTCGCTTCACCGACCTGCGCGAGTGGGTGATGGCGTTGCCGGAATTCGACGACGATCCCGCGCACTGCGGGGAAAAGATCCTCGAGGCGATCCAGATGGCGTGGATCGAGGAAGTGGCCTGAAACGCGCGCACGGCAATCCCCGGGACGGGCGCGGCGTTTGAGCCGCAATGGCCCAGGACGCCGCCCCCGTCAAGGCCTTTCATCCCCGATCGACACGCGCCGCATAGCATCCGCGCCGCGCGAAGTGCACGTGCAGGAATTCAATCCGCGCGTCGCGGAACTGGCGCGCGATCTCCGCCTCGAGCGCGGTGCCCTCGACCACCTCGGCGTCGATCATCATGTGCGCACCGTCGAAGCCGCGCACCGAAAGCAGGCGCCGCTGCAATTGCGCGGGCACGCGGTCCTCGAATCGCGCGGTCTCCAGCGACCGCTCGTTGATGTAGATCGCGTGACGCGCGCGATAGGGCGTATCGGCCGGCAGGTGTTCGTGGTTGAGCAGGATCAGCGTGTCGCCCGGTTCGGCGTCGGTGAGCGATACGCGGCAGGGGTAGGCGTGCGGCTGGTCCGCGACGCAGCGCTGCGCGTGGAGTTGGGCAAGCACGTGGTCCGGCTGGTCACGGTAGGGATGAAACGCTGCGGCGTCGAGGCCGCTGATGCGATAGGTCATGGGTGTCTCCAAGGGTGGTGCCACTTTGCCGATTGCCACCCGGCGGGGCAACCCGGTTCTTGCGGTCGAATCCACGCGACATTGACAGCAAGAAATCGGTTTCGCGCGATACTGCCGCGGACCACACTGCGGGCCAGTCACCCCACCGACAGGACCCGCCATGAATCCCCGAATCGCCATGCCGCCCCGCAAGAACCCGCTGACGCTGGTTGTGGATCAAACCAAACCGCTGGCCTCCGACGAAGCGCGCTGGCGCGCGGTGCTTGCCCGTGATGCGTCGCAGGACGGCCGGTTCTATTTCGCCGTGAAAACCACCGGCGTCGTCTGCCGCCCCTCCTGTCCCTCGCGCACCGCCAAGCGCGGCAACGTGACGTTTTTCGAATCGCTGCCCGCCGCACTCGCGGCCGGATTCCGCGCCTGCAGGCGCTGCAAGCCGGAAGGCGCTTCGCAATCGGACACCGATGCCGCACGCATCCGCAAGGCCTGCGACCTGCTGTCCAGCGCCGAGGCGCGCGTGCCGCTCGATGCGCTCGCCGCTGCCGTGTGCCTGAGTGCCTACCACTTCCACCGCCTGTTCAAGTCGGTCACCGGCGTGACGCCGCGCCAGTACCAGGCCGAAGTGCGCGCCGGCCGCGTGCGCGCCGGCCTGGCGACCCCAAGCTCCGTCACGGCGGCGTTGTTCGATGCCGGATTCGGTTCCGCAGCGCGTTTTTACGATGCCGCACCGGCCGTGCTGGGCATGCGCCCGGTGGCGTTCAAGCGCGGCGGTCAGGGCGAAACGATCCAGTACGCGGTCGCCTCATCGACCCTCGGGCAGGTGATGGTGGCCATGACCGGCAAGGGCATTTGCAGCATCGAGTTCGGCGCCGGGGAAGGCGCATTGAAAGACCGCCTGGCCGGGCGTTTCCCCCACGCCACGTTGCAGGCGGCCGATGCTGGTGCGCAGGCGCTGGTGCAACGGGTGGTCGCGGCCATCGAGTCCCCTGAATCTGCCGCATCGCTTCCGCTGGATATTCGCGGCACGGCCTTCCAGCACCGCGTCTGGCGCGAACTCACGACGCTGCGGCGCGGCGAGACGGTGAGCTATGCCGAACTCGCCCGCCGCATCGGCCAGCCCGGCGCCGCGCGCGCGGTGGCTTCCGCATGTGCACAGAATGGCATCGCCGTGCTGGTGCCGTGCCATCGCGTGGTGCGTGCCGATGGCGCCCTCTCCGGCTATCGCTGGGGTGTCGAGCGCAAGCGCGAACTGTTGGATCGGGAGCAGCGCATCGATTCCGACCGCGCAAAAAATTAGGGGTGATCTTTCGATCACCCCTCAAGGCGCACTCTCGAATACCCGTGGAGGAGAACCTTGGTTTCCGGGGACCTATCCGGTTGCCAAGCGCCCAGGGAGGAGGGGCGATCCACAAGTACTCCTTGTTGCATAAGCATCCGGTATGCCAGTTTTTCTGAATTCAATAAAATCAATGACTTGGGTGGCAGACTGTCGATACTTGGCACAAGTCCTGCGGGAAGATTGTGTCTCCTGGCAGCGACAGGGCCGGGCCATGTTCCTAAGTGATTGATTGCATTGAAAGACGGGTGTCGCCGTTTGGCGACGTCGATGGCGGCGAACAGTTCCATTCGCGACGATGCGCCCGCGCAGACCGGGCGGTCATGTGGGGCGCCGCTTCGGCGCTTCCGTGGGCGTCTCGACGGGGCTAATGCCCCTCGCCCATGTCTTCCTTGAAATGCCCCGCCTCGATGCCATGGCGCTGCAGCAACCGGTAGAACTCCGTCCGGTTGCGCTTGGCAATGCGCGCCGCCTGGGCGGCATTGCCATTGGTGAGCTTCAGGAGCCGCGTCAGGTAGTCGTGCTCGAACCGGCGGCGTGCCTCCTCGAACGACTCCATCACCGGCAATTCGCGCTGCATGGCGCGCTCGACGATCCGGGTGGAGACGATCTCGCCGCCGCTCAGGGCCACGGCCTGCTCGAGGGTGTTGGACAGTTGGCGGATGTTGCCCGGCCAGGGATGCGCCACCAGCATGTCCATGGCGTCCGGCGACAGCGCATTCACGTCCTTGCCGTAACTCTCCGACAGCGACTTGAGGAAATGCGCGATCAGGAGCGGGATGTCCTCGCGCCGCTCGCGCAGCGGCGGCAGCTTCAAGGTCACCACGTTGAGGCGGTAATAGAGGTCCTCGCGGAACGTACCCTCGGCGCGCGCCTTGACCAGGTCGCGGTGGCTGGCCGAAATGATGCGCACGTCGATGGGGATGACCTTGGTTGCGCCGACGGGACGGATTTCGCGGTTCTCCAGGGCGCGCAACAGCTTCACCTGCAGCGCCAGGGGCATGTCGCCGATCTCATCGAGCAGCATGGTGCCGGTGTCGGCTTCCAGGAACAGGCCCTTGTGGTCGGCGGTGGCGCCGGTGAACGCGCCCTTCCTGTGGCCGAACAGTTCGGATTCGAGCAGCGCCTCCGGAATCGCGCCGCAATTGAGGCCCACGAACGGCTTGTCGCGTCGCGGGCTGGCGCGGTGGATGGCGCGCGCCAGGAGCTCCTTGCCGGTGCCGCTCTCGCCCTGGATCAGGATGCTCGCCTCGGCCAGCGCCACGCGCTCGGCGCGCTTGAGCAGGTCCTCCATCAGCGGGCTCTTGGTGATGATCTCCGCGCGCCACGATTGGTCGGTGCGCTGCGAGGCACTGCCGTGCAACGCCAGCGCGCGTTCGATCTGCGCGATCAGTTCAGCCGGGTCGTAGGGCTTGGTCAGATACCCGAACACTCCCTCGCGCGTGGCCGCCACGGCGTCGGGAATGCTGCCGTGCGCGGTGAGGATGATGACCGGCAGCCCGGTGTGCTTCCTCTCGATTTCGTGGAACAGGTCCATGCCGTCGAGCCCGGCCATCTTCAGGTCCGTCACCACCAGGTCCGGGCGTTCGGCGGAGAGCATCGACAGGGCCTGCTGTGCGCTGGTGGCGGTGTTGACGCGGTGGCCGGCCGATTTCAGGCGGATCGACAGCAGCTTGAGCAGATCCGGATCGTCATCGACCAGGACCAGGTTGCCGGTGTGGGGCGACGGTGCGGTCATGCGCGACGGGGGCGAGGCTTGCAGGACAGTGGACATGGGGGTCTTGAAGGGTGTTGAAGCCGTGACCCCTTGCAATGGGCATGCCAATGCCGGATGGCCCCGCCCGTTGCCCGCGTGGGTTTCTCACGCATAGGCGATCCAGCGCCCGCAGAACACCACGCCCATCCAGAGGCACAGCGACAGCGCCGCCTGCGCGCGGGTTGCGGCGCTGGCCGGGTCGAGCGGCCCGCGCGCGTGCAGGATGCCGGCATTGGCGCCAGCGGCAAACAGCAGGCACAGCTTGGCGATGAAGTACGGATTGGAAATGAAGTCCGCGGCGCGCGCGATGAACATCGTCATGCCGGAGAGCAGGGCCAGCGCGAATCCGCCAAGGGTCCACGGCAGCACGTTGCGCGCCAGCAGGCGCACGTCGAGTGCGCGCATTGCGCCCAGGATCCGGGCATCGACGATCAGGATCGTGCCGAACACGGTGGCAATGGCCACCAGGTGCACCCACTCCAGCAACGGGTAGGCGACCGCGTTGGTCTTCAGCCAGACAACCGCCGGCAACTTGGCCAGCGCGGCGATGGGGGCTTCATTCGGCATGCGCCGATTCTGCGGTCATCGGCCCAGAATGTCGAACCGGTACGCATTCAGCGTGCACGGCCGTGGCCGCGCGTTTCTCCGTCAAACCCCAATACCGGCGCGGCGTTTGGGGCGAAAAGCCCCGGGAGTGCCCGTCCCTGTTGCACTTTGGTGCATTGTGGCCGATGCATCGCACGGGAGATGCGCGCTGCGGCGCGAGCGCACCGCGCGAAACTACAACTTCATCTCCAGCCGCAGGCTCACGTTCATGTCCGTGCGCCCGTCGGTCAAGACCATTTGCCGCTGGCTGCCGATGAATTGCGTGGTGCTGTTGAGGCTGTCGCGCGGCGCGATGTTGGCGAAGGTCA
>JAEUMZ010000018.1 GCA_016790765.1 Betaproteobacteria bacterium
CAACGCAAGATTGCCGCTATTTCTTGAAGGCCGACTTGATCGACCCGAACAGGCCTTTCTTTTCTTCTTCCGGTTCGGGCGCCTTGGCTTCCGGCATGACCGCATAGGTCGGATTTTTCAGGTCCGGCCGCCGGTATTGGCCGGTGGCGGACAGGTTGGCCGCCGGTTTGCGGTTGTACGACTTGAAATTGGAATCCTTGCCGATGAATAACCGCGCCAGATCTTCCAAGGACTGGTCGGTGACGTTGTCCGGCTCCAGCGTGTACATGGTCGGCCCAAAGTCCTCGACGTTCTTCAACTTGAAGCGGATCACGCCATTGTCGTAGTCACCGACGATTTCCGCGCCGCAGAGGACTTCGCAGTTGATCTTGAACACCTCGGCAATCACCACGCGCCGTTCGTTGCGGAAAACTTCCGAGGTGAAACGCATGTTGTTTTGCCACAGAAGGTCGCGGAAGCGTTCGATGGTCTCCGCCTCGCGCTTGACATTCAGGACTTCCGGCTTGCCACGCTTGAACGTGATGGTGACGTTTTCGTAATGCTCGCGGTTGTCGCGCTGCGAGGTCCGGTACTCGATGCGGTACTCGCTCTGTGACAGCCCGTCGATCTTGCCGACCGAATGCAGTTCATAGGCCATCGGGCAGGCCGGCTTGACCACGTTGAGCTGCTTGAACAGCTCGAACATGTATTGGAAAACCTTGCGCAACGCGCGGTCCACGGCGGCGGCGTTTGCCTTGAGCGTCTGCGATCGCTCGGCTTCCTGATTCCTTAACGAATCGGCTTCTTTCTTGATGTCGTCAAGCAGTCCCATGCATTCTCCGGTCAGGCCTTGTTGCGCTATGCTGCGGGCGTTGGCGATGGCCGGCACGGCCGGCTCCAAACATCATACGCCAACACAAACCGCGTATCTCATGCGTTGGCGCGGCCGTTGAGGTCCGCTTGCCAACTTGTTGTTTGTTCAACATTTTAGCGCGGCATTGCGCGCCTGTCAGCCCCGGAAAACCCCGATGAGCACCCTCCTGTCCCTCGACCAAGGTACCAGCAGTTCGCGCGCAATCGTGTTTGACCTGGAGGGCCGGCCGGTCAGCAGCGCGCAGCGGGAGTTCCGCCAGATTTACCCGCAGCCGGCCTGGGTCGAGCACGATGCAAACGAGATCTGGCAAACCCAGCTCGACGTCGCCGTCCGGGCGGCAGGACAGGCCCGGGCAGCCGGCAAACGCATCGCCGCAATCGGCATCACCAACCAGCGCGAAACCACCGTATTGTGGGACAGGGCAACAGGGCTTCCCGTTGCCAATGCAATCGTCTGGCAAGACCGCCGAACCGCGGACGCATGCATGGCGCTCAGGGAGGCAGGTCATGAGGACGCCATTCGTCGCAAGACCGGCCTGGTCGTCGACGCATATTTTTCCGGCACCAAGCTCCGCTGGCTGCTGGACCATGTTCCGGGGGCGCGCGAACGCGCCAAGCGCGGGGAACTCGCTTTCGGGACGATCGACAGTTGGCTCATATTCAAGCTCACGGGAGGCAAGGTCCATGCCACGGACGTGAGCAACGCGTCCCGAACCCTGCTTTGCAACATCCACACGGCCACATGGGACGACGAGTTGTTGTCCTTGCTGGACATTCCGCGCGCGGTGTTGCCGCAAATTGTCGCTTCCAGCGGTTTCATCGGAGTGACGGATTGTCCGGGCCCGATCGACGGCCTGCCGATCACCGGCGTGGCGGGCGACCAGCAGGCGGCCTTGTTCGGGCAGGCGTGCCATCGACCTGGCGAAGTCAAGAACACCTATGGCACCGGTTGCTTCATGTTGATGAATACGGGCCAGGTGGCGGTTCCCTCGCACAATCGGCTGTTGACGACGATTGCATGGAAGCTGCCAGGGGAAACCGTCCCGACCTATGCGCTTGAAGGCAGTGTCTTCATCGCCGGGGCAGCGATCCAGTGGCTACGCGACGGTTTGCGCCTGTTCGACCACGCGGGCGATATCGAGGCATTGGCCGCGTCGGTGCCGGACAGCGGCGGGGTCATGTTCGTTCCGGCGTTTGCCGGACTGGGTGCGCCCCACTGGGACCCGCATGCGCGCGGTACGCTGCTCGGACTCACGCGCGGCACCTCGCGGGCACACATCGCGCGCGCCACGTTGGAGGCCATTGCCCTGCAATGCGCGGATTTGGTGACGGCCATGGAGGCCGACGCCGGCATCTCCGCCGGGACAATTCGCGTGGACGGTGGCGCCTGCGTCAACGACCTGCTCATGCAACTGCAGGCCGATTTGGCCCAAACGCAGGTGGCACGTCCTGTGATCAGCGAAACCACTGCCCTCGGCGCCGCCGGTTTGGCCGGGTTGGGCGCCAGACTGTGGACCCATGTCGGGGAACTTGGCGACTGCTGGCAGCTTGATCGTGAGTTTGTACCCAATTTGAGTCCTACCCACGCGATGCAAGTCCGTCAACAATGGCATGAGGCCATCAATCGTTCCCGCGGTTGGGCGGCGACACGAACCTAGAGAGTACGTTAGAAAGCGTGGATAAGTGGCTGTTGTTAAAGTGAAATAGTAAAGTTTTGATGGCTTGGGTCATCACGCTTGATCCTCGTTATCGGTATGGGCTGAGCGATTCAGGAGTGAGCCCGTTCAGCGTGCCTTTCCCTATTGACAGACGCCTCCAAACGCAATAACTTACCGACTGGTCAGTTATTTTTCTGGTGCGTCCGTGATCAAGATCCAAGCAAACGAATCAACAGGTCGCATGCGGCTTCGTAGTGCCGCGCCTACATGCCTTGTTGCAGTCCTCGCCTTCGTCCTCAGCGGATGTATCAAACCACCCGAGGCACCTCCGGTCATTCGCCCGGCCTTGATTCACACCGTGCAAACACACGGGATGGCCGAGACCGGCGTCTATCCCGGTGAAGTGCGCGCAAGACAAGAGTCCGATCACGCGTTTCGCGTCGCCGGAAAGATCATCACGCGCATGGTAGATCCCGGTGCCCGCGTCGCACGCGGGCAGCCACTGGCCAAGCTAGATCCCTCGGATACCAAGCTGGCCGCTGATGCCGCCCAGGCCGCTGTCGCCGCTGCGGAAACCGAGGCGCAGTTCTCCGATGCTGAATACACCCGCTTCCAGGACCTGTTCAAGCGCGGCTTTGTGAGCCAGTCGGCTCTCGACCAAAAACTCAACGTGGCGAATGCCGCGAAGGCCCGCTTGGAATCGGCGCGCGCGCAGGCGCGGGTCTCGCAAAACCAGGCCGGGTACACCACATTGGCCGCAGAGTTCGATGGCGTGGTCACCCAGGCATTCGGGGACGCCGGGCAGGTGGTGGGCGCCGGGCAACCGGTGCTGCGGGTGGCCAATCCGGCCGACAAGGAACTCTTGATCCACGTTCCCGAATCCAAGATCTCGGAGTTCCGTGCAGTCGCACGCAGCGCAGCCTCCAAGGAAATCCGCGTGGCGATGACCAGCGATCCGACCCGCCTCTTTCCAGCCCGCGTGCGTGAGATTTCCGCGGCCGCCGATGCGGTGACCCGCACCTACCCGGTGCGCCTGTCGATCCAGCAGGCTGCCGACGTGATCCAGCTCGGCATGAGCGGATACGCCATGCTTGCCAACCCCGTATCGTCCGGCGAAGTGCATGTGCCGCTCTCCGCGGTGCTCGTGAAAGGCAATCTGAGCGGCGTGTTCCGGCTGACGGCCGATGGCAAGCTGAAGCTGGTGCCCGTGACCGTCATCCAGTTCACCGAGACCTCGGCCGTGGTCAAGGGCCCGCTGGCGGCAGGCGACCGCATCGTGGCAGCCGGCGTGCACAAGCTCAAGGAAGGGGAAACGGTCAAACCCCTGGACGACCCGCGCATCACTGGCGACGGCAAGGTGGCGGTGATTCCCGCCGAAGGCGCGGCCTCGCCCGCGCACGTCACGATGCGCGCCCGCTGACCGGGGCGCGAGATGAAATCGCTGAACCTGTCCGAGTGGGCGCTCCGGCATCAGCCGCTCGTCCTCTACCTCATTGTCGTGATGGGCGTGCTGGGGCTGTTTTCATACGGCCAACTCGGCCAGGCGGAGGATCCGCCGTTCACGTTCAAGTTCATGACCATCCGCACCATCTGGCCGGGCGCTTCGCCGGCCGAGGTCGACCAGCAAGTCACGGAACGGATCGAGCGCAAGCTCCAAGAAGTCCCCAACGTCAACTTCCTGCGCAGCTATTCGCGCCCTGGCGAATCGCTGATTTTCTTTGCCATCAACGACGCGGCGCCCGCCTCGGCCGTCCCTGAAACCACATACCAAGTCAGGAAGCGCGTCGGCGACATCCGCCACACCCTGCCGCCGGGCGTGATCGGCCCGTTCTTCAACGACGAATTCGGCGACACCTTCGGCAACGTCTTCGCGCTGACCGGCGAGGGGTTCAGCGATGCGGACAAGAAGCTCTACGCGGACCGCATCCGGCGCGAATTCCTGCGCGTGCCCGACGTGGCCAAGGTTGAGCTCCTGGGCGAGCAGGAAGAAAAGGTCTTCGTCGAGATCTCCAACATCAAGCTGGCGACCCTGGGCATCGACGGCTCCGCCTTGCTGGCCGCCATGCAGGCCCAGAATGCCATCACCCCCGGCGGCGCCTTCGAAACGGCCACCGACAAGATCTACGTCCGGGCAACCGGCTCGTTCGACGGGGTCGAATCAATCCGCAATTTCACCATGCGTGCCAACGGCCGCGTGATCCGGCTGGGCGACATCGCCACCGTCAAGCGCGGCTTCGCCGACCCGCCCTTCACACGCATGCGGTTCATGGGCCACGAGGCCATCGGGCTGGGCATCTCGATGCGCCAGGGCGGCGACATCGTTGCCCTCGGCAGGCACCTGGACGAGGCCGTCCACCGCATCGAGAACACCCTTCCGGCGGGACTCGAGCTGCACCGTGTCAACGACCAGCCGCGCGCCGTGTCCGCCAGCGTGCGCGAATTCGTGCGCGCGCTGACCGAGGCGGTGGTCATCGTGCTGGGGGTGACGTTCTTCACCCTGGGCATGCGCACCGGACTGGTCGTGGCGCTGTCGATTCCGCTGGTGCTCTCGCTGACCTTCTTTTTCATGTACCTGTTCGACGTCGGCCTGCACAAGATTTCGCTCGGTGCGTTGATTCTCTCGCTGGGGCTGCTGGTCGACGACGCCATCATCGCGGTGGAAATGATGGCCATCAAGATGGAACAAGGCTGGGACCGGTTCCGCGCCGCCAGCTTCGCCTATACCTCGACGGCGTTCCCGATGTTGAGCGGCACCCTGGTCACGGTGGCCGGGTTCCTGCCCATCGCAACGGCGAAATCCGGCACCGGCGAATACACGCGCTCCATCTTCCAGGTGACCTCGATCTCGCTCATGCTGTCGTGGATCGCGGCCGTCGTGTTCATTCCCTACCTGGGCTATCACCTGCTGCCGGACTACCGCAACGGCCAGGTGGTGATCACGCCCCGCATGCAGCGCTGGGCGGCGCGCGCACGGCGAATCCCGGGTATCGGCGCGTGGCTCGCAGCGCGCATTGCACCGGCCCAGGTGGCCGCAGGGGCAACAGAGGCGCACGCGGATCACGACGTCTATGACACGCCGTTCTACCGCCGCTTCCGCGCCAGGCTGGACTGGTGTGTCACGCACCGCAAGACCGTGCTGCTGGCCACCGTGCTCCTGTTCGTTGCGGCAGTCGGCGCATTCCGTTTCGTGCAGCAGCAGTTTTTTCCGTCCTCGACCCGCGTCGAGCTGATCGTCGACCTCAAGCTCGCGGAAGGCTCCTCGTTCCAGTCCACCGAGCGGCAGGCGCGCCGGTTCGAGCAGGTGCTCGACGGGCAGAAGGACCTGATCGACAACTACGTGGCCTACGTGGGCAGCGGCTCGCCGCGTTTCTATTTCCCGCTCGACCAGCAACTGCCGGCACCGAGCCTCACGCAGTTCGTGGTCACGGCCAAGAGCGTGAAGGCGCGCCGCACCTTGCGCGAGCGCTTGATCCGCGTCCTGGAGACCGACTTCCCGGAAGTGCGCGGCCGCGTGCTGGAGCTGCAGAATGGTCCGCCGGTCGGGTTCCCGGTGCAATTCCGCGTCTCCGGCGAGGACATTCCGGTCATCCGCGGCGTGGCCGACCAGGTGGCGAGCGCCATGCGCGAGGTTCCGGAGCTGGTCAACGTCCAGTTCGACTGGGAAGAGCGCTCGAAGGTCATCCGGCTGGAAGTCGACCAGGACAAGGCGCGCCTGCTTGGCGTGTCGTCGCAGGAACTGGCGGCGTTTCTCAATTCATCGCTCAACGGCGTGCAAGCCACCCAGCTGCGCGAGCGCGACAAGCTGGTCGAGGTCCTGGTTCGCGGGCCGGCCAACGAGCGCGCCAAGCTTTCGTTGCTGGAGAGCCTCAACGTGCCCACGCGCACCGGCCGTGCGGTGCCGTTGACGCAGATCGCGACGGTCAGGCACGAGTTCGAGGATGGCGTCATCTGGCGCCGCGACCGCCTGCCGACCATCACCGTGCGCGCCGACATCTACAGCGACGGCTTGCAGCCGGCCACCGCGACTGCGCGGGTGGAACAAAAGCTCCGCGACCTTCGCGCCGCGCTGCCCCCGGGGGTGCGCGTCGAGGTCGGCGGCGCCGTGGAGGAAAGCGCCAAGGGGCAGCGTTCGATCAATGCCGGCATGCCGCTGTTCTTCGGCACCGTGCTGACGGTGCTGATGATCCAACTGATGAGTTTCCAGCGCGTGGTGCTCGTGGTGCTGACGGCGCCGCTCGGGCTGATCGGCGTGGCGGCCGCGTTGCTGATCTTCGGCAAGCCGTTCGGCTTCGTCGCCATGCTCGGGACGATTGCGCTGTTCGGCATGATCATGCGCAACTCGGTGATCCTCATCGACCAGATCGAGCAGGACATTGCCGCAGGGCACGACGCACGCCACGCCATCGTCGACGCCACCGTGCGGCGCCTGCGGCCGATCGTGCTCACCGCACTGGCCGCGATCCTGGCCATGATCCCGCTCACGCGATCGGACTTCTTCGGCCCGATGGCGGTGGCCATCATGGGCGGCCTGTTCGTGGCCACGCTGCTGACCCTGTTCTTCCTGCCGGCGTTGTACGCGGCGTGGTTCAAGGTGCGCGCGGCGCCGGAGGCTGCCGCCGCGTGAATTGTTGCAGTGCGGTGAAACGGACCGCGCTTGCTAGAATGCGCGGGTGAATTCGCGCCTGCTTGTCATTCTCTTCTCGCTCGGCTGCGCCCTCGGCGCGAACGCGGCGCCGGGCCCGGACCCGGCTGCTTCGCCTGCCGCCGCGAACGGCGCGGCGGCGCCCGTCAAGGCGCGGCCCAAGGTCGGGCTGGTGCTGTCCGGCGGCGGCGCACGCGGCGCGGCGCACATCGGCGTGATCAAGGTGCTCGAGGAACTGCGGGTGCCGATCGATTTCATCGCCGGGTCGTCGATGGGCGCCCTGGTCGGCGCCGCCTATGCCTCCGGCACGCCGGTGAAGGAACTCGAGCAGGACCTGCTGTCGCAGGACTGGGACCGGCTGCTGACCGACGAATCGCCGCGCGTGGACCGGAGCTTCCTGCGCAAGGAAGAGGACCAGAACCGCCTGCTGCGGCTCGAACTGGGCGTGAAACGGGACGGCATCCGCCTGCCGCCCGGCGCCATTACCGGGCAGAAATTCGATGCCCTGTTCAGCCAGATCACGCGCAATGCGCCGCCGACGCAGGACTTCGACCAGTTGCCCATCCCGTTCCGTGCCGTGGCCACCGATGCCGAGTCGGGCACCATGCACGTGTTTGCCGACGGACGCCTGGTCGATGCGATGCGCGCCTCCATGTCGGTGCCGGGCGCGATCGCCCCGTACCAGGTGGGGGAACGGATCTACCTCGACGGCGGCCTCACGCGCAACCTGCCGGTGGACGTGGCGCGCAAGATGGGCGCCGATGTCGTGATCGTGGTGAACATCGGCACGCCGCTGTTGAAAAAGCAGGATATCCAGTCACTGGTCGGCGTTTCGCTGCAGATGGTCAACATCCTCACCGAGCAGAACGTGCGCGCCTCGATCGACTCGTTGAACAAGACCGACCATCTGCTGTCGCCGCCGCTGGACACCATTGGCGCCACCGATTTCAAGCTGGTCGGCGATGCCATCAACATCGGTGCCGCGACCGCACGGGCAAATGCCCAGGCGCTGTCCGTCCTGAGCCTGCCAGCCGATGCATACGCCGCATTCCGCCAATTGCAACTTGCACGCGCACCGGCGCCGATCGGCGACCGGGACCACCTGGCCGACGTGCGCGTAACCGGCCTGGAACGGGCCAGCGCGGAAGAACTCAAGCGCACGCTGGGCGTGAAGCCCGGCGACCCGCTGGACTTCCGGAAGCTGAACCTCGGCGTCAGCCGCGTATTCGGCTCGGGATACTTCGAGCGCGTCAACTACAGCCTGCTCAACGACAGCGGGCGCAATGTCCTCGCCATCGACGCGCGCGAAAAGTCGTGGGGTCCCAACTACCTGCGGTTCGGCCTGTCGCTCAACGCGGACACCGTGGGGGAAGGCCGCTTCAACCTGCTCATGCGCTACCTCCAGACGCAGTTCAATTCCTGGGGCGCGGAGTGGCGCACCGATTTCCAGCTCGGCCGGGACCGCCGCGTTGCCACGCAGTTCTTCCAGCCCCTGGGTGCATCGGGGTGGCGCAACGCCCTCAGCGTTTCATTGGGTGCCGAGGCCGTCCGGCGGCCGCTGGATTTCTACCAGAACGACGTGCGTTTCACGCAGTTCCTGTTGACGGCCAATTCCAAGGCCATCGATCTCGGGCTCGACCTCAGCCGGAACATGGTCCTGCGCATCGGCGTGGTCGATTCGAGCAACGTGACCCAGCAAAACATCGGCATTGCCACTTTTGCGGATCCGCGCTCGCGCGACAATGGCGCACGTGCCCGTTTCCTCTATGACGACCTCGACGACGCCAGCTTTCCGCGCGAAGGCCGCCTGCTCCAGCTCGACTACTATGCCGCCCTCGACGGCCTGGGCGCGAGCGAGAAGTTCCGTCGCGCCGAGGGCAATTTCCAGCAGCACCTGTCCTCCGGCAACAACACGGCATCGATCGCGCTGCGCTACGGTCGGGGCTATGACGGCACCATCAACCTGTTCAACCGCTTTTCGCTGGGGGGCTTCCTGCAGTTGTCCGGTTTCCGGCCCGGTGAACTGCTCGGCACCAACGTCGCTTTCGCGCGCGCGTCCTACCAGCGCCGCTTGACCGACTTCCAGAACGTCTTCGGCAAGAACTTGTACGCCGGCTTCTCCACGGAGTTCGGCAAGATCGCCGACACGCCCGAAGCGCTGCGCGCCAGCGATGTGCGCCGCTCCGCCACCCTTTACCTCGGCATGGAGACGGTCCTCGGCCCGTTTTACATCGGCTACGGCAAGGCCAAGGACCGCGGCAGCATCTTCTACCTGTTCCTGGGCCAGCCCTGAGCCGGGCGCCCGCGCCTTCCGTGGCACGCGGCCTGCGGCTACAATCGCGCCACCCGCAAAACCCGCCATGCTGAACGTCTTCATCCTCAACAACCGGCGGCTCAACCAGCTGCAGGTCGATTCACTCGACGACCTGAAGAATTCCGAGCCGATCTGGATCGACCTGGTCGCGCCCTCCGACACCGAGCGCGGCTGGATCCGATCGCTGTTCGACATCGAGCTGCCCTCGCTCGAGGACATGCACGACATCGAATCCTCGGCGCGCTTCTATGAGGGCGACCAGGGCGAACTGCACCTCCGGTCGGACTTCCTGCTGGAAATCAACGAGGACGATTCGCGCAACGTGCCGGTGGCGTTCATCCTCAAGAACAACACCCTGCTGTCCCTGCATTTGGAAGACCTGCCGGTGTTCCGGCTGGTGCGCATGCGCGCGCGCACGCGGCCCGGCTACATCGAGGATGCACGCGAGGTGCTGCTCGACCTGTACGCCACCGACGCGGAGTATTCCGCCGATGCCCTGGAAAGCGTCTACGCGGAACTCGAGAAGATCTCCGCCTCCGTGCTGACCGAGCGCATGACCGACGCCGAAGCCGGCAAGGTGCTGGCGCGGGTGGCCAACGAGGAGGACTTGAACGGCCGCATCCGCCGCAATGTCATGGACACGCGCCGGGCGGTGTCGTTCCTGATGCGCCAGAAACTGCTGGAGGCCGACCAGATGGACGAGGCGCGGCAGATCATGCGCGACATCGATTCGCTCGACGGCCACACCGCCTTCCTGTTCGACAAGATCAACTTCCTGATGGACGCCACGGTCGGCTTCATCAACATCAACCAGAACAAGATCATCAAGATCTTTTCCGTGGCCTCGGTCGCCCTGCTGCCGCCCACGCTCATCGCCAGCGTGTACGGCATGAACTTCAAGGGCTGGTTTCCCGAGCTGCAATGGGAATGGGGATACCCGTTCGCGATCGCCCTCATGGTGATCTCGGTCGGCGTGCCGTTTGCCTACTTCAAGCGCAAAGGCTGGCTGGACTAAGCGTCAAACCCAAGCACTGGCGCGGCGACCAGGGCATTTTCGGCCCAAACACCGCACCCAGTCTTGACTTTGATCGTTCAGGCCTTCGCCGTGGCATCCTGCGCCGCGACTTCGGCATGCACCTTGGCCATGTCCACCTCGAGCGCCTTTTGCACCACCTGCTCGAACTGGCTCTTCGGCAGCATGCCGGCCTGCGAGAAGATGATGACCTTTTCGCGGAACACCATCAACGTGGGGATCGAGCGGATATTGAACGCGGCGGCGATCTCCTGTTGCTCCTCTGTGTTGAGCTTGGCGAACACGACATCGGGGTACTGTTCCGAGACGGCCTCGAAGGTCGGCGCAAACATCCGGCACGGCCCGCACCAGGGCGCCCAGAAATCGATGATCACCGTGTCGTGGTTCTCGATGGTGGCGTTGAAATTGTCTTGCGTGAGTTCAAGGGTGGCCATGTCGGGTCTCGGAAAGGGCGATGTCGATGGGTCGGAGGCGTGCGCCGGAGTTTACGCGCGGCGCGCTCGAGTTCATTTCTCCAGCAACGAGCGCAGCATCCAGGCGTTCTTCTCGTGCAGCTGCATGCGTTGCGTGAGCAGGTCCGCGGACGGTTCGTCGCGGGCCTTGTCCACCACCGGAAAGAGCTTCCGCGCCGTACGCACCACCGCCTCCTGGCCCTTGACCAGCTGCCGGATCATGTCGGTGGCCTCGGGAACCCCCTCGGGTTCCGGAATCGAGGTAAGCTTGGCATAGGCGGCATAGGTCCCCGGCGCCGGGAAACCCAGCGCCCGGATGCGTTCCGCGATCAAATCCACCGCAAGGGCGAGTTCGTTGTACTGCGCCTCGAACATCAGGTGCAGCGTCTGGAACATCGGTCCTTTGACGTTCCAGTGGAAGTTGTGGGTCATGAGGTAGAGCGTGTAGGTGTCGGCCAGCAGGTTCGACAATCCCGCGGCAATGCGCGCGCGGTCCTTCTCGCCGATGCCCAGGTTGATGGCGGGTGCTGCGGACTTGCCCATGGTCAGTACCTCCAGAAGTTCCACCAGACAAGTTTGCGCCGACGTGCCGCAAAGCGCCAATCCAGGCTGGCAATGGCATCAATAGCGCTTGCCAATCGCGCGGGTCCGGCCCTTACGCCTCCAGGTGGCCCATCAGCCCGGACACATACGCGCGCTCGGCCTGCCGCACCTGCTCGACCGAGTTCATCACGAACGGACCGTGGAACACCAGCGGCCCCTCAGCAGGCGCGCCGCCGAGCACCATCACTTCGGCGCCTGCGCCGGCGGCCAGGCGCAGGTCGCCCGGCGCATTGTCCAGCACGACGAGATCGCCCGCCATGCTCGCGTGGCCATTCACCTCCGGCTCCCCCGCGATCACGTACGCGCCGGCCTCTTGCCCGTCGGCAACCTTCAGCTCCGTCGCCCCCCCGGGTGCGAGCCGCACGTGGTACAGGAACAGCGGCATTTCCGTCCGCGCCGGCCCGCTGACGCCGCTCAGGTCCCCGGCCACGATACGTATCGTCGCGCCCGCCATCTGCACTTCGGGAATGGCCGCCGCATCGATGCGCTGGTACTTGCGCTCCATGAGTTTCTTGGCGCGCGGCAGGGACGTCCACAACTGGATGCCGTGCATGGTCATCTCGTCCTCGTTTTCGGCCAGCGGCGCCTCGGCATGCACGATCCCGCGGCCGGCCGTCATCCACTGTGCGCCGTGCTTCGCCACGATGCCTTCGTGGCCGGCGGAGTCGCGGTGCCGGTTGCGGCCGGACAACAGGTAGGTCACGGTTTCGATGCCCGCATGAGGGTGCGGCCCGACACCATCCTCACCCGGCTTGATGCGAAACGGACCGAAGTGGTCCAGGAACACCCACGGGCCGATCGACTTGCGCCCGGGTGCCGGCAAGGCGCGCTTGACGGTGAACGTGCCAACCGGGGCAATTTCCGACTTGAGCGTGCGTTCGATGCTGCGCATAGGGTTCCTCCTCCTAGGGCTTGATGGACAGGCGGCCGCCGCCGAGCGCGAACACCACGGCCATGCCGCCCATGATGGACAAGTTTTTCATGAGGCTGATCGCCTCTGCCGGCACGCCCGGCGGGTGGAAGATGAGCGTCGTCGGGATCAGGAACAGGAAGATGGCCGCGGCCGCCAGGCGCGGCTTGAAACCCACCAGCAGGGCGATGCCGCCGATCAGTTCGACGGCGATGGCGCCCGCCGCCATCAACTCTGGCAAGGGCATCCCCTTGGAGGCGATGTAGCCGGCGGTTCCGGCAAATCCGGTCAGCTTGCCCCAGCCGGAGACGATGAAAATGGTGGACAACAGTGCCCGGCCCAGCAGGGCGGAAAAGTCTTGGAGGCGATCGTTCATGGTGATTTCCTTTCGGGGTTGCAATGAAATGGGACGTTACTTCGGCAAATCGAAAACAAGTACTTCGGCGGACGATCCGCCGTCGATGGCGATCTCCAGTGGCCCGGCCAGCTTGGCGGCATCGCCCGCACCCAGTTCGGTGCCATTCACGCGCAGCTGACCGCGCGCGACATGCACATACCCCAGCCGCCCGGCAGCCACCGGGTGGGATGCGCGTTCGTCCCCGTCGAACTGGCCAACGAACAGGTACGCATCCTGGTGGATCAGCACCGATGCATCCCGGCCGTCCGGGGAAGCGACCAGTCGGAGCTGGCCGCGCTTGGATTCGTCCGGGAAATGCTTTTCCTCGTAGGACGGCGCGATGCCGGTCACATTGGGCTGGATCCAGATTTGCAAGAAGTGCGTCGTCCGGTCCCGCGCATGGTTGAACTCGCTGTGCGTCACCCCGGTGCCGGCGCTCATGCGCTGCACGTCGCCCGGCTTGATCGACGAGCCGTTGCCCATGCTGTCCTTGTGCGCCAGTTCGCCTTCGAGGACGTAGCTGATGATCTCCATGTCCTGATGACCGTGGGTGCCGAACCCCATGCCGGGCGCCACGCGGTCCTCGTTGATGACGCGCAGGGGACCGAAGCCCATGTGCCGGCGATCGTAATAATCGGCAAATGAGAAACTGTGAAAGCTCTTGAGCCAGCCGTGGTCGGCAAAGCCGCGTTCAGTACTCTTGCGAAGTTCCATCATGGTCGTGCTCCGTGTTGTGATTCCAATGCCGGTATTTTGGGCATTGCCAATTGAGAGATAAACTGGTTGAAGATCAATTGATTGTTGCTGCTGGCGAGATAATGAAGCAAACCCCGTACGTCGGCCGGTTTGCGCCTTCACCCACCGGGCCCCTGCACTTCGGGTCGCTGGTCGCTGCCTTGGCCAGCTATCTGGATGCGCGCAATGCCGGTGGCATCTGGCGGGTGCGCATGGAGGATGTGGATGGTCCACGCTGCCGCCCGGAACATGCGCGCGCCCTGCTGCAGTCACTGACCGCATTCGGATTGGCCTGGGATGGCGAAGTGGCCACCCAATCCGGTCGCACTGCCCTGTATGGGTGCGCGCTGGACGCCCTGCGTGCCAGAGGCTGCCTGTATGGATGCGCCTGTTCCCGCCGCGAGGTTTCGGATTCTGCCCTGGACGGCATCGAAGGCCCGGTCTACCCGGGGACGTGCCGGGATCGGCGCCTGCCATGGGAGGGAAACGCCGTGCGTGTGGCCACGCGCGGAGCCATGATCGAGTTTCAGGATCGATGCCAGGGCGTGCAACGGCAGGCCCTAGAGCGGGACATCGGCGACTTCGTGGTCCGCCGCCGCGACGGCCTGTTCAGTTACCAGCTCGCCGTGGTGGTGGACGACGCGGACCAAGGGGTGACGGATGTCGTGCGCGGCGCAGATTTGCTGGATTCGAGCCAGCGGCAGATTCACCTGCAACAGCTCCTGGGATATCAGACTCCCCGGTACCTGCATGTCCCGGTCGCGACGAACGCCGCGGGCCAGAAACTGTCCAAGCAGACTTTGGCGCCGGAAGTGAACCCGCGGGAGGCGATTCGATGGCTCAACCTGGCCTTGGCGTTCCTGGGCCAACCGGTCTCAAGTGCATCGACACCACAAGCGCTGCTGGCCGCGGCGGCGCAAGCGTGGAACCCTGCGCGAATTCCGGCGGTTCGCGCCCTGCCCGCCCCGCTTCCGGCATTGGCTTGAACCCTGGCGCCGGGCACCTGCATTTCGTCGGTGCTCCATCCAGCCCGGCAATCCAAACCCGCATTTCGTCGCGTCCAAATCGCGTTTCATCCGGCACCCGCGCAGACTGCGGCCACTTTGGGACTTTTGAGGGGAACTACCATGCTGTTCAAACGCTCCGCCACCACAAGTGGCCTCGCAAGCAGCCGCGGCTGGGTCAAATACGCGGTCCTGGTGTTCGCCACCGTCCTGGCCGCCGGCTCCTACTTCGCCATGAAGGGCGGCAACGCCGCCAAGAAGGAGGAAAAGAAGCCGGATGACAAGATTTTCGAACTGGCGGCAGGGGACATCGCCGTCCTGGCCCCGCAAAACCTCGGCCTGGCGATCCCGGTCTCCGGCACCGTCCGGCCGGTGACCCAGGCCATGGTCAAGTCCAAGGTGTCCGGCGAGGTTTCGCAACTGCACGTTCGCGAAGGCGAGCGCGTCGCCGCCGGCCAGGTGCTGGTGTCGATCGATACCGCGGACTTGCGTGCCCGGCACGATTCGCAGCAGGCGATGGTGGCCGAAGCCAAGGCGCGCCTCGACCTGGCGAAAAAGACCGAACAGAACAACCGCCAGCTGTTGGCCAAGAATTTCATCTCGCAGAATGCGTTCGACGGCACCATCAGCAGCCTCGAGGTGGCGGAATCCAACTACAAGGCAGCAGCGGCCCAGGCGGTGATCACGCAAAAGGCCCTGGCCGATGCGCAGGTGCGCGCCCCGTTCGGCGGCATTGTGGCCAAGCGTGTGGTCAACGTCGGGGAAAAGGTCACGTCCGATGCGCCGCTGGTCCATGTCGTGGATCTGTCCCGCATGGAACTGGAGGCGCCGATCCCGGTCTCCGACATCCCCAGCGTCAAGCCGGGCCAGGAAATCGCCTTCAAGGTCGATGGGTTCGACAACCGCGAGTTCAAGGGCAAGGTGGAGCGCATCAACCCGGCGGCGGAAGCCGGATCGCGTTCGATCTCGATCTTCGTCAGCCTGCCGAACGCCGACGGCGCGCTCAAGGGCGGCATGTTCGCCAATGGAACGCTGGCCGCGGCGTCGCGCGCCGCCGTGCCGGCGGTGCCCATCGCGGCGGTCATCGCCGAGGGCGGCCAGTCCTACGTCTTCGCCATCGAGAACGGCAAGGTGGAACGCAAGCCGGTGACGCCGGGCAACAAGAGCGTCGAACTCGGCTTCGTGGAAATCCGCGACGGCCTCAGCGCCGGTGCGCAGGTCCTGACCGTCAAGGCCGAAGGCCTGAAGCATGGCTCGCGCGTGGCGGTCAAGGAAGGCGCAGCCAAGACCATGCCGGCCGAGAAGCCGAAGACCTCCGCCGTCGAACAGGTCGCGCGGACCTGACCGCGCCAGGGCGGCTGACCGCCGCAGCGCACGTCACCAAGAACGCTGAACAAACCTTCGCAGCAAGGAATCCACCATGAGAATCACCGAAATCAGCGTCAAGAACCCGGTCTTTGCCACCATGATGATGGTGGCCCTGATGGTCATGGGCCTGTTTGCCTACCAGCGCCTGCCCGTGGACCAGATGCC
>JAEUMZ010000124.1 GCA_016790765.1 Betaproteobacteria bacterium
CAGGCGCGGTGCAGCGTTGCGGCGTTGGAGGCGAGGTTCTTTTGCGTGAGCATCGCGCCTTTGCTGCGGCCGGTGGTGCCGGAGGTGTAGATGATGGCGGCGAGGTCGTCGGGGTTTCGTGGGGCAAAGTCCAGAAGGGGCGCGGCGTTTGAGGCGGTTTTGACCCAGGAGGCGCGTGGGGGCTTGGGTTTGGTGTCCAAACCACTGCTCACCATGCTTTCGGCATCTTTACTTGGGCCGGCGAGCCCCCTCTCCCTCGTTCCCTCTCCCACGAGGGGAGAGGGACGATCGGGCGGTGACTCGGTTTCGGCATCGCTTTCGCCGGGGAGTTCGAAACGGTGGTTGATGCGGTGTTTCTCGCACAACCGCGCGGCCCATTCCGCGCTCTTGGGCTGGTGCACGAATACGGCGGGTTCGGCGTCGCCGAGGAAGTAATCGACTTCGTGTTCCTGGTACGCGCTGTTGAGCGGCAGGTACACCACGCCGGCCTTCACGCAGGCCAGGTAGAGGATCAGCGCGTCGGGGGATTTCTCCACTTGCACCGCGATGCGTTCGCCGGGTTGCACGCCGAGGTCGCGCAGGAGGCCGGCGTGTTTCGCAACAGCCGTGTCGAGGTCGGCATAGGTGATTCGCGTGCCGTGCGGTGTTTCGATCGCGCACTTGGCGGCGTTGGCCGGCCAGCGTGCCGTGAGGAGTTGGTAGAGGGGATTGGCGGGGGCGGTCATGCGCGGATGATAGGGGAAATCGTGTCTATACCTTGTCGTCCCCGCGTAGGCGGGGACCTCTTACTGTGCCTTTTTCAAAGCAAGAAGGGACATAGCTAGAGGTCCCCGTCTGCACGGGGACGACATCATTGTTGGTGCCGCCGCGGGCCGCAGCAGCGAACACCCGTTACACCAACCCCAACTTCAACTCCGCCTCCGCCACCCCCGCCTTCAGGTAATCGGCCACGGAAAACCCCGCCGCCCCCTCCTCGCCCAGGATGCTGGCAATGGCCTGGCCGGGCAGCAGCTGGATTTCGGCGCCGTAGAGGAGGATGACTTCCTTCGCCGCGGCGGTGAGGGCCACGTACACGCCGCCGCCCAGCTTGCCGAACACGAGGGTGCGCGTGGCCGTGCCGCGCGCGGCGTGCGCGTGCAGGCATGCCCCCAGGTGGGCCATGTATTCGGACAGCAGCACGCGCTCGTCCTCCAGCGTGGCGGCGTGGGCGGCACAGTCGATGAGCACATGGAGTTCCTCGCCCGCAGGCAGCGGCGCCTGCTGGATCGCATCGGCCAGGCGCCAGGCATCGGCCGCGCCCATTGCGCCGCCCTGAAGCCAGCCGACGATGCGCACGCGCGTGCCCTCGCGCTGGCCGTGGCCGGTAATCAAGGCGCCGGACTGGGCGGCCTCGTAGCCGCCGGCGTAGAGCTTGTCCAGTTCCTGGCGGCGGATGGGTTCGGGGGCGGCGTGCTTCGGCAAGCGGTTGGCGGCTTCCAGGCGCGACTTCAAGGCCGCGTGGCGCGTCTCAAGGTCTGCCCGCGGTGCCGGGACCAGCCGCGCCGCATCGAAGCGCGCATTGGCGCCGCCGATCTTGGTGCGGCCCTCCATGCCGATGGCCGCCCCGGCCATGGCCTGGAACATCTCGTCCACGCTGGACAGCCCTGCCGATTGCGCCAGGATGGCCGGGCCGCTCATGGCGTAGCGCGTGTTGGCGCTGAACAGCCGCGTGCCGGCCAGCGCAGCGAGCATGCTGGCACCGCCGAAGCAGTTGGTGCCGCAGGCTACCGTGACCGGCGCACCGGCGGCGGCGGCAGCGAGGGCCGCGGCATACATGCGGCGGAATGCGCCCAATGCCGGCAGGCCTTCGGACACCTTCGCGCCCGCCGAATCCAGCCATAGGAACAGGGGCTGCCGCGTGGCCGCGGCGACCTTGAACGCGCTCGCGAGTTTCTCGCACTCCGCCACGCCCAGCGCGCCGCTGGCAAAGCGCGCCTCGACCACCGCACCGAGCCCTGCAACCTCCGCCACGCGCACCTTGCCCAGGGTCAGGTTGCCCACCGGGTTGCCCGTGGGGGCAAAACCCAATGCCGCGCGCCACGCCTTGAGCGCGTCAACGGAATTCATGAGAATGGGACTGGTCTCGCAGCACGCACCGATTATAGGGAGGCCCCGGGGGTTCTCCGCATGGCGCTTGCGCGGTGCACGAGGCACAATCCACTCGACCCCATCGTTGCCCACCCGCCGCACCACCGAGGACTTGCATGCCATCCCGCCCTGCCCCCCGAAAGGCCGACAGCGAGGCCGTCAAACGGCTGGTCACCGCGTGCAAGGAATTGCTGTCCGAGCGCGGCGAGGCCTCCGGCCGCACGCGCGCGCAAGCCACGCTGGCGGCGTACGCCAGCCTCAATGCGGAAGAACAGCGCCAGTTCTTTCGCGCGCTGCAGCGCCGGTTCGCGCCGGACGCGCGGCGCGCGCTCGCCGCGGCCGAGGCCTATGCGCGCGAGCGGTCGTCGAAGAACCTGCGCGCGTTGACGGCGGCGGCCGAACCGCCGCGCCAGGAATTGCTGCGCCGGCTCAACCGCGCACCGGGCGGCACGCGCGCCATCGTCTCGATGCGCGAGGCCCTGCTCGAGGCGCTGCGCGGCGATCCGGAACTCACGCAAGTCGATGACGATTTCCACCACCTGCTCTCGTCCTGGTTCAATCCCGGCTTCCTGCAGATGGTGCGGGTGGACTGGAACACGCCGGCCGCGCTGCTGGAACAACTCATCCGCCACGAGGCCGTGCACGCCATCCGCGGCTGGGACGACCTGCGCCGCCGCCTGCAGGACGACCGCCGCTGCTTTGCCTTTTTCCACCCGGTGCTGCCGAATGCGCCGCTGATTTTTGTCGAGGTGGCCCTGCTGGCGGAGATGCCCGGCACCGTGGGGCCGCTGCTCGACGCCAACGCACCGCGGCCCTATCCGAATGCATACCGGATCGCTGTCTTCTATGGCATCAGCAACTGCGAGCCGGGGCTGCGCGGGGTGTCGCTGGGCAACTTCCTGATCAAGCAGGTGGCCACGCAGTTGGCGGATGAGTTTCCCGAACTCACGCGTTTCTGCACGCTCTCCCCCATTCCCGGTTTCAGGCGCTGGCTCGATCACGTGCTTGCCGACGCCCATGCCGAGGCCGCGCTGAACGAGCGCGCGCGCAGCGCCTTGCATCGCTTCAAGGGCCTGGTGGTGAGGGAGCCTGCCCCGGCATACGATTCCGCCCGCGTGGCCGAACCGGCAGCCGCGTCCGCCGACCTGGAGGCCCTGTGCGCCGCCTACCTCACGGGCGGCCCGGCGGGCATGACCACCGATCCGGTGGCCAGGTTCCACTTGAACAACGGTGCGCGGCTCGAGCGCATCAACCAACAGGCGGACTTGTCCGTCAAGGGGCAAGCGCAATCCTTCGGCATGATGGTCAACTATGTCTATGACCTCAAGCGGGTGGAACGCAACCACGAGGCTTTCGTGGAAGGCCGCGTCGGCATGTCGCAGAGAATCAGGCGGCTGATTGCGTAGCGCGTTTGAGCGAATACTCCCAAGCACGTCATCCCGGCGCAGGCCGGGATCCAGACCTGCCATTCACTAAGAAACGATGGACTGGATCCCGGCCTGCGCCGGGATGACGGCGGGTTGAGACGCGTTTTCTTTGAAGCCAGACGGAGTGCCAGCCAACGGAATGCGAAGAACCGCCGTGGCATGCCGGGTCGCCTAACGCTTCAGCCGCTCCGAAAACTTCTGCCGGAACTTGCTCACCTTGGGCGACACCACGGCCATGCAGTAGCCCTGGAACGGATTGCGCTTGAAGTACTCCTGGTGGTAATCCTCGGCCGCGTAGAACACCGAGGCGTCCACGACTTCGGTGACGATCGGGTCGTCCCACACGGTGCCCTGGAGGTTGGCGATGACCTCGCGTGCGGCCGCTGCCTGCTCCGGTGTGTGCGTAAAGATGGCGGAGCGGTACTGCGTGCCGCTGTCGTTGCCCTGCCGGTTCAGGGTGGTCGGATCGTGGATGGCAAAGAAGATGGCCAGGAGGTCCCGGAAGCCGATCACGGCCGGGTCGAACTTCACCTGCACGACTTCGGCGTGGCCGGTGGTGCCGCGGCAGACGGCCTCATACGTTGGGTTCGGCGCGGCGCCCCCCATGTAGCCGGACACCACGTCGTGCACGCCTTCCACGTCGTCGAACACCGCTTCCAGGCACCAAAAACAGCCGCCGGCCAGCGTGGCGGTCTCAAGATTGCTCATTTCGCTTCCTTGTGGAGACTCAGGGCCCCATTGGTCGGTTGAGACGCGGAAAACTGAATGTCCCCGTAATAGGCGCGGGTCTTTTCGCCGGTGTTGTCGGTATCGGTCATGATGCCGATGGAGCGGATGCGGCCGGGGTTTTCGCCAAAGGCACGCCGGAAATCCTCGGCCACGTTGCGGGTGAGCCTGAGCCACTGGCCCTCGCGCGATTCGCCCGATTCGGTCACCAGCATCTTCACCCGCGTGGTGTGCGGGCTCTGGATCACCTCGCCCACCGGGCGGTGGTTTTCCCAGATGTACATCAGCGTGGCGTAGGGCATGTCGCGCCCGGTCAGGAGCTTCACGCGATCGGCAAAGGCGCGCTCCTCGAAATCGAGCGTGGACATGTCGCCCTCGAAGGCCACGATGATGCGCACCGGCGAATCCTCCGCCTCGCGCCGCGTGTTGTCGGCGCTGTCGATCAGGTCCGGCACTTTCCAGCGCCAGGACAGCCATGGCGTCTTGCCCGGGTCCACATCCAGGCGCTTGGACAACCCGGACGCGGAGCCGTCCGCCACCGCGCGAACGACGACGTTGCCGTCCTCGCCGCGCACCAGCCGGTACTCGGTCTGGCGCTTGAAGCGCGACAGCGTCCACGCCTGCCAGCCCTCGGGCAGCTTCTCCCCGGGTTCCGCGGCGGAAAACGGCGTGATGGTGGTGTAGTCGCGCTCGACCTTGCCGGGCTTCAACCAGGCGCAACCTGATGCCGATAACAAAACGGCGCAGAGGAGGATCCTTGCGCCGTTCGGTGTCACTGCGGTGTCCTAGCGGAGGCGGATCAGAACCCGCCGTTCTGTTGCGCCACCATGCAGAACAGCATGGGCACCGAGAACATGGTGTTGAAGCGCGAGGCCATCATGGCCATGCGCGCCGACTTGGCCTTGGTGTCGGCATCCACCTGCACGATGCCCAGCGCCCGCTGCTGGTTGGGCCAGATGATGAACCAGACGTTGTACGCCATGACCAGCGCCAGCCACATGCCGATGCCGATCGGCGTGAACGGACGATGCAGCGTCAAGGCCTGCACGATGTAGCCGTTCATCGCCGCCAGCGTGAGACCGGTGATGACCGTCCACAGCGCCGCATGGCGGAACCACATCAGGGCAGTCGGCGCGATCACCTTGGAAATGGCCGGCTTCTGCTCGTCCGGGATTTTCGGCATCGAGGGCATCTGCACGAAGTTGAAGTACCACAGCAGACCGATCCACAGCACGCCGAACATCACGTGCAGCCAGCGCATCACGAACGCGCCCCAGGCATGGGAGCCGAATGCGACGTTGGCAGGAGACAGCGCCGTGGTCAGCGCGACGATGATGACGAGCAGCACGACACCGGCGATGAGGGTGCGTTGCAAGGATTGGAAGATGGCGCCCATGAAAGCCTCCGGAAAATGATGGGTGTTTCGAACCCCGACATTATGGCTTAGCTTGCCCCTTGCCGAGCAGGGCGCGCAGGGTACAAGTTGTCAACTCGCTCCTTGCACTATCGCTTGGTGACGATTCACCCTCTCCCCAACCCTTGCAGGGCGCGTGGCCCGCTGCATCGGGCCACCGTTTGCCGGGCGCAGCGCGTGCGCTGCGAAATCCCCGGCAAACCCTCCCCCGTCAAGGGAGAGGGGCTTTTCTTCCCTCTCCCCTCGCGGGAGGTGAGGACGGACACAAGACAAGGCCTTCGCCTTGTTTTGTGCCACCGCAACGCCAAGCCGATGCAGCGGCTTGGCGGGACCGAGGGAGAGGGGGATGCTGGGGATAGCGACATGGCCGATCTTGCTCATGCTGCCAAGCGCATTCACAACCACATGGCGATCCATGGATCCCGGGGCTCAACAACGCAAAACCCCGCAAAACGCGGGGTTTTGACGAACATGGCGCCGCAGACGGCAGCGCGATGCAGCCTACTTCTTCGAATCGAAGTGCGTGTAGCTGGCCACGTAGTCCTTGGCCTCGCCGATGTTGTTCAGGTGGCAGGTGCGGCAGGGCGCGATCGGATCCGGTGCCTTCTTGCCGTCGGCCAGGTACGCGCCGTACACCCAGTCTCCGTTCTTGGGCACGTTGGTTGCGTCCGCGCCCCAGCCCTCGCCCTTGCCCATCACGAATACCTTGAGCAGGTTGCCCTTGACCAGGTTGCCGTCGGCACCCTTTTCAAGCGCGCCATCCGCACCCGCCTTGGCCGCGTACAGCTCCATCACCGCCACGGTGCCGTTGCCGAACTTGCCGCCCTTGGGCGCCTTGGCGCCGATGTCATTGAGGTACACGTCGCGCACCTGCTTGACATCCGCGCGCTGCACGTTCAGGCGCTGTGCCTTCCAGGACTTGTAATCGCCCGGCAGGGCCAGTTCGCCGTCATTGAGCTTGGGCGCCGGTGCCGGCGGTGGCGCGGACGCGCATCCGGCAATGACCAGGGCCAGCACTCCCCATTTGATGCTTTTCATTTTTCCATCTCCTCGTTGGTTGAACGTGTTGCCACGTGTCGATACTGGACGATTACGCATGGAATGCGCTGATGGATGCCGCCCCCGCGCGCTGCAACTGCTCAGCGCGCCAGCACCCATTCGGCAATGCGCTTGGCCTCTTCGGGCTTCACGTTGTTGGGCGGCATCGCCACCTCGCCCCAAATGCCCTTGCTGCCCTTCTGGATGCGCTCCGCCACGCGCGGCAGCGCCTCCTTGTCGTTCCGGTACTTGACCGCCACTTCCTTGAAAGAAGGGCCGAGGATGCGGTTGTCCACCTGGTGGCACAGCGTGCAGCCGACCAGGTCGATCAACTCCGTGACCGGCATTTCCTTGTCCTTCGGCTTGTCCTGCGCGGCCACCGCCAGCGGCATGGCCACGCATGCCAACAATGCTGCGCGGCGCATCATTTCTTCAGGCTGGCCAGGAACTCGTCATAGCGCGCGAAGTAATCCTTCGACGGGCCGATGGCCGGGTTGGTGGCGTGGCAGGTGCGGCAGGCCGCGATCGGGTCCGGTGCCTTGGTCTTGCCGTCGGGCATGAAGGCCGAATACACCCAGTCGCCATTGGCGGGCTGTTCGGCCGGATCCTTGCCCCACCCCGCGTTCTTGCCCATCACGAACACCTTGGCGAGGTTGCCCTTCACCAGGCGGCCATCCGCGCCCTTCTCCAGCGTGCCGTCGGCGGCCGCCTTGGCCGCGTAGATCTCCATCACCGACACCGAACCATTGGCGAACATGTCGCCCGGCTTGGTCCCCGCGCCGATGTCGTTGACATAGATTTCGCGGATCTGCTTCGCATCCGGCCGCTGGATGTAGAGCAGCGTGGCCTTCCAGGATTTGTAGTCCGCGGGAATCGCGAGTTCGCCATCCTTGACGATCGCTACCGGGGCCGGTGCGGGCGCCATGGCGCATCCTGCCACCCACGTTGCCAACGCCAAGCCGGTCCATGCCTTTGCGTTCATGCCGTTCTCCTCGAAGCCCGCAGGGCGGGGGTAATGGTGATGGGACGTGCGTATCCGGCTCAATCAATCATACGCACAAACGGAAGGGCCCGGTTGCCCGGGCCCTGGAGTTTGGAGGCCTATCCCTTCTTCGGGGCATCCTTGGCCGGTGGCGCCTTGCCGGGCGGCGCCTTGGCCGGCGGGGCGGCCGGCGCGGCAGCCACCACGGGAGTCGGCTTCGGGATCGGCTTGCCGGCCTTGCGCATGTTGGCCTGGAAGTTCTTCACCGCCAGGTCTTCATAGCGCGCCTGGTCGGCCTTGGTTTTTTCGGCGGCGGCCTTGTCCTTTTCCGCCTTCGCGGCCGCCGCGGCAGGATCCGGCGGCGGGGGCGGCGGCAGTTTGGCGACCGCGTGGAATGAACAGACGAGGGCGCCCAGCGCCAGTACGAGTCGGGTACGCATCAGGATTCTCCTAGTCGTCGCCGGCGGCCGGTTGCGCGGCCATGCCTTTGTCCTTGTCGCCCGCGGCCTTGCCGGATTTCACGTCCGCGTACCATTCCGAATGGTGTTCCTGCGCCCAGGTCTCGTCGACATAGCCCTCGCGCATGCCCTTGTACGCGCCCTCGGTGGCGAGCCCCATGTAGATGTGGCCCAGCGACAACGCCATGAACAGCACCGCACCCACCGCGTGCCAGATGTTGGCCGAGGCCATCAGTTCGCGCCCGGTGTTCCAGTTCGGGAACAGCAGGATCAGTCCCGATACGCACACCACCGTGCCCAGCACCACGGTGCCGAGCCAGAACCAGGCCTTTTCGCCGCCGTTGAAGCGGCCCGAGGGCATTTCCTTGCCCGACAGGATGCCGCCCATGCGCGCGAGCCAGGCAAAGTCCGAACCGCCCATGAAGTTGTCCTTCACGTAGATGAAGAACATCGCCACCAGCGAGAACATGAACAGCGGCCCGACGAAGTTGTGCAGCGTCTTGCCGAACACGGTGAGGGCCGAGAACGCGGAGGCGCCGATCACCGGCAGCAGGAAGTACTTCCCGAACAGGATGAAAATGCCGGACACGGCCAGGACCAGGAACGAGATCGCCACCGTCCAGTGCGTCATGCGCTCCAGGCTGTTGAAGCGCTCGATCAGTTTGCCCGTCGGCGCGCCGTGCAGCTTGAACGGCCCCTTGATGAAGTAGAACAGGATCAGGAGCACCGGTACGATCAGCAGCAGGTAGCCGCCATAGGAGGTCACCGGGCCGTTGCGCAATTCGCGCCACTTGTGCCCGTGGTCTTCCACCAGCACGTTTGTTTCGCGGCCCGGCACCGAGGCGTACTGCGGCAGCGTTTCCACCTTCGACCATTCCGGCGGTTTGTTCCAGCCGATGTTCGCCGTGCTGTTGGGCGCCAGGGCGGGCGGCGCCTTGGCGGCCTCCGCTGCGGGTGCCGGGGCGGCTGCGGCTGCAGGCGGTGCCGCCTTCGTGGCATCGGCCTTGGCCGGGGCCTGCGCCGATGCGGACATTGCGACGCCCAGGGCAAACAGCAACGCTGCGCCTGTGCGGGACCCCCATGTTGCGAGCTTCATGACGGAGCCTCCTATTTCTTGGTTTCGGTGCGCGCGTACTCGTTCTGCGCGACGCTGCGTTCGGCGAGCTTGGCTTCCCATTTCTTCTTGTCGCCACCGAAGGCGGCGCCGTCCGCAGCGCGCTCGTCCTTTTTGCCGGCGTAGATCTTGTCGGTCTTGGCCTTCTGGTCGATCTCGCCGCAGCCCGTCAACGCCACCGCCAGCACGGAGGCCCCGGCGAGGAATGCCGTGCGCCGGATCATGATTTCACCTCAGCGGCCGCGATGTTGCCGTCCTCCTTGTAGGCCATCTTCCAGCCCCACACCTCCGGCCCCTTCTTGCGGGTGGCGACGCGTTGCTTGTAGATGGTGGCGATCACGTTGCCATCGCCGGCCAGCAGCGCCTTGGTCGAGCACATTTCCGCGCACGCCGGCAGCTTGCCCTCGGCCAAGCGGTTGCGCCCGTACTTCTTGAACTCGACCTCGGTGTTGTTCGCCTCCGGGCCGCCGGCGCAGAAGGTGCACTTGTCCATCTTGCCGCGCAGGCCGAACGCGCCGGCCTGCGGAAACTGCGGTGCACCGAACGGGCAGGCATAGAAGCAGTAGCCGCAGCCGATGCACAGGTCCTTGTCGTGCAGCACCACGCCTTCCTCGGTCTTGTAGAAGCAGTCCACCGGGCACACCGCCATGCACGGTGCGTCCGTGCAGTGCATGCAGGCGACCGAAATGGAGCGTTCGCCCGGCAGGCCGTCGTTGACCGTCACCAGCCGGCGGCGGTTCACGCCCCAGGGCACCTCGTGTTCGCTCTTGCAGGCGGTCACGCAGCCGTTGCACTCGATGCAGCGCTCGGCGTCACAGATGAATTTCATTCGAGCCATGATGTTCTCCTGTTCGTCCGGGGGTTAGGCTGCTGCAACCTGGCACAACGTGGTCTTGGTTTCCTGCATCATCGTCACCCGGTCGTAGCCATAGGTGGTGGCGGTGTTGACCGCCTCGCCGCGCACGATCGGCGCCGCACCCTCCGGGTATTTGTTGAGCAGGTCCTTCCCTTGCCACCACCCCGCGAAGTGGAACGGGATGAAGGTGGTGCCGGACGCCACGCGCTCGGTGACCAGCGATTTCACGCGGATCTGCGCGCCGGTGGGCGACTTCACCCACACGAACTGGTTGTTCTTGATGCCGCGCGCCTCGGCGTCCTTCGGATTGATCTCGATGAAGTTCTCCTGCTGCAGCTCGGCCAGCCACGGGTTGGAGCGCGTCTCGTCGCCGCCGCCCTCGTACTCGACCAGCCGGCCGGAGGTGAGCACCAGCGGGAAGTCCTTGCTGATGTCCTTGTTCTTTTCCTGGATCGACTGGAACATCGTCGGCAGGCGCCAGAACACCTTCTCGTCCTTGTGCGTCGGGTACTTGGCGACCAGGTCCGGCCGCGGGCTGTAGATCGGCTCGCGGTGCTGCGGCACGCCATCCGGGAAGTTCCACACCACGGCGCGCGCCTTGGCGTTGCCGAACGGGTGGCAGCCGTGGTTCTTCATGATCACGCGCATCATCGCGCCGGTGGTGTCGGTCTTCCAGTTCTTGCCCTCGCAGGCCTTCTGCTCCTCCTCGTTCAATTCGGACCACCAGCCCAGTTTCTTCATGAGCACGTGATCGAATTCCGGGTAGCCGGTGCTGATGTCGGCACCCTTCGAGTGCGAGCCGTCGCCCGCCAGCAGCGAGATGCCCTCGCGCTCGACGCCGAAGTTGGCGCGGAAGTTGCCGCCGCCGTCCATGACGTGCTTGCTGGTGTCGTAGAGGTTGGGCGAACCGGGGTGCTTCAGCGCCGCGTTGCCGTAGCACGGCCACGGCAGCCCGAAGTAGTCCCCGTTCATGTTGTAGCCGGTTTCCTTGTCGACGACGTCCTTGGTGCAGCGCAGGGTCTTGACATCAAAGGCATCCATGTGGCGCATGTGGGCCTTGAGCCGCTCGGGTGACTGCCCCGTGTAGCCGATGGTCCAGGTGCCCTTGTTGATTTCGCGCAGGATGTCCTCGACCACCGGTTCCGGCCCGTACTTGGTGTTCACCACGGCGATGTTTTGCTTGCCGTCGCGCTTGCCCACCAATTGATCCGCAAAGCCAAACTTCTGCGCCAGCTGGTACATGATGGCGTGGTCGGTGCGCGACTCGAACACCGGGTCGATGACCTTCTCGCGCCACTGGATGGAGCGGTTCGACGCGGTGCAGGAGCCGGAGCACTCGAACTGCGTGGCGGCAGGCAACAGGTACACGCCGTCCTGGCGGTCCGGCATGGCGGAGGCGGCGGTGGGATACGGATCGATGATGACCATCAGGTCGACCTTCTCCATTGCCTTCTTCATGTCCAGGCCGCGCGTCTGCGAATTCGGCGCATGGCCCCAGTACACGATGGCCTTGATGGTGTTTTCCTGGTCCATCTTGTCGGCGTCCTCGAGCACGCCGTCGATCCAGCGCGACACCGTCATGCCGGGTTTTTCCATCATCGCCTTGGACGCGAAGCGGCCTTTCAGCCATTCGTAATCGACGTTCCACACCCGCGCCCAGTGCTTCCAGGAGCCTTCCGCGATGCCGTAGTAGCCGGGCAGCGAATCCGGGTTGGGGCCAACATCGGTGGCGCCCTGCACGTTGTCGTGGCCGCGGAAGATGTTTGCCCCGCCGCCGGACACCCCGATGTTGCCCAGCGCCAGTTGCAGGATGCAGGAGGCGCGCACCATGGCATTGCCGATGGTGTGCTGGGTCTGGCCCATGCACCAGACGATGGTCGAGGGCCGGTTCTTGGCCATCGCCTCGGCCGCCGCATACACCTCGGCCTCGGGCACGCCACAGGCCTCTTCCACGGCCTTCGGGTGCCACTTCTTCATCACGTCTTCCTTGACCTTTTCCATCCCGAACACGCGGTCGTTGAGGTACTGCTTGTCCTCCCAGCCGTTGTTGAAGATGTGGTACAGCATGCCGAACAGGAACGGGATGTCGGTGCCGGAGCGGATGCGGATGTACTGGTCGGCCTTGGCCGCCGTGCGCGTGAAGCGCGGGTCCACCACGATCATGCGCGCGCCGGTTTCCTTGGCGTGCAGCATGTGCAGCATCGACACCGGGTGCGCCTCGGCCGCATTCGAGCCGATGTACATCGCGCACTTGGCGTTCTGCATGTCGTTGTAGGAGTTGGTCATTGCGCCATACCCCCACGTGTTGGCCACGCCGGCCACGGTGGTGGAGTGACAGATGCGTGCCTGGTGGTCGCAGTTGTTGGTGCCGAACAGCGAGACGAACTTGCGCATCAGGTACGACTGCTCGTTGTTGTGCTTGGACGAGCCCACCCAGTACACCGAGTCCGGGCCCATCGCCTTGTCGTTGCGGATCTTGTTCAGCTTGTCGCCGATCTCGGTGATCGCCTCATCCCAGCTGATGCGCTTGTACTTGCCGTTGACCAGCTTCATCGGGTACTTGAGGCGATGCTCGCCGTGGCCGTGCTCGCGCACCGAGGCGCCCTTGGCGCAATGTGCGCCGAGGTTGATGGGCGAATCGAACACCGGCTCCTGGCGCACCCACACGCCGTTCTGCACCACGGCATCGATGGCACAGCCGACCGAGCAGTGCGTGCACACGGTGCGCTTGACCTGGACGTCGCTGCCGGCCCCGGGCGCGGGCGGGCTGGCCTCGGCCCGTTTCATCATGGAGGGCGGCAAGGCGGCGGCAAACGCGCCGGCCCCCGCGGCCAGCCCGGACTTGCGCAGGAAGGCGCGCCGGTCGAGGGTGCCGATGGCGCCCTGCAGGCTGGAAGCAAAACTGGATCCGGCACTGCGCGGCGCGGAAGGCGATTTCTTGGTCAGCAACATGGTGGCCTCCTAGATGCGCGTCGTGTCGTAGTACTGCCGGATGTGGTCGGTCTCGTGGTAGCCCTTCGGTTTCGCCTCCGCGGCTTTCGCGACCTCCGCCAATGGCAGGACATGGCCGCCTGCAACGACGGCAGCCACGGCGCCCGCGCTGCCAACGGTCGCACCCAACAGGAAGGATCGGCGTTTGTTCTCAGGCTTCATGGTGGACTCCTCGAAACGGAATGCAGGTTGGACGTGAAACACTAGGGCATGTCGAATGCTTGGACTTCAATGGCAAAAAACGCCCGCGCCAGGGCGGCGACTTTTCGATAATAGTTCGCTTTTTCGTTTGCTGTTGTTGCGTCGCAGCATCGCTCGTACCAGGGCTGCAGGTGTGTTGCGAAAAACCGTTTCTGCTCTTCGACCGTTGCGGGCGCGGATGCAAGCCCGCCGGTGATCAGCGTGCGCATCACGTCGCACAGTGCGGCGAGGTGGTCCTCGGTTTCATGCGCGCCGTCGCGGCGCTGGAACCCCAGGCGTGCAAGCTCCGTGCGTAATTCGGCCAGCGGCTTTTCGTTCATGAAGCCGGCCATGTAGAAAGAACCGAACAGCATCACGGGCGGCCGGCCGATGCCGACGAACAACTCCTGGTATTCCTCGGCAATGGCCTCCGCCGGCATCACTGCCGAGGCTTCGGCCAAGGCATGCCACGCGCGCGCCAGCTCGCCCTCGCCGTCCGGCGCCGCGGACACCACGATGCCCTGCAGCAGCCGCGCATCCGGTGCGCCGTAGTACAGCGCCGAGAGCAAGCCGTAGTAGTCCGCACGCACCTGGTCCTCCGGCGCAAGGTGGCGCGGGGACTCGAAAGACACGCTTTGTGCGGCAGCCGCGTTCATTCGATCGGCTTTCCGGTCAGGATCGACATTTCGTTTTTGTTGGACATCATGTCCACCACGCGGCAATCGGCGCACATCTGCAGCCGCTTGAGCGCCCCTTCGGCCTGGAACATCGAGTGGCCCGCAAGCCGGCCGAGCATGGCATCGACGATCTGGCGCGTGCCCAGCACCTTGCCGCAGGAAATGCAATTGAACGGCTCGGACTCGTTGAGCACGCGTTCCTGCCGGCGCGCTGCTGAGAGCAGGAGGCGGGGCTCGAGCACGATGGCGTTCTCCGGGCAGGTGGTCGCGCACAAGCCGCATTGCACGCAATTGCGTTCGAGGAACTTGAGCGCCGGGCCCGGCGCATCGGCGCCACCGTCCATCAACGCGGAGGCCGGGCAGGCCCCGGCGCAGGCCAGGCACAGCGTGCAGGCCTTGGTATCGACCTGGATCGAACCGAACGGGCTGCCGCGCTGGAGACTGATCACATCCGGTTTCGCGGCCCCCTGTGCGAGCAGGTGCTCGATGGCAAATTCAACCGTGGAGCGCTTGTCGTTGGACAGGTTGAACCCGGCGGGCACTTTGGGTGTTTCGCCCGGCACGATCGAGGCGAGCGCCGCGGCGTCCTCGATCAACGAACAATGCCGTCCGCCGAATCCGAGCGCGTTGATGAGAACCTGCGCGAGTTCCATTTCCCGCTGCAGGGCCGCGCGGTAGGCCGGCGTGAGGGTGGCCTGACTGCCGGCCGCAAGCACCGCCACATGGCCCGCCCCGTACGCCACCGCACCCAACAGCACGTCGAGGCCGATCGAGGCCACGTGCCAGGCCTCCAGCGGCAACACATGGTCCGGCAGGCCGCCGGACAAGGCATCGATCGCCGCACGGCCGTCGGTGCCGTTGTGGAACAGCACCACCGGCGCACCGCTGGCGCCCTTGCCCGCGCGCCGCCAGGCGCCGAGCATCGCCTTCAACTGCGCACCGCGGTCGGCCACGCGCGGATACTGGTAGGTCATTGCGCCGGAGGGGCACACCGTCGCGCAGGCGCCGCAGCCCATGCACAGGTGCGGGTCCACGGCCACGCGATCGCCCTCGGAACGGATGGCGTGCGTGGAGCAGACATCGATGCACTGGTTGCAACCGGTTTTTTTCGAACGGCTGTGCGCGCAGAGCGATTCCTTGTACGCGAAGAACTTCGGCTTCTCGAACTCGCCCGTCATCTCCGGCAGTTCGGCCAGCGCAGTCTCGAGCCGCGCGGCATCCGGCGCGTGGTAGTAGCCCTGCGGCGGCTGCTCGGCACGCATCGCCGCCGTGTCTTGCAGGTCGAGCACGAGGTCGAACGGCACGGCCAGCGGCGTCTCACCCGGCGGCAGGAACGTGAGTTCGAATGCGCCGAGAAATCCGGTGAGCGATTGCAGTGTCCCGGTACGCTGTTCGACGCCGGTTTTCGGTGCGTCTTCCTGCTTGCCGGTCCACAGCATCGACACGGCGAGGTGTTGCGACAGCGCTTCGAGCGCTTCGGCCGGCGGCACGCGGTCGGTGAGGATCAGCAGCCGTCCCTCGGACCGGTATTCGACACGGGCCACGGGTTCGAAAGGTGACAGGGCCGCCAGCGCATCCAGGGCGGCGCGCTTTGCTTGTTGCATTGCGGTGGGTTCGATCACCGCGTCCGGCATGGGCAACACCCGGTCAAGCCATTCTCCTCGGTCGATGGCGCCCTGGTACGGGCTGCCTAATTGTTGAGCCGATTATGGTCCGGTGAAACTGCCGTGTGTCCGAAAGTTTTTGGCGTCGTTTGTTACTGGTTGGGGGGGAATGGTGTTCCAGCAAGCACCGTTCCGGGATTTTCGCTGTCGGAGTCCTCGGTCGCCCCTTCCGCGGGCGGCGTGCCGGGCATCGCCTCTTGCTTCGGCGCGATCTTTTCCGGTGGCGGCACGCCCTGATCGCCTTCCTCGTTCTTTTCGTCCGCAAACAGCATCTGCGCCTGCTTGAGCGACCTCAACATTTCCATCGGAATCGGCGTGTGCTGCGTGTAGTCGTCGATGTACACGTCCAGCCCATCCATCTTGTTGAAGTGCGGGTCGGTGAACAGGGTCTTCAGGGCCGCTGTGCGCGTGTTGGCCTCCACGCCTTGGGCCATGAAGGGCGTGAAATCCGCGTCTGGCGTGAGGGATTCAAGCGAGGGGAGTTCGGGTCTGGGGGCTGGGGGCTCGGGACTGGGGAACGTCGAGGCAAGAGTCGAGGACTGGCGCGGGGTTTGGGGCGTTTTTGGCCCGGAAAGTGCGCCAGTGCTTGGGTTTTCGAGTTCAGGGGCCTGGGGTTGGGGGTTGGCGGCTGGGGAAGTGCGCGCCTCGACCTTTTTTCTCGACCAGCGCGAGAGGAAGCCCTCGTCGTCAGGCTTGTCCGTGCGGCCGCTCATTTGAGGGTCCCTTTGTAACGGCCTTCCTTGGACTCGAACGACTGCGGCCGCACGCGCTGCTTCTTTTCCGGCGGCGTGTAGTTGGCCTGCACCCATTCAGCCAGCGCGGCCAGCAGGTCCGGCGTCAGCGGCACGCTGTCCACCGATTCCTGCGCATCCATCCAGCGCGCCGCCTCGTTGTACGACAGCGTGATCCGGTGCGGCACGGCCTCGTTGGCCTCCTCGTCCATGCGCCAGGCCACGAACACGCGCGGATCGGGGGACACGACATTGAGGTAATAGCCCTCGGCCTCGTCCTTGAACAACTCGGCGCTGTACCCGCTGTGCCGGACCTGCAACAGTCCCGGCCGGTCCACAAGCACGGTGCGCGCCGCGTCCACCGCGGGCAACACGCCGGCGAGCTGCCATTTCTCGGATTGCCAGCGGCTCTCGACGGCTATGCGTTCCATGACGATGGAGAGGGGGAAGGTGGGGCGCGGGGATGACATTGGGGGGATGTTACTTTCAAATGCCGGAGGTGAAGCCGTCACCGCACCAGCTACATGTCGTCCCCGCGAAAGCGGGGACCTCTAACTTCGCAGTTTTCTCCCTATGAATGAAAGGCAGAGCTAGAGGTCCCCGCCTCCGCGGGGACGACACAAGTGTGGTGAAAACCACGAGCATGCCGGAAAGCCGCCCTACTTTTGGCGCTATCCTTCCCCCATGTCCGACCGCGTCATCCCCATCCAATCGCAAGCCACGCTGCCGATTCCCGCGCTGCGCGCGCCTCTTTCGAGTGCCCCACACGACACGCGCGGCCGGCCGTTGCGCGACCTGCGCATCTCGGTCACCGACCGCTGCAATTTCCGCTGCACCTACTGCATGCCCAAGGACGTGTTCAACGACGACTACGCGTTCCTGCCGCACGGCGAGCTGCTGACTTTCGAGGAAATCGTGCGCGTGGCCACCGTGGCGCGCGGGCTGGGCATGGAAAAGGTGCGCCTCACCGGCGGCGAGCCGTTATTGAGGCGCGGCATCGAATCCTTGATCGCGCAACTGACCGTAGCACTGCCCGGCATCGACATTGCGCTCACCACCAACGGTTCCGCCCTGAAGGCCAAGGCGAAGGCGTTGAAGGACGCGGGCCTGCAGCGCATCACGGTGAGCCTGGATTCACTCGACGACAAAACCTTCCGCGCCATGAACGACGCCGATTTCCCGGTGGCCAAGGTGCTGGAGGCTATCGACGCGGCGGCGGACGCGGGGCTCGGGCCGATCAAGATCAACATGGTCGTCAAACGCGGCGTGAACGACCACCAGGTGCTCGACATGGCGCGCCATTTCAAGGGCAGCGGCCACATCGTGCGCTTCATCGAATTCATGGACGTGGGCGCCACCAACGGCTGGCGCATGGACGACGTGATCCCCTCGGCCGAGATCGTGAAACGCATCCATGCGGAGTTTCCGTTGGCGGCGATCGACGCCAACTACGATGGGGAAGTGGCGGAGCGGTGGCGCTATGCCGACGGCAGCGGGGAGATCGGCGTGATCTCCTCGGTCACGCAAGCGTTCTGCGCAAACTGCACGCGCGCGCGGCTGTCCACAGACGGTCAACTGTTCACCTGTCTGTTTGCCGCCAAAGGGTATGACTTGAAGGCGCTACTGCGGGGCGGGGCTGATGACGCCGCGATTCGCGATGCGATCGGGGCGATCTGGTTGCAGCGGGCGGATCGCTATTCTGAAATTCGTACCGCCGAAACTGCCAAGGGGCGGAAGGTGGAGATGAGTTTTATTGGGGGGTAGATGACATGAAAAAAGTGGCCGTAATGGCAATGCCCCTAATGGCTTTGTTTGAAAATGTGCATGGCATGTGCCTTAGCGCCCCGTCGGTGGAAGTTCAAATCGAAGTGATGGCCTGTCATGCAGTATCGTTTGGCTCAGGTCTTGAACTCGATCACCACAATCGGCTTGTTACGTCTAGCGCCAATGTCGCGGGGCTAGTTTTGAGCGGCACTGTGAAGTCGAGCGTCCTCAAGTGGAGAAATCCGCCTCCGCATCGAAAGGTCGGAAAGGACAAGCGGGAACCGAAGGCGTTTCAAAAAGGCACATCAGACAGTTTCTTTGTCGTCGATAGCGAATTCAAGAATTGTCCAACACACCTGAAAGAACCTGTGCGGCTCTTGTCGTTTGACCAATGCTGCGACACCCTTCCACGGCGCGGTACTTGCGCAGTTCCACAAAGAATCTATCAATTGGTCACTCATTCAGTCGAGACGTGGCCGGTCAAATACGGTAAATAGCCATGCACCTCCCCTCCCTCCTCCAATTCCTCTCCGGCCTTGCCGAAAACAACAACCGCCCCTGGTTTCTGCACAACAAGCCGCAGTACGACATCCTCAAGGGCGAGTTCGAGACCCTGGTGGCCGAGGTCGGCGTCAGGGTGCGCAAGTTCGACAAGGAACTGCCGCCGTTCGATGCGAAAAAAGCCGTGTTTCGCATCTATCGCGACGTGCGCTTTTCCAAGGACAAGCTGCCGTACAAAACGCACATGGGCGCCGTGGTGGGCCTTCGGAACATGAACGACAAGACGCGGCCGGTGCACTACTTCCACATCGATCACAAGGGCACACTGCTGATCGCCTCCGGCATCTACAACCCGCCGCCCGATGTGCTGAAGAAAATCCGCGACCACATCGTCGCCCAGCCTGCCCTGCTCACCAAGGCACTGAAGAATCCCGCGTTCAAGAAGATCTACGGCGACCTCTCCGACGAAGAACGCATGAGCCGCGTGCCCAAGGGCTATGACAAGGATCACCCGCAGGCCGTGTACCTGATGAACCGCAACTATTTCTGCGAAACCACGGTCGATCTCTCCAAGCGCTCGCCCAAGGACCTGCCCGGCAAGATTGCCGATACGCTCGAGGCGGCGATGCCGGTGGTGAATTGGCTGCGCGGCATCAAGGCGTGATAGTGCAATACCGGTGCGGCGTTCCGGCTGTTTTGTGCCCAAGCGCCGCGCCAGTGCTTGGGTTTTGCCACAACATAGTGATTGTCATCCCAGACTTGTTCCGGGATCCAAGTTCCTGAACGTCAAATTGGGCCCCGGAACAAGTCCGGGGCGACAACTGAGAGATTGTGTTCACCAGCATCGGCAGCCCATTTCATCTCGTACATGCCCCGCCCCACCCTCTCCAACGCCGCCCGCCCCGCCACCTTCACGGTGGACGCCCGCGACGAAACCGGCGCGCTCAAGCCCACGCCCATCGCGGGGGAACATCCGCTGACGATCTACATCGACAATCGCGAGATCCTCACCATCATGACCCTGGGTGCCGCGCCCGAGGCGCTGGTGCTGGGGTATCTCAGAAACCAGCGGCTGGTGGACTCGATCGATGAAATCGCCTCGGTGCAGGTCGATTGGGAAGTCGACGCCTGCGCGGTCACCACGCGCCATGGACTCAAGAACCTCGACGAAAAAATGGCCAAGCGCACCAAGACTACCGGTTGCGGCGAGGGCACCGTGTTTGGCGACCTGATGGAGGAGATCGATTCCATCGCGCTGCGCCGCGACGTGTTCGTCGAGGAGGACACGCTGTTCGGCCTGCTCAACAACGTGCGCCTGCACGAATCGATCTACAAGCAGGCCGGCGCGGTGCACGGCTGCGCGCTGGCCGCGGGCGAGAACATCCTCACCTTCGTCGAGGACGTCGGCCGACACAACGCGGTGGATGCCATCGCCGGCTGGATGTGGCTGGAGAATGTGAGCGGTGACGACAAAATCTTCTACACCACCGGGCGGCTCACCAGCGAGATGGTCATCAAGGCCGCGCAGATGCGCATCCCCGTGCTGGTATCGCGCTCGGGCTTGACGCAGATGGGCTACGACATTGCGAAAAAGGTCGGCATCACCATGATCGGCCGCGCGGTCAACCGTCACTACCTGCTGTTCACCGGCGTGGAAAGGCTGGTGAAGGCGGCATGAACAAGATCAACATCGAAGAGAAATTCGCGCTGTTCTCCGAGCATTGGCGGCCCAAGGTCATCGGCGAGCTCAACGGGCAGGAAGTGAAGCTGGTCAAGGTGCAGGGCGAGTTTCCCTGGCATCACTACGAAACCGAGGACGAGATGTTCCTGGTGTGGAAAGGCCGCTTGCGCGTCGAGTTCCGCGACCGCATCGTGGACATGAACCCAGGCGAATGCGTGATCGTGCCGCACGGCGTCGAGCACCGCACCTGCGCGGACGCGGAGGCCGAGGTGCTGATCTTCGAACCGGCCGCGGTGCGCAACACCGGGAATGTGGTGGATGAGACGTACACGGCGCCGATGGGGGTGAAGTTGTGAGCGCTGTGAATCTGTTAGCCCCGTGATCACCGTGCAGACCCACGCAAGGTCCATGCGCAGCAAACCCACCGATGTGGAGGCGCGCTTGTGGATGCAGCTCCGCGCGGGGCAGTTGCAGGGACTCAAGTTCAAGCGGCAAGTGCCGATCGGGAACTACATCGCCGACTTTGTGTGCTTTGCCTCAAAGTTGATCGTGGAGGTGGATGGGGGGCAGCACAACGGTTCCAAACACGATGAGATTCGGGATGCATGGTTGCGGTCACAGGGTTTTGTCGTACTGCGGTATTGGAACAACGATGTTCTGTGCAATATGGAAGGCGTGTTGACCGACATCCTGCACCACGCCACCCCCTCTCCCTCGGTCCCTCTCCCACGAGGGGAGAGGGAAGCAAAGCCATCGCGCAGGTCGTCGCGAATCACTGAAAGCCCCTCTCCCCTCGTGGGAGAGGGGTTGGGGAGAGGGGGCGGTTCCCTTGCGCGCAAACCACCACCACGCGAAAGCCAACCATGAAAACCACCGCCCTCATCCTCGCCGGCGGCCGCGGCTCGCGCATGGGCGAGGTGGACAAGGGGTTGCAGTTGTTCAAGGGCCAGCCGATGGTCGCCCACGTGATCGAGCGGTTGTTTCCGCAGTGCGATGAACTGATCATCAACGCCAACCGCAACCTCGACACCTACGCCGCCTTCGGCCACCGCGTGATTCCGGATGCCATCGACGGTTTCGCCGGGCCGCTGGCGGGGTTGCACACCGGCATGGCGCACGCCACGCACCCGTGGATCGTCACCGCGCCGTGCGATTCGCCGTTCCTGCCGCGCGACCTGGTGGCGCGACTCCGCACCGGTATTGAAGATGCGGGCGCCGACCTCGCCGTGGCCAAGACCTTCGACCAGCCGCACCCGGTGTTCTGCCTCGCCAGGACGTCGCTGGCCCCGCACCTCCACGAGTTCCTCGCCAGCGGCCAGCGCAAGATCGACAAGTGGTACGCCACGCTCAAGGTGGTGGAAGTCCCCTTCGACGACCAGGAGGCCGCGTTCGCCAACATCAACACGGTGGAAGAATTGCGCACGATGGAATCAACAAGCTTGGCCGCCGATGAACGCCGATGAAGGCACGCCGATGAACGCCAATGAACGCCGATGTCGGCACGCTGACGATCACAGTGCCCGGCCATTTCTGTTGTCCTTTGATTTTATCGGCGTCCATCGGCGCAACATCGGCGTCCATCGGCGGAGAAACACCCGCCGAATGAACGACTAAACTCGCGCAATGACCGCTCCACTCACCATCACCCAGGCCTCCTGCGCCGACGACTACGACCCGAACTCGATGCCGGTCGCGAAGGCGCGCGCGTTCATCCACCAGTTCCTCACGCCGATTTCCGGCATCGCGCGCGTGCCGGTGCGCGATGCGTTGGGGCGCGTGCTGGCCGAGGACATCGTCTCACCCGTCAACGTGCCGGCGCACCGCAACTCGGCCATGGACGGCTGGACGATGCGTTTCGCGGACCTCGCTGCCGGCACGCCGCTGACCGAAGTGGGCGCGAGTTTTGCCGGCAAGCCGTACACCGGCGCGGTGGGCCCGGCCCAGTGCGTGCGAATTTTCACCGGCGGCGTGGTGCCCGTGGAGTGCGACACGGTGGTGATGCAGGAGCGCGCGCAAGCCGAGGGCAAATCCATCACTTTCACGTCGGGTCAAAAGAAAGGCCAGAACGTGCGCGAGGCCGGCGAGGACCTGAAGGCCGGCGCGGCGGCGCTGGCGAAGGGCCGCATCGTGAAGCCGGCCGAGCTGGGCCTCATTGCCTCGCTCGGCATCGGCGAGGTGGCGGTCGCACGCAAGCTGCGCGTGGTGTTCTTTTCCACCGGCGATGAACTGAAGTCGGTCGGTTCGACGCTGGCCGAAGGCGAGATCTACGACTCCAACCGCTACACGCTGCACGGCATGCTCACGCGGCTCGGATGCGAAGTCATCGACATGGGCGTGGTGGTGGACGACCCGGCCCTGCTGGAAAGGGCGTTCCGCGACGCGGCCGCCATCGGCGACGTGGTCATCACTTCCGGCGGCGTATCGGTGGGCGAGGCGGATTTTGTCAAGCAGTTGCTGCAGCAACTGGGCGAAGTGGTGTTCTGGAAAATCGCCATGAAGCCCGGCCGCCCGTTGGCCTATGGCAAGATCGGCGGGGCGCATTTCTTCGGCCTGCCGGGCAACCCGGTGAGCGTGATGGTGACCTTCTACCAGTTCGTGCGCGATGCGTTGCTCACGCTGCAGGGCGTGACCCCGCTGCCGGTGCAGCCGCTGCTAAAGGCCGTGTGCACCTCCCCCATCAAGAAAGCCCCCGGCCGCACCGAGTTCCAGCGCGGCGTGCTCTACGCCGAAGACGGCGTGTGGAAGGTGCGCGTCACCGGCGAGCAGGGCTCCGGCATCCTCAAGTCCATGTCGGACGCCAACTGTTTCATCATGCTCCACGACCACGTCGGCAACGTGGACGCCGGGGCCACCGTGGATGTGCAAATCCTCGAAGGGGTGGTGTGATGCAGCGGCGCAAGTTCATCCAGATCTGCGTGGCCGGTTCCAGCGCCAATGCGGCGTGCCTCGCGGCGCAGGCGCATGCCAACAGCCCGGCATCGCCGGTGAAGGCCGGCGGGCCTGCCACACCCGTCACCGAAACGCCGCTTGCCGAAAAGCGCTACGCACGGGTCAAGTTGGTGGACCCCGACGGCAAGGCGATCAAGGGCGCATCGCTGAAGGCCAACCACAACTACGTGTTCCACTACCCGTTCGCGTCCACGCCCTGCTTCCTGTTGAAACTCGACAAGGCCGCTGCCGCGAAGTCCCCGCTCAAGTCCGAGGCCGGCGGCCTGTACGCATCGGTCGGTGGCGTCGGCGGCCAGAAATCGATCGTGGCCTATTCCGCCATCTGTGCCCACAAGATGGCCTACCCCACCAAGCAGGTGAGCTTCATCAGCTACCGGGCGGATGCGCGCGTGGGCAGCGCGGCCACCACGCGCGCCAAGGTCATCGCCTGCTGCGCGGACAAGAGCGTGTACGACCCTGCGCAAGGCGCGCGCGTGGTGAGCGGGCCGGCGCCGCAGCCGCTGGCGACCATCCTGCTCGAGCACGATGCGAAGACCGACGAACTGTACGCGGTGGGGACGCTGGGCGGCGAGAAATTCGACGCCTTCTTCGAGAAATACGAATTCAAGCTGTCGCTGGAAATGGGGGCCCGCGCGCGCGAGCGCGTGACCGGCACCGTGACGCTCTCGGACCTGACCGCCTTCTCCAGCCAGACCGCCCGATGCTGACATGATCGACTGGCTCTCCGCCCCCAGTGCGTTCCCGCCGCCGGCGCGCGCGCTCGACGATCCCAACGGCCTGCTGTGCGCGGGCGGCGACCTCACGCCGGACTCCATCGTCAAGGCTTACGCGGGCGGCATCTTTCCCTGGTACTCGGAAGGGCAGCCGATCCTGTGGTGGAGCCCGGACCCGCGCATGGTGCTCTACCCGGCCGAGTTCAAGCTGTCGCGCTCGCTCGCCAAGACCCTGCGCGCCGGCCGCTTCGAGGTGCGCTTCGACACCGCCTTCGCGGACGTGATCCGCGCCTGCGCCGAGCCGCGCCGCGAGGACGGCGGCACCTGGATCGTGCCCGCCATGCAGGAGGCGTACATCGCGCTGCACCGCGCCGGCATCGCGCATTGCGCCGAGGCCTGGCGCGACGGCCGGCTGGTGGGCGGCCTGTACGGCGTCGCCCTGGGCCGCGTGTTTTTTGGTGAATCGATGTTCGCCCGCGAGACCGATGCCTCCAAGGTCGCGTTCGCGTCGCTGATGGAAAAGATCAAGCGCGAGGGCTTCGAACTGGTCGATTGCCAGCAGGAGACCGCGCACCTGGCGCGCTTTGGCGCGCGCCCCATCCCGCGCGCCGCCTTCTTGCGCCACCTCGCGCAGTTGATAAACTCACCCGTGAAGCCGGGCCAAGATTCGTCCCGCTGGAATTCAAAGGCATAAACCACCCCTGCATCCGCATGTCCAAGCTCAACGACCTGCCGTTTGCCAACTTGCAGTTCTATGCCACGGCGCCGTATCCGTGCAGCTACCTGCCCGGCCGGCTCGCGCGCTCGCAGGTGGCCACGCCGAGCTACCTGATCGACACCACCACCTACGGCCACCTGGTGACCGCCGGCTTCCGCCGCAGCGGCGCCTTCACCTACCGGCCCTATTGCGACCATTGCCGCGCCTGCATCCCGGTGCGCGTGGTGGCCGCCGAGTTCGAGCCCAACCGCTCGCAGCGGCGCACCACCCGGGACAACGCCCACCTGGCCACGCGGGTGATGGACCTCAAGTTCTCGCACGAGCACTACGCGCTCTACCGGCGCTACCAGGCGCACCGCCACGCCGGCGGCGGCATGGACCACGACAGCCGCGAACAGTACTCGCACTTCCTCCTGCAATCCAACGTCCACACGCGCCTGGTGGAGTTCCGCGAGCACGGCTACCTGCGCATGGTGAGCATCGTCGATGAGCTGCCGGACGGCATCTCCTCGGTGTACACCTTCTTCGACCCCGAAAAAACCCGCCAGTCGCTGGGCACCTACAGCATCCTGTGGCAAATCGGCGAAGCGCGCCGCCGCCACCTGGCCTACGTGTACCTGGGCTACTGGATTTCCGAAAGCCGCAAGATGAGCTACAAGACCGTCTTCAAGCCCATTGAGGGATTGGTGAGGGGGCATTGGACGCGGTTGGGGGGCGATTAGGTTTTGTTGCGGGGTGGATGTTTGCGCGCCTGCAAGGAGTTTGGCGGGGATGTCGCGAAGCACAGCTTCGCAATCCACCAAAAGGTGTCGTCCCGCGTAGGGTGAGACGGGGGTTTCGCAAAGCACCGCTTTGCGATCCACCCATGAAGTCGTCCCCGTGACGACGGGGACCTCTAGCTATGCATTGGCATTTCGTTCAGCAGTCTCGCTGGCGAATTCATTTGCGCAGTCCCGAACAAGCCGGGGGTAGCCCGGCGGCAACTTACTTTCTTTGCTTCGCCAAAGAAAGTAAGCAAAGAAAGGCGACCCCAGCGCCGCCGCCCCGGCGATAAAGCTGCCGGGGTTCCTTGCGCTACTCGCGGCCGAAGGCCGCCCGCTAAACTCGCGGCTCGAAAGTAGGCGGAGCTAAGGAGTACGAGTGGCGCTCGCCGCTCAGACATAGCGGTCGGACTACCCCTTCGACCGCTCCGTTGCTCAGCGCCGTCAATGGGGACCCCAAAGGCGCGTTGATCAATCGCCATTGTGTACCAACGGCAACCGTCGTTTCTCGATTGTTTTGAAGTTCCCCCATTGGCCCCGCCGAGCATCGCAGACGCGGCGGGGGAAGTCCGACCGCTATGTCTGAGCGGCGAGTGGGACAACTAGACCTACGGAACCATTTTTTTCGAGCCGCGAGTTTAGCGGGCGGCCCGACGCGTCGAGAAGCGCAGGGCACCCCGGCAGTTTCATCGCCGGGGCGGGGACGCTGGGGCCGCCTTTTTTTGGTTACTTTTTTTGGCGGAGCAAAAAAAGTAACTAGCTGCCGGGCTACCCCCGGCTTGTTCATGACAGCGAGAAAGTACTCGGCAGCGAGACTACTGAACGAACAGCCACTGCAGAGCTAGAGGTCCCCGCCTTCGCGGGGACGACTTCTTGAGTGGATCGCAACGCGCGCGTTGCGAAACCCAAACCCCGTCTCACTCTTGCCAGAGTGCCACGGAAGGCCCTGCATGGCCTTCCGGTTCGACGGGCGCGAAGCAGTGCTTCGCGAAACCCCCGTCTCACCCCATCACCGTCGCCGTCCCCGCCTCCGCCAGCCAGCGCGTGGCATCCACGGCGCGCATCGGGCGGCCGAAGTAGTAGCCCTGGCCTTCGTCGCAGCCGATCGCCGTCAGGCGGCTCAGGGTGGCGCGGTCCTCGATGCCTTCGGCGACCACGTTGTAACCAAGGTTGTGCGCCAGGCCGACGATCGATTCGACGATGACCGCGTCCTGCTCGCTGTCGAGCATGTGGCGCACGAACGAGACATCGATCTTCAGCGCGTGCAGCGGCAGGCGCTTCAGGTGCGAGAGCGAGGAATAGCCGGTGCCGAAGTCGTCGATGGCGATGCGCACGCCCTCGGCGAAGATTTCCTGCAGCGTGATGGTGGCGCGTTCCGGGTCGGCGATCAGCGCGCTCTCGGTGATCTCCAGTTCCAGCGCCGAGGGCTCCAGTGCGTGCCGCTTGAGGCCCGCCGCGATCGATTCCGCGCAGTGCGGGTCCGACAGGTGCCGCGCGGACAAATTCACGCTTACGTCCACCGCGTAGCCGGCCGCGCGCCAGCGCGCCAGCTGCGCCAGGGCATCGTCGAGGATCGACAGTGTCAGCGGGCGGATGTTGTCCGACAGTTCCGCCAGGTGGATGAACTTGTCCGGCGACAGCAGGCCCATTTCCGGGTGGTTCCAGCGCACCAGCGCCTCGAAGCCGCAGGGCACGCCGGAGGCCAGGTGCACGCGCGGCTGGTAATAGACCTCGAACTGGTGCGCGCGGATGGCGCCGGACAACTGGCTGATCAGCGACAGGCGTGCCGGGGAGTACGGATCGCTGCCCGCATCGTAGGTGGCCACGCCGCTGCCGTTGCGCTTGGCCACGTACAGGGCCACGTCGGCGCAGCGCATCAACTGGCTGGCCGAATGGCCGTGGCGCGGATGCAGGGCGATGCCCACCGTGGCGCCCAGCTCGAGCCGGTAGCCCTCGATCTCGATCGGTTCGGTCAGCACGCCCTGCGCGGCACGCGCCAGCCGCTCCGCGCCGGCCAGGCCATCGACGGCCGGCAACCACAGCGCGTACTCGTCACCGCCCATGCGTCCGAGCAGGGTGCCGTCCGGCGCGCCGAACGCGGCGTGCCGCGCCAGGCGCTCGGCCATGCGCACCAGGATCTTGTCGCCCACCCCGTGGCCGAGGGTGTCGTTGATTTCCTTGAAGCGGTCGAGGTCGAACAGCAGCAGCGCGTTGTGCAGGTTGGCCGCGCTGGTCGCGATGCACTGGTCGACGGCGCGCTCGAAACTCACGCGGTTGAGCAGGCCGGTGAGCAGGTCGTGGTTGGCACGGAACTCCAGCGTGCTGAGCTGGCGCCGCCGTTCGATCTCCACCGCCGCGCGGGTGCCGAAGATGCGCAGCAGCTGCACCGCCATCTCGCTCTGCTCGATGGGCCGCTCGCGCAGCACCACGATCAGGCCCAGCTTGCGCCCGCGCGAGTCGATCAGCGGTGCGCCCACATAACCCTCGACGTGCCGGCGCGCCAGCGGCTCGTCGCGCGGGAACATCGCCGCCACGCCGCGCGGGTACACGCAGACACCCTGGGTGAGCACCGATTGGCAGGGCGAGCCGTCCAGCGGATAGGTGAAGTTCTCACCCGCGCCGCGCGCCGTGTGCACGGCGATGGTGTGGATCCGGTCGCCGTCCTTGTCGAGTTCGCCGACGAAGGCCAGGTCCGCATCGAGCGCGCGCAACAGCCGCTCCACCAGGGAGCGGAAGAAATTCTCGCCGGTGGCGGCGGCCACGCCTTGTGCGATGTCGAACACCAGCCGCTCGTGGCGCTTGGCGTCGCTGATGTCGCGGCCGACGATGACGATGCACGGTTCGCCGTCCACGGTCATGCGTTCGGCGGAGAACTGCAGCGTGCGCACGTCGCCGGACTTCAGGCGCATGTCGGCCTCGATCGGTGCCAGGCGCGCGCCGCTGGCCATTTGCCGCACCCAGCGGTTGCGCTGCTCGGGAATGGCCCACAGGCCCAGCTCCTGTGCCGTCTTGCCGAGCACCTCCTCGCGCGAATAGCCGGTCTGCTTCTCGAAACTGGCATTGACATCGACGATGGCGCCCTCGGGCGCGCGCACCACGATCATCCAGTCGGCCGACAGCCGGAACACCTGGGAGTAGCGCTCCTCGGAATGCGTGAGCTGTTTTTCGGTGGCGCGGCGGCGCTCGTGGGAGATGGCCATCACCGCAAGGTCGGCGATCGATCCGGCGAACTGCTCCTCGTCGGGGGTCCAGTCGCGGCGCTGTCCCACGGACTCGAGGCAGACCACGCCCTGGCTTTCGCCGTCGAACCAGATCGCGGCATCGAGCATCGACTCGATGTTCAGCGGCTCGAGGTAGCCCTCGCGGAACTCGCGCGTGCGCAGGTCGCGCCGCGCGTCGGCGGCGCTGATCACGCGATTGACCTTGAGCGCCTCGAAATAGGTCGGGAAATCGGTGGACTGCAGTGTGACGCCGGTCGAGTGGCGGTGCGCCTCGAGTTCGTACAAGTCGTCGAGCACCAGCGCGGTGCGGGTCGCGTTCAGGCGCCAGACCGAGGCGCGCGCCACGCCCAGGGTGCGCGCCGTGGTTTCGGTGAGGGTGGCGATGGCCACCGGCAGGGCCTGCTCGCTGACCCCGCTTTTCATCAGGTCCAGCAGCGCAGCCTGTTCCCTGCGAACGCGGTCTGCAAGATTCTCGGCCCAAGGGCGGGCTTCTGCCGCCGGGCCGCTGGGTGCCGTATTTCGACTCACCAGCCGCAGGATTTCTGACATGTGCGTCTCCGCGCGGGCCCCGGCAATGCGCCGGACCCTGCACGACTTGACGAATCGATGCTACTCCAGTGCATGGACCGAACAATAGGCGTTTTGCCTAGGCCGTGCGCTGCCCCCCCGCAATCAGGGGATGTCCGGCGCGGGTTTCCGGCGGTCTTTGGCGCTCGGCTACAATCGGCGCACTTGGTCCTTCGCCGGTGGCCGGCCGTGTTCTATCCCCTTGCCCGTTCGCTGTTGTTCAAGCTCGATCCCGAGCGGGCCCATCATCTGGCCCTGTCCGGCCTCGATCGCCTGCACCGCAGCGGCCTGTCGCGCCTGGCCGGTTGCGCAGTGTCCGCGCCGCGCGAGGTCATGGGCCTCCGGTTCGACAACCCGGTGGGCCTGGCCGCGGGCCTGGACAAGAACGGCGAGCACATCGATGCACTGGCGGCGCTCGGCTTCGGCTTCATCGAGGTCGGCACCGTGACGCCCCGGCCGCAGCCGGGCAACCCCAAGCCGCGCATGTTCCGCCTGCCCGAGCACGAGGCCATCATCAACCGCCTGGGCTTCAACAATGGCGGGCTGGCGGCGTTCGTGGCCAACGTGCAGCGCGCCCAATTCCGCGGCGTGCTGGGCCTCAATATCGGCAAGAACGCGGACACGCCGATCGACAAGGCGGTGGACGATTACGTCACCTGCCTGACCGGGGTGTACCCGCATGCGAGCTACGTGACCGTCAACGTGTCCTCGCCCAACACCCAGGGGCTTCGCGACCTGCAGGCCGCCAAACAGCTCGACCAGCTGCTGGGCACGTTGAAAGCCGAACAGGCACGGCTGGCGAAAAAACACGCAAAACAGGTGCCGCTGGCGCTCAAGATCGCACCGGACCTGGACCTCAAATCGATCCGCGAGATCGCCAAGCTCGCCCTCGAACATCGATTCGATGCCCTGATCGCCACCAACACCACGGTGTCGCGCGACGCGGTGATGGGCCACCCGCTGGCAAAGGAAGCCGGCGGCCTGTCCGGCAGGCCGCTGTTTTCGCCGTCCACCGAGGTGCTGCGCGAGCTGGCGCGCGCCCTGAAGGGCAACCTGCCGCTGATCGGCGTGGGCGGCATCCTCTCGGGCGCCGACGCGAAGGCCAAGATCGACGCCGGCGCCGCGCTGGTGCAGCTCTATTCCGGCTTCATTTATCGCGGGCCGGACCTCATCGCCGAGGCGGTGCGCGCCATCGGCAGCGCGGGAGCCACACGGTGAGAATCGGACTGCCGCGGGAGGTGAAGTCCGGCGAACGCCGCGTGGCGTTGACGCCGGACGCCGTGGCCACACTCGCGGGCGCGGGTCATGCCGTGCGCGTGCAGGCCGGGGCCGGATTGGGCGCCGGGTTCGCCGATGCGGCGTATGCCGCGGCCGGCGCCGCGATCGTCGAAGGCGCACGCGAAGCCTACGAGGCGGACCTGGTGGTCAAGGTCAAGGAGCTGCAGGACACCGAGTGGCGCCACGTGCAGCCGGATTCGATCCTGCTCGGCTTCCTGCTGCTGGCCTACCAGCGCAACATCGTGCATGAGTTGCGCGCGCGCCGCGTATACGCCATCGCGGCCGAATCCATCGTCGATGCGTCCGGCCGCCTGCCGGTGCTCGCGCCGATGTCGCGCATTTCCGGCGCGCTGGCCATCGGCATCGGGGCGCACTGGCTGATGCACCCGCACGGCCCGCGCGGCGTCGACATCGCCGATGCGCGCGTGGTGGTGCTGGGCGCGGGCAGCGCGGGCACGGCGGCCGCCATCCGCGCCCACGCGCTGGGCGCCAACGTGAGCGTGCTGTCGCGCGTCGGCCCGCGGCTGGCGGCGCTGGCGCACCGCTTCGGGCTCGATGCACGCACCATGGCCATGCAGCCGGAGGCGCTGATGGACGCGCTCGACGGGGCGGACCTGGTCATCGGCGCGATCAACGTGCAGGGTGGCGCCACGCCGAAGCTCATCGATCGCGAGCACCTGCGCTCGATGGGCGAGGGCGCGGTGCTGATCGACATCTCCATCGACGGCGGTGGCGTGGCGGACACCTCGCGCGAAACCGATTTCGATGCACCGACCTACATCGAGGAAGGCGTGATCCACTACGCCGTGCCCAACATGCCCTCGGCGGTGCCGCGCTCGGCCACGCTGGCCTACTCGGCCGCACTGCTGCCCCACGTGATGGCGCTGGCCGAACACGGCGCGCGCAGCGCCCTGCAGCGCGACGATGGCCTCGCGGCCGGCGCGCAGTTGTTCGGCGGGCAGGTGGTGGCCCGCATGCTGGCAGATTCCCTGAGCACGGAGCCGCGCAGCCTTACTGAACTGCTGGCTGACCCATGAATGCGGACGTGGCCGCCCCCATGACCGCGGTCGTGGCCGCCATTGACGCACTGCTGCCGCAGACGCAGTGCACGCGCTGCGGCTACGCCGGCTGCCGGCCGTACGCCGAGGCGATGGCGCGCGGCGAGGCGCCGCTCAACCGCTGCCCGCCCGGCGGCGAGGCGACCATCGCTGCCCTGGCCACGCTGCTCGACCGGCCGCGGCTGCCGCTCGACCCGGCCTGCGGCGAGCACCTCCCGCATCGCGTCGCAGTGATTGACGCGGAGACCTGCATCGGCTGCGCCAAGTGCCTCGCGCCCTGCCCGACCGATGCCATCCTCGGCGCCCACAAGTACCTGCACCGTGTGGTCGCCGCGCTGTGCACCGGCTGCGAGCTGTGCATCCCGCCCTGCCCGGTGGATTGCATCACCATGGTCGAGGACCCGGCGCATCCGGCGATGATGGACAAGGAT
>JAEUMZ010000043.1 GCA_016790765.1 Betaproteobacteria bacterium
CGCATGGCGGAAATGAAGCGGCACCTGGCGCCCCACGTGCGCCCGGAGTTCTTGAAGGAGATCAAGGGCACCACGGACAGCGAATGGATCTATGCCCTGATCGTGTCGAACCTGCCGGAGCCGTTTCGCAGCCCCACGCGCGATGAACTGATGGCCGCCATCCCGAAGGCGCTGGGCACGATCCGCGCCGTGCGCGCGGAACTCGGCATCGCGCTGTCGTCCTCGGTGAACCTGTTCATGACCGACGGCACGCAGCTCGCCGCCGTGCGCTACTGCTTCGACTTCGGCTGCTACAACACCGAGCATCCATCGAAGGTGCACGAGGCCAATCTCAATTTCCTCTCGCTCTGGTACACCCTGGGCCGCGACTACGCCCTGCACGACGAGCCGGACGACGAGGACGGCCCGGAGTGGCGCATGGTCGGCGGCGCCGCGCACGCGGATTCGATCATCGTCGCCTCCGAGCCGCTCACGCGCGACACCTCCACCTGGGTGGAGGTGCCGGAGTATTCGATGCTGCATGCCGCGATCATCGACGGCCGGCCAAGAGTGACGGTGCGTTACCTGGAATGAAACCCCAGCACTGATGCGCCGATTGGGACGAAAAGCGCCCAGGTGCCGCGCCAGTGCTGGGGTTTGCCTCGCGGGTGCGAGGCTCCTAAGATGTGGTGAACGCCGTGTCCGACGCATGGGTCCAATCCGCGCCGAACGCGGCATTCGCGTTTCCGGTATCTATCCAGGAGGAACAAGATGGCCAAACTCAACGTCAACGGCAAGGCGCGCGACTACCAGGCGGACGAGGGCACACCGCTGCTCTGGGTGCTGCGCGAGCAGCTCGGGCTCACCGGCACCAAGTACGGCTGCGGCATCGCGCAATGCGGCGCCTGCACCGTGCTGATCGACGGCGCGCCGGTGCGCTCCTGCGTCATGCCCGCTGCCGCCGTGAAGGCCACGCAGAAGGTCACCACCATCGAGGGCCTGTCGGCCAAGGGCGACCATCCGGTGCAGAAAGCCTGGCAGGCGCTGGACGTGCCGCAGTGCGGGTTCTGCCAGTCCGGCATGATCATGGCCGCCACCGCGCTCCTGAAGGCCAAGCCGCAGCCGACCGACAAGGACATCGACGAGGCCATGACCAACATCTGCCGCTGTGGCACCTACAACCGCGTGCGCGCCGCCATCCACGCGGTGGCGAAGGGCAACGTGGCCAAGGTCGCGGAAGCGGCGGGCATCGTGCACGTCGCCAAGGCCGCGACGGAAGGGAGCGCCTCATGAACATCAACGCACTCTCGCGCCGCGACTTCCTCAAGGCCACCTCGTCGGTGGCGGCGGGCAGCTTCGTGCTCGGCTTTCACATTCCGTTCGCTTCGGCGCAGGCAGGAAAGGTAGCCGCTGCGGAAGAAATCAATGCCTGGATCGTGGTCAAGCCCGACGACACCGTCGTGGTGCGCATCGCGCGCTCGGAAATGGGCCAGGGCACGCTCACCGGGCTGGCGCAAATGGCGGCCGAGGAACTCGAGTGCGACTGGGCCAGGGTCACCACCGAATATCCGACGCCGGGCCAGAGCGTGGCGAGGAAGCGTCCCTGGGGCAACTTCGGCACCGGCGGCAGCCGCGGCATCCGCGAATCGAACGAATATGTGCGCAAGGGTGGCGCGCAGGCGCGCATGATGCTCATCGAAGCCGCCGCCAACGAATGGAAGGTGCCGGCCGCCGAATGCGCCATCGCCAAGGGTGTCATCACCCACGCGGGCAGCAAGAAGTCCGTGCGCATCGGCAAGGTGGCCGCCGCGGCCGCCAAGCTCACGCCGCCCAAGCTCGAGGACGTGAAGCTCAAGGACCCGAAGGACTGGAAGCTCATCGGCGCGCGCATGGCGCGGCTCGATACCGTCGATAAGACCACCGGCAAGCAAGTGTTCGGCATGGACGTCCAGTTGCCCAACATGCTGGTGGCCTCGATGCGCGATTGCCCGGTGTTCGGCGGCAAGGTGAAAAGCTACGACGAGGCCGCGGCCATGAAACGCCCCGGCGTGAAGAAGGTGGTCAAGGTGGGCGATTCCGGCGTGGCCGTGATCGCGGACACCTGGTGGCGCGCGAACAGTGCGCTCAACGCGCTCAACATCCAGTGGGACGAGGGCCCCAACGCGAACGCCTCGAGCGAGGCTTTTGCCGCCACCTTGAAAGAGGCGCTGGAGGCGAAGGACGCGGTGGTTGGCAACAAAATCGGCGACGCCGCGGCCGCGATTGCGGCCTCCGAGCGCAAGGTCGAGTCCGTGTACTCCTACCCGCACCAGAACCACGTGTGCATGGAGACCATGAACGCCACCATCCGCTACACGCCCGACAAGTGCGAAGGGTGGATCCCGACCCAGAACGGCGAGGCCGCGCTGGCGGCGATGGCCGAAGCCTCCGGCCTGCCCAACACGAAATGCGAGGTGCACAAGATGCACCTCGGCGGCGGCTTCGGGCGCCGCGGCGGCACTGACTACGTAAGGAAGGCGGTCGACATCGCCAAGCAGATGCCGGGCGTGCCGGTGAAGATGATCTGGTCGCGCGAGGAAGACATGGCCATGGGCCGCTTCCACCCGGTGACGCAGTGCAAGCTCACCGCCGGGCTGGACAAGGACGGCAACATCACCGGGCTGCACATGCGCATCGCCGGGCAGTCCATCCTCGCCACGGTGGCGCCGCAGAACATCCGCGATGGCAAGGACCCGGTGGTGTTCCAGGGCTTGAATCCGCCCGGGCCGGAGTCCTCGCTCGGCTACGCCTTCCCCGCGCTGCTGGTCGACCACGCCATGCGCAACCCGCATGTGCCGGCCGGGTTCTGGCGCGGCGTGAACCTGAACCAGAACACCATCTACCTGGAGTGCTTCCTCGACGAGGTGGCGCACGCCACGAAGCAGGATCCACTGGCGCTGCGCCGAAAACTGCTGGCCAATGCGCCGAAGTACCTCAACGTGCTCAACGCAGTGGCCGAGAAGGTGGGCTACGACAAGCCGGCGCCCAAGGGCGTGTTCCGGGGCCTGGCGCAGACGCACGGCTTCGGCAGCTATGTGGCGGCGTGCGCGGAGGTGTCGGTGTCCGATGCAGGGGAATTGAAGATCCACCGCATCGTCGCCGCCACCGACTGCGGCTACGCGGTCAACCCGCAGCAGATCGAGGCGCAGGTCGAGGGCTCGTTCGTCTATGGCCTGGGCGCGGCGCTGCACGAGGCCTGCACGGTCAAGGGCGGCCGCATCGAGCAATCGAACTTCCACGACTACCCGTCGCTCCTGATGCGCGAGATGCCCAAGGT
>JAEUMZ010000045.1 GCA_016790765.1 Betaproteobacteria bacterium
CATCTTCACCGGAGCCGTGCACGCGTTGGCCGTTGGGCCGTTTGATTCCCGATTCTTTGATTCCGCCCTGCCGCTGTTCTACGGCATGGCCGGACTGGTCGGGCTGATCGCTGCTGCGGCGCGCTTGGTGTTCAGCGGGGAATTGCTGGATCGCAGGCCCTTGACGCGCAAGCTTCCCATCCTGGCGGGGCTCCTGGCGGGTTGCCTGGTGGCTGCGATTCCCGTCGCGCAGGATTTGTGGAATGGAGTGAAGGCGGGTACGTGGTCTTACGCAGTGCCTCTATGCGTTGGTTTGTTCCTTTTGCTCAGCCTGCAGGGTCCGCGCGAATGAATGCCGCTCCGGCGGGCGGGTGGGTCCGCGCGCTGCACATGCACTGCAGCGGTGTTCACCTTCCGGTCGATTCCCCAGCCATTGAAAGCCGATCATGTTCGTCACCGTCTTCCGCTCCCGCCTGAAACCTACCGCCCAACCTGACTATGCTGAAACCGCCGCGCGCATGAGCGCCCTGGCGCGGCAGATGCCGGGCTACGTTTCGCACAAGGTGTTCATCGCCGAGGATGGCGAGCGCGTGACCCTCGTCGAGTTCGAAACCGAGGAGGCGATGATGGGTTGGGCGCGGCATCCGGAACACGTGGCCGCGAAACAGCAGGGCCGCGCATCGTTCTACAGTGAGTATTCGATCCAGATCTGCGAGCAGAAACGCGCGCACGTGTTTCGACCGCAAGCCTAGGCGCGCAAGGCCAAAGTCCAGCAGGGACGTGCCGTTTGGGCGTATTTCGGCCGAAGTTCCGCACCAGTGCTGGAGTTTGTCCATTTGATCGTGCGCAAGGACGGTGCGGTGAATTGCGCGACAATGCGCGTTCTTGTGCAAGACCCCTGTTGAACGGGCGCCCGGCAGAGGCGAACATTCGGAGAACGCGATGACATTTGCAGCACTCACGGGCTGGGGCAAATGCCTCCCCCCCGCCATCCTCAGCAACGAGGACCTTTCCACCTTCCTCGACACCAACGACGAGTGGATCGTGCAGCGCACCGGCATGAAGGAGCGGCGCGTGTCGCACGTGCCGGGGCTCATGCTCTCCACCGTGGCCGCCAAGCGCGCACTGGCCTGTGCGGGCGTGAAGGCGGAGGAACTCGACCTTATCCTCTACGGTTCGTGCAGCTTCGATGAGCATGTGCCCAACACCGCCTCGGGCCTGCAGGTGGCCATCGGCGCGAAGAACGCGGCGGCAATGGACGTGAACACCGCCTGCACCAGCTTTCTCTACGGCATGTCCACCGCGACGGCATTCATCAAGTCGGGTGCGGCAAAGAAGGTGCTGGTGATCGGCGTCGAGCACATCTCCAAGTTCATGGACTGGCAGAACCGCAACGTGTCGGTGCTGTTCGGCGACGGCGCGGCGGCAGCGGTGTTCGAGGCCAGTGACCAAGAAGAGGGCGTAATCGCGGAAAGACTGCATTGCTTTGCCGATGCACGCCAATCCCTGCGCGTACGCGGCAAGGGCGCGTCCTATGCCAATGTCGGCATCTTGTACGGCGACACGCGCTGGGACTTCGACGGCCAGGAGATTTTCAAGAAGGCCGTGACCGGCATGGGCGAGGGCAGCGTCGAGGTATTGAAAAAGGCCGGCGTGACCATCGACGACGTGGGTGTGATCGTGCCGCATCAGGCGAACCTGCGGATCATCGAGGCGGTGGTCAAGCGCGCCGGCGCCACCATGGACAAGGTGCATTTGACGGTGGCCAAGTACGGCAACATGAGCGCCGCCACGGCCCCCGTGGCGCTGGTGGAGGCGTTGGAGGAAGGCAAGGTCAAGCCCGGCTCGCTGGTGCTGATCCCGGCCTTCGGCGCGGGGTTGACCATGTCCGCGCACCTGATCCGCTGGGGCGGGCGCACCACGCCAAAGGAAGTGTCCGATGCCGAATTGCCGCCGTGCGAGCGCAGCGCGCTGGACATGGTGCGCGAACTGATGGCATTGAAGGAACCGCACGCGCGGTCCGAAGCCGCGTTGATGGGTGCGCGGTTTGTGGAGGCGGGGTAGCGCAAGCGTTGTTGTCAGGCGATTGGCGTCTGGCTTGCAGCGACTGCGCGATCCCTTGACTGTCTCCCCGGCGAAGGCCGGGGCCCAATTTGAAGTTTGCAAACTTGGGCCCCGGCCTTCGCCGGGGCGACAACCTTGAGAATTGCGCGAACGCCCAATACCTCACCGATCCTCATACCAATACCGCTTTACGTACTCCTCGTTCTTCTTCGCGTTGAACAGCACGCGCCAGCCCACCACCGGCATCTGCAGCAGGAAATGCCAGTCGCCGAGCTTGTCGAACTTGCGTGTTGAAGTGATGGCGCGCACGCTGGCGGGACGGTGGAAGCGCATGCCGCGCGTGCGGCCGAATTTCTTCATCGCGAAGAGGAACTTCACGTCCTCCGCGCACAACAGGTTCTCGTCATAGCCGCCCACGGCGTGGAAGTCGGCGCGGCGGCAAAACACCACGCCCGCATCCACACCCGCCAGCCACGTCATCGGGGTCATTACGGCCCAGGTGGTCCAGATGCCTGCGGACCACCGGCTGGGCACCACGCCGGTGGCGCCGACGATGACGTCCGGCCGCGCCAGCGCTTGTGCGATGGCGTTGAAGGTCTCCCGGTGGATTCGCGAGTCGGAATCGATGAACGCCAGGACCTCGCCCGTGGCGAGCGCGGCGCCGCCATTTCTTGCCGCAGCAATGGCGCGTTTTTCCACCGGCGCCACGACGCAGCCCCGTTCCCGCGCGATCGCCGCCGTCGCGTCCGTGGAGCCGTTGTCCGCGACGATGGCCTCGACGTCCCCGGCGTAGCGTGCGCGCGCCACATCGATGGAATCGAGCAGCGCCGGCAGGTGCGCCGCCTCGTTGTAGGCGGGCATGATGATGGAAATGCGTGTCGTGTTCATACCGGCAAGGGCTCCTCGTCCATTGCCGCCACCTGTTCACGCAGCTCCAGGATGCGGTCCTGCCAGTAGCGCTGGGTGTTGAACCACGGGAAGGCCAGCGGGAAGGCCGGATCGTCCCAGCGCTGCGCGAGCCAATAGGAATAGTGCAGCAAGCGCAGCGTGCGCAGCGCCTCGAGCAAATGGAGTTCTCGCGCATCGAGGTCGGCAAAGTCCTCGTAGCCGGCCAGCACATCGGCCAGCTGGCGCGTCATTTCTGCGCGCGTGCCGGACAAGAGCATCCACAGGTCCTGGATCGCCGGACCGGTCATGCAATCGTCGAAGTCGACGAAGTGCGGACCCTTATCGGTATAGAGCACATTGCCGGCGTGGCAGTCGCCGTGCAGGCGGATCTGCCGCACGTCCCCGGCGCGTGCAAACGCGGCGCGGATGCCGTCGAGCGCCAGCGCGGTGACCGATTCCCATGCGGGGCGGATGTCAGCCGGGATGAAGGGGCTGGCCAGCAGCCACTCGCGTGGCGTGGCGCCGAAGCGGTCGATCGTGAGCGCAGGGCGGTGCGTGAACGGGCGCGCTGCGCCCACGGCGTGGATGCGGCCGAGGAAGCGGCCGATCCATTCCAGCACGTCTGGACGATCCAGTTCCGGGGCGCGGCCGCCGCGGCGCGATGAAACGGAAAACCGGAAACCGCCGAACCGCGGCAGAGTGCCCGCGGCAAACGCGAGCGGTGGCACGACGGGGATTTCCGCGTCGGCCAGTTCCTGCGCAAACGCATGTTCTTCGAGGATTTGCGCATCGGTCCATCGATGCGGCCGGTAGAACTTGGCGATCACCGGCGCGGCCTCTTCGATGCCGACCTGGTAGACGCGATTTTCGTAGCTGTTCAGCGCCAGCAGCCGCCCATCCACCCGCAACCCGACGCTTTCCACCGCATCGAGGATCGTGTCCGGGGTCAGGTCGGCGTAGGGCTGGGCGGTCGGTTGGGAAGGCACGCGGCATTCTAAGGCGCGCGTGCGGAATGGCGGGTGAATTCAGGCGGTGGGCGTGCCGCAACCCTGCTTGCGCCAGATACCCTGGGCCGCACCCTCCGGCACGAAGACCAGGCGGTCGCCTTCAAGGCGACCTGCGCCGATCGAGGACCGGACCTGCGTGCCGTCCAGGGTGCCTTCGAAGGCGGTCTGGCCCAGGGTTCCCTCGATGCGCTGATAGTGTTGCCGGAGGGAAAGCACGGTGCCCCGATGGGCCTTTGAACACCACACGCCCTCGACCTTGGCCGGCACGGTCCAGCGCATCACGCGGCTGGACTTGGTGGCGCCCAGGGTTTTCTCCGGCACCGGGATCGTCACCTCCTCGTCCGGCGCCCAGTCGCCCAGGTCCCAATCGTGCGAGACGATGCGCGTGCCCGGTTTCAGGGCCAACAGGCGCGGCCGCAACAACAGGTTCACATCGGGCAACAGGTACATCGTGATGACCGTGGCGCGCGTGAGGTCGGTCTTGAACAGGTCCTGGTCGCGAAACGTGGCGCGGGAGGTCACGCCGGCCTTGGCGGCATTGGCGCGGCTCTCGGCCACCAGCCGGGGATCGATCTCCACGCCCAGGCCGCGCGCGCCGTATTGCTTGGCCGCCAGGATCACGATGCGCCCGTCACCGGACCCCAGGTCGATCACATAGTCGCGTGGCCCGACGCGGGCCATTGACAGCATCGCCGCGGTCACTGCCGGGGGCGAGGTGACGAAGGGGACGTCGGTGTCGAGGGGCGTGGCGCCGGCGGCACCAGCCAGCACGACCAGGGTCGCGCAGGCGGGCCGGTACCACGGTCTACATGGGGAAAGGGTGGAGGGAATGCCGGTCAAGGTCCGCGGTTGGAGCTGAACATGAACACGTTCCCCGCATTCTGCACGCCGCGCGCCACGCGCAGGTTGGAAAAATCGCCGCTGCGCATCATGTCGAGCAGTGACTGGCGGTAGCGCTCGACCAGCTGCGCCTGGTGGGGAGAGGCGTCGTAGTAGTAGACCTGGTCGGGCAGGGTCGAGGCGGCGCACTGGCCCTGGTTGGCGCAGCGCGAGAGCACCGACGGGGAATTGCCGTCGCAGGGCGTGCCGAGATCGCAGCCCAACAATTGCAGCGCCGCCATCATGGCGCGCGCGTCCACGGTCTCACGCTCCGGCCCGAGCTGCACCGCCGAATCGCGCCAGGTGCTGGCAAGGATGTTGCGCAGTTCGTTGATCACGCCCGGATCGCCGGACTTCAGGAGATCCTGCATCGTCTTCACCTGCTCGTCGCTGACCACCATGCGGCCCATGCCGCCGCGCGGACCGGGAACGCCGGCGCCGGCCTCCTTCTCCTGAGCCTCGCGCGAGGCGCGATAGATGTCGTCGGACAGCTGCTCCGCTCGCGCGCGCGGGTGGCCCGCCTCGGCCGCTTGCGCGATGAACTTCTTCGCGTCCTCGCGCGTGAAGCCCATCGTGGCCAGC
>JAEUMZ010000116.1 GCA_016790765.1 Betaproteobacteria bacterium
TACCACTGGAAGACATGGCCCGCACCTATCGTGTCAGGTATGGTGGGTGGACATCCCTGTGCCATTCGAGCAGCTGCGAATGGAAGGATCTTGAACTTTGGTGGCGCTGAAGATTCCCGAAAGCCACAGTGATACATGTCCAAGACGATCTCGGTCTTTTCCGCGCCGCATTGCGCTTCATAGTAGTCAATGACCCGTCCATAGACGCCCCGTCCGCCGCTTCCAATACGATTGAATGACGGGGTCAATCCATCCGCGCACTGAAGGCGCTTCATGTACTCCTGCTGCCCATCCGGACCGCAGGTACGGACTGGGTTCTCAAGGCTACCCAGCGGCTTGGTGAGATCCGGGCCTGCCGCCGCACCAAGCGAAACAACCATCGCGCCCAAAACCAACTGCTGCGAAACGCCCTTCATAACGCGACTTGAGAACTCGCAGGGATTGTTCCGCACTTGTAGATGGGTCATGCCCCGTACGGCACCCAGATATTCTTCACCTGCGTGGCTTCGCGCAGCGCGTCCTTGAGTTCCGGCAGCGGGCCGGTGGCGTCGAGCACCCAGGTCTTTTTCATATTGCCGGCAGAGGCCTTCTGCACGGCAGCTTGTCCTGCGACGGGGCCGGCGTACCAGATCGCGTCGACGTCCTCGTGCTCGGCCAGGGTCTTGGCCAGTTCATCGCGATCGCCGGTGACGATGTTGACGGTGCCGTGCGGCACGTCGGAGGTATCGAGCACCTGGTAGAGGTCGGTGGCCGAGAGCGGATGCTTCGGCGAGGGCACGACGACGAGTGCGTTGCCCATCGCCAGCGCCGGCGCCACGAGGCCGATAAAGCCGAGCAATGGCTGGTCGTCCGGGCAGAGGATGGCCTGCACGCCGTTGGGTTCCGGCAGCGCGAGGGTCACGTTGCGGATTGGCGTGGCGTGGACGGCACCGTCGTACTTGTCGGCCCAGGCCGCGGCGCCGAACAGCGCCTCGACGCTGGCTTCGACCTCGGCACGCGCGGCTGCGGATGACGCACCGGTCTGCTGCGTGAGGCGGCGCGCGAATTCCTCACCGCGTGCAGCGAGGTTCTCGGCGACGAAATACAGGATTTGCGCGCGCGCGTGGCCGGTGGCCTTGCCCCAGCCGCCCGCGGCATTGCGCGCGGCCTCGACCGCGTTGCGCAAGTCCTTGCGATTGCCCTTGCCGACTTCGCCGATCAGCACCTTGCCAGGCCCGTGCACGTTGGTGGACAGGCCGCCATCCGGCCGCGCCTGCTTGCCGCCGATATACATCTTGGCGGTGCGGTCGATGGGCACGGCGTGCAGGGGCTGGGGCTTGGAGGCCGTCGACAGGGATTTCCGCGACTCTTTCGATGAAGCGCGATTTACCCGGGCCCCCAATCCCGAGCCCCGAGCCCCGCCTTTCTTCTTCACATACTCGAACAGCCCTTCCTTGCCGCCCTCGCGGCCGAAGCCCGATTCGCGATAGCCGCCGAAGCCCGAGGCGGCGTCGAACAGGTTGGTGCTGTTGATCCACACCGTGCCGGCCTTGACCTGCGTCGCGAGGTCGAGCGCCAGGTTGATGTCCTCGGACCAGATCGAGGCCGCCAATCCATAGCGCGTGTTGTTGGCGAGCTTCACGGCTTCTTCCGGCGTGCGGAAGGTCATGGCCGCGAGCACCGGGCCGAAGATCTCGACTTGCGCCAGCGTGCTGGCCGGCGCCACGTTGGTGAACAGCGTGGGCGGATAGAAGCAGCCCTCGGTCGGGCAGGACCAGGACGGCTGCCACATCGTAGCGCCCTCGTCCGCACCTTGTTTCACCAGCGACTGGATCTGCTTCAGTTGCACGGGGGCGACGATGGCGCCGATGTCCACCGCCTTGTCCAGCGGGTCGCCGACGCGCAGCCGTTCCATGCGCGCGCGCAGCTTCTTGTACATCTTTTCCGCCACGCCCTCCTGCACCAACAGGCGCGAACCCGCGCAGCAGACCTGACCCTGGTTGAACCATATGGCGTCGACCACGCCCTCGACCGCGCTGTCGAGATCGGCATCGTCGAACACCATGAACGGCGACTTGCCGCCCAGCTCCAGCGACAGCTTCTTGCCCGTGCCGGCGGTGGCCTTGCGGATGATGCGGCCGACGTCGGTAGAGCCCGTAAAAGCGATCTTGTCCACGCCGGGGTGGTCAACGATGGCCGCGCCCGTGCGGCCGTCCCCGGTGATGATGTTCACCACGCCCGGCGGCAGGCCGATGCTGGCGCAGACCTCGGCGAACAGGAGTGCGGTGAGCGAGGTGAATTCGGCGGGCTTCAACACCACCGTGTTGCCCATCGCCAAGGCCGGCGCGATTTTCCACGCCAGCATCAAGAGCGGGAAATTCCACGGAATGATCTGCCCCACCACGCCCAACGACTGGTAGCCGGGCAACTCTGAGTCCATCAATTGCGCCCAGCCGGCGTGATGGTAGAAGTGGCGTGCCACCAGCGGGATGTCGATGTCGCGCGTCTCGCGGATCGGCTTGCCGTTGTCCATCGTCTCCAGCACCGCGAACAGGCGCGAGTGCTTCTGGATCTGCCGTGCGATCGCATAAAGATAGCGGGCGCGAATGTGGCCCGGTGTCGCGCTCCAGGACTTGAACGCGGCGCGCGCGGCTTTCACCGCGTCGTCGACATCCTTCTTGGACGCCTGCGCGATCTTGCCGAGTTTTTTCGAGGTTGCCGGGTTGATGGAATCGAACCACTCCTTGCCCGTCGGCTCACGCCACTTGCCGTTGATGAACAGCCCGAACTTGCCGTCGTGCTCGGCAATCCAGTCGAGCGCCGGCTTGGCGGCTTCGGGGGCGTCACCGTAGGGGAGGGATTTGGAGAGTTGGGCGAGTTTCATGGATTCGGTTCTTTCGGGAGCTAGTTCACTTCCGCACTACTTTTAGGCTTGTCGCCCCGGACTTGTTCCGGGGTCCAATTTGCGTTGTGTGAAATTGGGCCCCGGCCTTCGCCGGGGTGACAGTTTCTTGGTGATGCTTATCGATCAACCAATCGAATCGTACAAGTCATTCCACTCAGGATTCATGGCTTGAATCAGATTGATCTTCCAATCGCGATGCCACTTCTTGATTCGCTTTTCTCTCGCAATGGCTTCGTTCACGTCTTGATGAACTTCGTACCACACCAAACGGCTCAAGCCACGGTCCTTGCTGAATCCTTCGACCAGCCCTTCACGGTGTTCGTAGACTCGTCTGGCCAGAATGTTGGTGACTCCGATGTAAAGCGTTCCGTACGGCTGATTGGTGATGAGGTATACGAAGTACTGCTTCTCCATTGGAACGACAGTTCTCCCTCGCAGGGCTTTCCAGTCTGTCGCCCCGGCGAAGGCCGGGGTCCAATTTTGCCAACATCAAATTGGACCCCGGCCGGAGCCTGTCCTCGCGAAGGCGAGGGCCGGAGTGACAGACTTGAGATATCGATTTATCCAAGCGGCTGGTACTGCATCGACGCATACCGTCCATACACGTAATGCTCCAGCTGCCGCTCAATATCATTGAGCAGTGCCGATGCCCCCAACCGGAACAGGTGCGGCTGCAGCCACTCGTCGCCGAGTTCCTCCTTCATCAGGATCAGCCACTCCAACGCCTGCTTGGTGGTGCGGATGCCGCCGGCGGGCTTGAAGCCGACCTTGTGGCCGGTCTGCTCGTGGAACTGGCGGATGGCTCGCACCATCACCAGCGACCCTGCGATGGTGGCGTTGGTCGGTTCCTTGCCGGTGGAGGTCTTGATGAAATCCGAACCCGCCTGCATGCACACGAGCGACGCGCGCATGATGTTCTTCAGCGTGCCCAGTTCACCCATGGCGATGATGGCCTTCATGTGCGCCGGGCCGCAGGCTTCGCGGAAGGCCTTGACCTCGTCGTAGAGCGCGCGCCAGTCGCCGTTGAGCACCTGCTCGCGCGAGATGACGATGTCGATCTCGGCGGCACCGTCCTTCACGCTGGCCTTGATCTCCTCGATCTTCTGCGGGAACGGCGTGAGGCCCGAGGGAAAGCCGGTGGACACGGCAGCGACCGGGATACCGGAACCCTTCAGGGCATCGACGGCGGTCTTGACCAGTGAATGGTAGACGCACACTGCGCCGGTGGTGAGCGGCATATCCGCAATGCCGAGATCCTTCATCAATTCTGCCCTGAGCGGCTGGCGCGCCTTGGCGCACAGGCGCTTGACCGTGCCCGGAGTGTCGTCGCCCGAGAGGGTGGTGAGGTCGATGGTGCGGATGGCGTGGATCAGCCACGCGGCCTGCCACTCCTTCTTGACTGTGCGGCGCGTGCCCATGGTGGCAGCGCGGCGCTCGACGGCGCTGCGGTTGACGCGCACGTCCTTGACCGGCCCCAAATCGAATTTGGTGCCCGGGTTGCGGCCCTCTTCAGTGTGCGCAGCAGAAGCGCCCTTGACGGGCAGCTGGGTGACGTTGGCCATGTGTTTTCCCTTTTGCAAGGCAAAAAATTATACGCCCCGCCTGCGCGCCCCTCGCGTCGCGCGGCCGTTGATTTGCACCCTCCCATCGGTCCTCGAAAGCGTGCCAAGCGGAATCCGGGGCCTTCACACGACCGGCCGGGATTGGAGTAGATTGGCGGCATGTCCAACCTTCGCATTTCGCTCCTGGCCTTCGGGCTGATGCTGGCTGCCGCGCCGCTGTTGTGGATGGACCTGGATCCACGCGCAGGGGAAAAACTCTTGCGTTGGACCGGCCAGAAACAGGCGCAACAGGTGGCGTCGATGACGCCCCAGCAAGCCCTGCGCTGAATCGTTTTGCCACGGTTCCCGCGCGCGCCGCTGCCGCCCACCGGCACGGATCCGCCGGGCGTCCGCTTACCGCGCGGCCATCAGGGCCTTCATCTCGGCATCGAGGGGACGTTCCAGCCTGACGATGTGGATACGCTGCTGGGCTTCCCTGGACGCAAGGCCTTGTTCGGCCGTTTTCATGGCCGCGCGCGCCTGGTCATAGAACACCTGCATGTCCACGCCTGCCGCGTGCTCCGCCACGCCGATGGCGGCGATGGGGGCAGCCAGCTTGCCGGGGACGATCTCGTACGGGCTTTTTTCCAGGACACCGTGCAAGCGGGCGATGGTCTCGTCGATCTTGCCGTTGTCGCAAAAGCCGATGGCGAACAGGTGTTCGCTCCAGCGCGCCACCCAGTCGGAGCGCCGCGAATTCACCCGCAACAGCGCTGCCACATGACGCAGCAGGTCGTCGATGCGGTCGTTGCCGTGCTGGCGCCCGAGGTCGGTCAGGCCATGGAGAGAAATGAAGGCAAAGTGCAGCCGCATCTGGCCGCGATCGGAGCGTGCCACGTCCTCGAGCAGGCGACGCTTGCCGGCGCGCCTTGAGTAAAGCCCGGTCAGCAAGTCCTCGTCGACGGCACGCAACACCTGCGTGGAATCGAGCTCTTGGCGCTTGCCGATGTAATCCGCATCGCGCATCAACTGGCCGACGATGTCGTGGCCATGGACGGGCAGCACATCCACCGGGCGACGCTCCAGGTAGGCACGCAACACGCCGGCGGTGGCTTCCACCGGTTGCAGGAACAGCCGCATGCCGAGATAGCCCGCAACCCACGAGCCGAGATTGAAGCTCGCCACCATGAGCACGATGCCCCAGTCGAGCGGACTGTTCAAGGCGACCTTGGCCAGCATGAACAGCACCAGCGTGACTTGCGTGGCGATGAACAGCATGAACCCGAGCTTGCGCGGCAGGCTCTCGCGCACCCAGGGAATGGCGTCAAGGAGTTTGTAGAACCACATGGAGGTCGGTCGTGGACCGGGTCGCGGCTTCCGACACAACGCAAGGCGCAGGTCAAAAGGACCGTTCCACGGCATGACGCCCTATTCTGCGCCTTCACGCGCGCGACGGAAACCCGGTTGACCGATGTTTACACGCTACGGCGTCCGCAGGGAACGGACTGGAAACGCATCGCCGGACTCCGCACGTTCCGGCTGCAACGCCTGACCCGTCAGGCCTTGGCCAATGCCTTGCGAATGACCTCTCCGGAGAACCCGCGCTGGCGCAGGAACCGCTGTTGCTGCGCCAGGGTCTCCGGTGTGCGGTCCGCATCGCCGAACTTGCGTTGGACCAGCGCACCGGCGCGATCCGCCTCGCTGGCGCGCAGCGTATCGAGCGCTGTTTCCATCGCCTCCTCGTCGACGCCCTTTTGCCGCATGCCGAGGGCCACCCGCCACGCGCCATAGCGGGCGCCGAGCCGGCGCGCCATCGCCTCGGCGTGCCGGTGCTCGTTGAGGAAGCCCTGCGATTCGCACCACCGGGCGACTGTTTCGCACGCCTGCCGGTCGTAGCCGTCCTTGAGCAGTTTGGCGATCAGGGCGGCACGGCTCATGTCGCGGCGGGCCAGGATGGCGATGGCGCGCGACACCAACGCGCGATCCTCGGGCCGCGGCGGTTGCGCGGGCGCAGCAGGCTGCGGCACCTCCTCCACGGCCATGGACGGACCTGAGCCCTGGCGAATCAGGAGACCATCGGGTGCGGGATCACGCATGGCCGTGGCGGTCGGTTCAAGCCCAGGCCAGGTGCAGGTGTGCAGGTGCGGCGCGGACCCAGCCGGAGCCGGTGCATTTTGCACAGCACATGCCGCGATGCCAACCGAAACCAGCACACCACTGGCATGCCAGCCAGTCGCGCGCGCCGCTGGCTGCCGCCAGCACACCGGTGCACACCGATTCACGATGCACTGCCCGGCAGGGCTGGCCGGCATCGCTGGCGAGAAAGGAAAAACGTTGGCAACGCCGGCAGGCGGCTTTCGGCTTCACCGACTTGCGATCACCACGTGGCAACGGCCGGGAGCCGGGCACATCGGTGATCGCCGACGAATGTTCGCGCGACGGACATGCGCTCCCTTGCCATGGATTCGCGCGGTATTTCGGACTCCGGTTCAGACCGTTCATCCCTGACTCCCGAAAGAAAAAAGGGGCCGCCTTCCACGCCAGCCGGTTCAAACACCTTACCGAACGCCTCTGGCGGCCCAACCATCGAACTTTGCGGCCAAACCGCTCCCATTGCAGCCGGTCTCGCTTCCGAGACCAGCCGCCCATGCTGGATTTCTGACTTCACCGCCGGGACGCCCCGCGTTGCCGCGCGAGGTGCCCGCAAATGAAAGAACGGCGTGCGGCTTACTCCTCGACCGCCTCGTCTTCCGCTTCGGCGCCACTGGCGCCCGCAACCCCCACGGCCGCGCGGATCTTGGCCTCGATCTCCTGCGCCATCTCCGGGTTTTCCTTCAGGAACTTGCGCGTGTTGTCCTTGCCCTGGCCGATCTTTTCGCCGTTGTAGGCATACCAGGCGCCGGACTTGTCGACGATCTTGTGGACCACACCGAGTTCGATGATTTCGCCCTCGCGGGAAATGCCTTCGCCGTAGAGGATGTCGAAATCGGCGACGCGGAACGGCGGCGCGACCTTGTTCTTCACCACCTTGACGCGGGTCTCGGAGCCGATCACTTCCTCGCCCGCCTTGATCGCGCCGGTACGGCGGATGTCGAGGCGCACGGAGGCATAAAACTTCAGCGCATTGCCGCCGGTGGTGGTTTCCGGGTTGCCGAACATCACGCCGATCTTCATGCGGATCTGGTTGATGAAGATGACCAGCGTGTTGGACTTCTTGATGTTGGCGGTGAGCTTGCGCAGGGCCTGACTCATCAGGCGCGCCTGCAGGCCGGGCAACTGGTCGCCCATTTCGCCTTCGATTTCCGCCCGCGGCGTCAGGGCCGCCACGGAATCGACCACCACCACGTCCACGGAGCCGGAGCGCACCAGCATGTCGGCGATCTCGAGCGCCTGTTCGCCGTTGTCCGGCTGGGAGATCAGCAACTCATTGATGTTTACGCCGAGCTTCTGCGCATATTGCGGATCGAGCGCGTGCTCGGCATCGATGAAGGCTGCCGTCCCGCCGGTCTTTTGCATTTCGGCGATGACCTGCAGCGTCAGCGTGGTCTTGCCGGACGATTCCGGGCCGAAGATCTCGACCACGCGACCGCGCGGCAGCCCGCCGATGCCCAGCGCGATGTCGAGGCCCAACGAACCGGTGGACACCGGAATGATGTCCTGGCCAATGCTGCCCTCGCCCATCTTCATGATGGAGCCCTTGCCGAACTGCTTTTCGATCTGCGACAGCGCGGCTTGCAGGGCCTTGCTCTTGTTTTCGTCCATAAAGGATTCTTTCATCATGTTCATGGCGGTGCTCCGGTTCGATGGGTTTGGAAATCGAGGGGTAGGCAAATCAGGCTGTAACTGTTTACAGCCTGTATTTGCGTACAGTACCGGAGATTTTGGCGCTTTGCAAGCGGTTTTTCGGGCTCGAAAAGCCGCCTGCGGCGGTCAGGAAAGATTATGAAGCAGCTCTTTCAGGGCATGCACGATGGTCTGCTGGCGAATCCTCACACGGTCCCCATCAAAGTGGCAAACCATTGAAATAATTGGTTTTTTAGGGATCTTCCAGGCGAACCAGACGGTGCCGACCGGTTTGTCGGGCAGGCCGCCGCTGGGCCCGGCGATCCCGGTCACCGCGATGGCGACTTGCGCGCGCGAGCGGGCGATCGCGCCCTCCACCATTTCGTGCGCCGTCTTCTCCGACACCGCCCCGTGGTCGACCAGCGTGTCGCGGTGCACCCCCAGCATCGAGGTCTTGGCCTCGTAGCTGTAAGTCACGAATGCGCAATCGAACCACGCCGAGGATCCCGACACGCGCGTGACCGCCTCGGCAATCCCGCCGCCGGTGCATGATTCGGCCGTGGCGAGCATCAGGCCCTTTTGCTTCAACGCCTGGCCGAGCGATTCGGCCAGCACCGAGATTTCCGAGTTGTGCGGCATGGCGGTCGTGGTTCCGTCAGGGTTCGGCATCGATGCGTCCAAATCCGGCATGCACCAGCGCCGCCTGCACGCGATCGATCTGTTCGAGGGCCTGCAACTTTACATGGATGGCGCCATGGCGGCGCGCACCCGGCACGTTCGGCAGCGCCGGGAACTTGGCCAGGAAGCGCTGCTGGTAGCGCTGCCACGTGGCGTCATACCGGCCGGTGGAAAAATGCATCAGGAGCAAGTCGCGCGGGGCCACCAGCCGATGGCCGGCGAGCGCCGCGCGATGGGTGAAATCGAGGTCGTACAGGTGGAAGCCGTCAAACACCTGTTCATCGAAGCGCACGGCTTCCCAAACGCGCCGGTGCATGGCCAGCCACACGCCGTCGAGCGCCCGCATCGGCTCAGCAGGCGCGTGTAGGCCGACCGCATGGTAGAGAAACCCTTCCTGCCCGGCCGGCGGGCGGTGGATGATTTGCCCCACCAGGTGCGGCGCGCCTGCGTGCCGCCAATCCCCGCTCACCAGCCGCGTGGCGCCCGCCAGGCCCACGAGGTCGGCTTGGCGGAGGTGCGCCAGCACGCGCTCGCCAAAGTCGGCGTGCACGAATTCGATGTCGTCGTGGCAAAACACGAGGAGGTCCCCGGTCGCCTGCCGCGCACCGCGGTTGTAGCCTTCGCACAGGGACTTCGCGTCGTGGATGCCGATGAGTTCAAGGTCGTGCGCCGCGAACTGCGCGGCAATGCCCTTCCTCAGCGCCTCGAACTGCGCCGGGCGGATGCTGCAGGCTATCACCGACACGCGCTGCCGCGCCACGCGCTCGAACGGCCGGTGCCATTCGGCGCGCGCCTCCGGATGCGCCTTGCCCCAGGCGAGCGCTGCGCGCACCAGGTCTTGCTTGGCCAGGTCCCAATCGGGCTCGCGCCGCCACAGCGCCATTGCGGCGGCCAGTGCATCCTCGGGATTCACCCCCTGCGATTGCCGCACCTGCATCAGCGCGGCGCCCCGGTCGCGTCCCGCGCGCCGCTCTGTGCACCAGGCCTGCCAAGCCGTACGCAGCGTCGACTCGAGTTGGTGCGTGAAGGACCCGACCTGGCAGACCGGGCTTGCAAGGAGCCGCGCGCGCAGCCCGTCGCGCAATGCGGCCAGCGTGTCCGCTTGCGCAGCCCAACCGCGGGCGCGCGCGACAAATTCCTCCGCGCTTTGCGCAATCCACGCCTCCATCCCCAAGGCCGACAGCAGGCTGGCGCTCGAGCGTGCGCAGGAGCGCACGCCCGGCCAGGTCAGCACCGGCACGCCCTGGAACAGCGCGTCGAGTGTGGTGGTGGCGCCGGAAAACGGTTGCGGGTCGAGGGCGATGTCCACGCGGCCGATGGCCTCGCGGTACATAAGCGCGGAAACGCGCGGCAGGAATTCGAGCCGTGCCGGATCCACCGCCAGCGCAAGCTGGACGCGTTCGCGCGCGAACCCTTCGGGCAAGCCGGCGACCAGGAGCCGTGCGTCCGGCAACGTCTCGAGCAGTTGCCGCCACAGGTCCAGTGTTGCCGCTGTCAGCTTTTGCGCGTGGTTGAAGGACCCGAACGTGATGAACCCGTTGCGGTGCATCGGCAGCGGCGCTACAGGCGGCGCATCGGTTGGCGGCGTCCAGCACCATTGCGTGGCCGGCAGGCGCAACAATTTCTCGGTGTGGAACTCCTCGTGGCCCGGCGGGTCCGCCACGGCATCGGTGATGCGATAGTCGATGCCCTCCACCCCGGTGGTGCAGAGATAGTCCAGCCAGGAGAACTGCACCGGCGCAGCCCGGCGCGCGAACACGCCCAGCCGGTTGTGGCCGGCATGACCCGCAAGGTCGATGAGGATATCGATGCCGTCGGCATGGATCTGCCGCGCTACGGCCGCATCGTCCATGCCGCGCATGACGCGCGCCAAGGGGGCGGCGCCCAGCGCCGCAAGCCGGCCGGGCGGCGGCGGATGGTTGAAGTAGACATACACTTCGAATGCGCCGCGGTCGTGCGCGGCGAGCACAGCGTCGATGAACGCGGGCAGCGCGGTGTGAGCGTCGGGGGACACGTATCCCAGTTTCAACCGGCGCGCAGGATCGGGGGCGTTGGTGAGCAGTGGCGCGTCGATGCCGGCCGCCGAGAACCAGCGCGACCAGGCTGCGTGCGCGTCGCGCAGGGCGCGCGCATCGATGCGCGTGTCGAGCTTGAGCAGTGCGAGCCGGTTGCTAAACGCGGCGGGCAGCGCCGGGTGGATCGCCAACGCCCGTTCATAGGATGCGAGCGCGTCCTCGACGCGGCCCTGGTCCTTGTACAGGTTGCCGAGGTTGTTGTGCACCTGCGCCGAATCGGCGGCGCGCGCGCGCGCCCGTTCGAGTTCCGCCACCGCCGCATCGAGCCGGCCCAGCGCATGCAGGGCGCTGGCCAAGTTGATGCGCGCGCTGGCCAGTTCCGGGTCCAGGTCCAGCGCACGGCGGAACGACGCGCAGGCGCCGTCGCTCTGCCCGGTGGCGGCCAGCGTGTTGCCGCGATTGACGTGCGCGGCGGCAAAGCCGGGCGCGATTTCGAGCGCGCGATCGAAGCACGCCAGCGCATCGGACCAGCGGCCGACCTGGTGCGCCACCAGCCCCAGGCCCATCCACGCATTGGCATCCGCGGCGCGCAACTGCAGTGCCGCGCGAAAGGCGCGTTCTGCCTCCGGCCAGCGCCCGGCCTGGAGGTGCGCGAAACCGTCCGCCGCGTGCGCGGGTTGAAGTGGACCGCCCACGTCCCGTCAGTGGCGGGTGCCGCCCGGGGCCACGCGGTGCCAGTAGTCATAGCGCGTGGTAAAGCCAAAGCTGCGGTAGAGCGCCACAGCGGCGGCGTTCTCCGCATCGACCTGGAGGAATGCGCGCGTGGCCCCCTCCGCCTGCCCCCAGGTGAGGAAGTACGACACCAGCATCGACGCATAGCCCTTGCGTCGCGCACGTTGTGCGGTGCGCAGGTTGAACAGCCCAAGGTGGTTGTTCTCGATCCGCGCCATGCCGGTGCACGCCAGCCCGTTGATGGTCTTCACGGACGCCAGCAATTGCGGGCCGCGCCACAGCGACTGCCGCGCCAGGTCGCGTGCCTCGGCCTCTGCGCTGCTGTGCTTGAGTTCGTGCAGGTCGGCCAGGCCGTTTTCCAGTTCGCGCTCCTGGATCCGGGCACCGGCCGGAAGGTCGACCTTGCGCGCCAGGTCATCCGTGAGGCTCAAGACCATGACGTGCGTGCGGACTTCGCGCGTGTAGCCGCGCTGCGCGAGGCAATCGTCGACCCCGGCGGGCGACAAGCCCTCGGTCAGCCGGAAGATCGCCGGCTGACCCTGGCTCGCATACCAGGCCTCGATGCGATCGATGACCGCCTCCGCATCGAGCCGGCCCGGCGCGATGGCGGTGGCGCTGTTGGCGCGGCGCGTGTCGTTGCCCGAGGCACGCAGCACCCAGCCATCGCACAACGCCTGGTGTGTGGCCGGTGAGGTGTTGAGCGTAAGCTCTTCGAGGGCAAGAATGTCGGGATCCACCATGGTCGAAGTCTATCGGGAAACCTGCGCGTCCCGGCAATCGTGGCAGACTCGCGCAATGATGGGCACGTCCGAATCCATGATCGATGCGCTCCCCGCCGCGCGCTTGCTGTCGTCGCGTCGAAGGCGGTACAGGACGCAGATGCAATCCTTGCGACCTCGCTTTGAATGGGGAGCAGCCGACGATGCATCCGCATGACAAACCCCACGCCCGGTGCGGCGTTTCAGCCGTTTTTGGCCTGGGAGGCCCGTCCCGCCTTGGGTTTGGTGTCGCATGAGTTCCCCTGCATCGGCGGGTCCCGCGGCGCGCTCGGATTTCGTGACCCTGACCGCCTGGGCCTTCATCGGCCTCGGCCTGCTGATGGGCCTGCTGCATGTCGCACAACTGGCCTACCTGCTCGCCGTCGTGCCGTTGGAGCACCTCGATGCCGTTCTCGCCGACATGGCGGCGTCCCGGCCCTGGCCGGAGTGGATGCGCCTCGTCGTGCGGCGCCTGCCGGCATGGCTGGCCACGGTCACCCTGTTGTCCTTGCTGTGCGTCGCGGCGGGTGTCGCGCTGCTGCAGCGGCGGCCCTGGGCACGCGTGCTATTCATCGTCCTCATGGTGTTGGGTGTCGTGGCGCACGTGGCAGGTGCCGTCCTGCCGTTTGTCCTGGACCTTTCGCCGGCGCCCCTGTTCGAACTGGTCCCGCCCGAGTGGCGCGGCCTCGTCACCCATAGCGGTGAGTCCTCGGGTGCGCAGTTCAAGTGGACCCTGTCCACGACCAGCCTGGCATTCGCCGCCCTGTTCGGCTGGACGGCGTGGGTGCTGCACAGCCCGCGCGTGCGCGCCGAGTTCGTGCGCCCTTGAATTTGGCCGCGCGCGCCTTCACCTTCACCCTCGACCCCACCAAAGGACCGGCATGAGCATCGACATATCCCACCTTTCCGTCGCGGAACTGGACGACCTGATCGACCGCGCAGCCAGGCGCCGCGGAACGCTGAAGCCGCCGGTCAGCGATGCACAGCCGCAAGGGGAGATCCAGGCCACGTTCGACCCCAAGTGGTACATCACCGGGATGAGCAACGGCACGCTGCTACAGATCAAGGACCCGGGCAAGGGCTGGGTCAATTTCCTCATCGCCCCCGCCTCGCGTGCAGTGATGCTCACGCACATGCTGCAGCACGCGCTGCTGCCGGTGCCCAAGGCACAGGACGGCGCACCGCCGCCTCCGCCGCCGGCGCCGTCCAGCGGTGGCGGCACGCTGCATTGAACCGGCGCATTGACCCGTCCCACACGTTCGAGCACCGGCGGACACGATTCATGCACACTGGATGACGCCGGCCTTCGCTAGAATGAGTCGATGAATACCCGCTCTTTCGCTTGGACGCCGCAGCGCGGCGGCGCCCTCATGCTGTGCCTGCTGCTGGGCGCCTGCGCCACGGAGGTGCGGCGGCCCGGCGGCCCGGAGGTGGAGGTCCGCCCTGCGGAGGCCGACACGCCGTCGCGCCCGCCGCGCGCGGCCACACCCGTCCTGCAACGCCTGGCGGACGAGGCCGATGCGCTCAAGCCCCTCGCCGTCAGCGGCCTCACCCTGCGCTTCCTTGAGGCCGTGCGCGCTTTGCCGCCGGTGTCCCCGCGTCAGGTGTACATCAACGAATCGACGCGCGAATATTTTTCACGCGCCGAGCGCGACCGCCTGCCCGAGGCACAGCGCGCGCGCGTCACCGCCGTTGAGCTCGACGAGTATCGCTACTACTACACCAAGTACGGTTCGCCCCTGGCCTACCTGCGGCCGATCGAGATCGCCGCCGCGCACGGGCTTGAGGACGTGGCCGGCAGGCGCATCCTCGATTTCGGCTACGGCAGCATCGGCCATCTGCGCGTGCTGGCGAGCCTCGGCGCGCACGTGGCGGGCATCGACCCGGACAGCTACCTCGATGCCCTGTACGCGGAGCCGTCCGACCAGGGGGCCGTTCCGCCTGCGCGCGGCGCCCGTCGCGGGCACCCCGGCACCATCACGCTGGCGCACGGCTACTGGCCGAAGGATGCAGCCGTGGTCGACCGGGTTGGCCAGGGGTTCGACCTGTTCCTGTCCAAGAACACGCTCAAGAAGGGGTATGTGAAACCCGAGCGGCGCACCGACCGTCGCCAGCAAGTGAACCTCGGCGTGCCGGATGAGGCGTTCCTGCGCACCGTGCACCAGTCGCTCAACGCCGGCGGCCTGTTCCTGATCTACAACATCTCGCCCAAGCAATCGGACAAGGGCGGCTACAACCCGCAGGCCGATGGCCGCTCGCCGTTCACCCGGGAACAGTACGAGCGCGCCGGCTTCCAGGTCATCGCCATCGACTTGGTGGACGATGCCGCGGTGCGCGCCGTCGGCCGTGCGCTGGGGTGGGACAAGACGCAGTCCGGCGAAGTCACCGACCTCAGCCAGTCGATTTTTGCGATGTACACCCTGGTCAAGCGGCCCTGATCGCGGCCGGAAGTTTGCGCCCGGCGCGAGGCTCCGGATGACAAGTTTTCACATCCGTCACAATCTGGCAAATGCGATAATGGCGCCCTGCGGCGAGTCCATCATGCCATCGCGCTGATCACGCGCCCAAACCCAACACATCGTCTTCCTGGAGCCTGGGCCATGAACCGCGCACCCCTTCCCGTCCTTGCAAGGCCCGCCGTGGCCGCCACCCTGATGGCCGCGCTGCTGTCCGCCTGCAGCAAGAGCGACAAGATCCCCACCACGGCCGAGCGCCTGGCGTCGGTGCAGCAACAGCAGGAAACCGACAAGAATTTCTACGAGCCGCGCAAATCCAGGCAGTACAGCTACCTGGACGACATGAAGAACCTCAAGGATGCGACCGGCAAGCCCGTTGCGACACCCGCATCCGCCTCGCAAGTCGACCGGGCCCCGGCCCCGGTGGCCGCCGCACCTGTATCGGCGCCGGTTGCAGCGGCACCTGCGCCCGTCCAGCAGGCCCCAGCCCCCACACCGCAGCCCGTCGCCCAGCAGGCGCCCCCGCCGGTTCAGGTCGCGGCGGCCGTTCCCACGCCGCGTCCTGCGGCACCGGCCCCATCCGCGGCGGTCACCGTCCTGCAACGCGAATCGCCGGATTTCCCGCGCGAGGCCTCGCGCGCCGGCATCGATTCGGGCACCGTGCGCGCGCGCATCACCATCAACGCGGCCGGCGAGGCGACCAACGTGGCCATCATCACGGCCAATCCGCCGCGGGTGTTTGACCGCGCAGTACAGAACGCGCTCTCGCGCTGGAAATTCAATCCCGGCGCGGACGGCCGCACCTACGACACCGAGGTGGCGTTCAGCCGCTAGGTCTCGCCGCGGCGGCGCCCGCAAGTGCACCGTCAGCCATTGCGAGAGGCACGCGGCAGGAAGCGCGCTAGCCCGGTGACTTCCTCGCGATCGTGATAGAGCTGGCGGATGCGCACTTCGTAACGGCGCCCGGTCGCCTCCATCGCGGCCGAGACCACCGTGCGGCATTTTTCGACTTCCTCGAAGCGCTTTTTCATCGGCAGCTTCAGGTTGAAGATCGATGCGGTACACCATTGGCGCTCCATCCAGCGCGCCACCAACTGTGCGATGCGCGAGGGTTTCTCGACCATGTCGCACACCATCCAGTCGACGGCCTGTTTCGGCTCGAAGCGGAAGCCGTCCATGCGCAGGTGCTTGACCATCGCGTTGTCCACCAGGTCGCCCTTCAAGTCGCCGTTGTCGATGGCCATCACGCGCACGCCGCGCGAGATGAATTGCCAGGTCCATCCGCCGGGCGCGGCGCCAAGGTCCACGGCGCGCATGTCGGGGCGCAGCGCGCGTTCGATGCCGTCGCCCAGAAAGACCTGGAACGCCTCGGCCAGCTTCAAGGTGGAGCGGCTCGGTGCGGCGGCCGGCATGCGCAGGCGTGGAATGCCGTTGCGCCAGCCTGCCGACCCGGCGACTGATTGCGCAAGGCGTGCGAGGCGGTCCGGCGTCAGGAATACATGCAGCAACGGAGCATTGGCGTCCGAACCGATGCCTTCCGCGCGCAGCGCATGTGCGATGCGAGGTTCGAGGATCTCCACCAGCCGCGATTGCGCCTTGCCCTCATTCGTATCGGGAAATTCCACGCGCACGCCGGAAATCGCTGCAACGCCCTCTTCCCGCAACCACGTCTGCGCAAAGGAACAGACCGGCGATACGCGATCGTTCCCGCTGAGCGGGATGGCATCACCGTGGCAACGCAACACCGTGCGCGCAAAGGTGAGTTCCCGCCGCAAAGCGGTTTCCAAAACTCGCGGCCCGGCGCGGGCGACCACGAACCCCGCTCCCGGTTCGATGGACGTCACGCCGCGATCGCGGAACTCCGCGGCCAAATCCGCTTCGAATCCGGCGCGGCAGTAGGCGAGCACGGCTTGGCTGCGCATGTTCATGGTCATTCGTGAATCCACGGTCCCCTGCCGCGCAATCTAACCCATACGCGTCCCTGGCGCGTCAAACTGTCGGCATCATCGCGCGTTCTTGCGTTGTAGCGCTTTCACCTATCCTTCCCTGCCCATGAAACGACCACTCGCCACCATGTTTGCCCTGGTTTCCCTCTGGCCCGTCCTGCTCCACGCGCATTCGGACCTGGATTTCAAGGCCCTGCTCAAGGAACGCAGGTTTTCCGAGATGGAAGCGCTGGCGCGGGACCGGCTGGCGAAGGAGTCCAAGGACGACGTGGCCTGGTGGTACCTCGCGCGCTACGGGGCGGGGGACGCAAAGAAGCGCGAGGCGCTGATCCCGAAACTGGAGCAGTGCGTGGCCGACCTGCCGATGTCGGCCAAATGCCACCATGCGCTGGGAACGTTGTATGGTGTCGTTGCGCAATCGGCCGGGATGGTGAACGGGATCAAGTACGCCGGCCGCATCAAGGAGATGTTCGCGCGTGCCGTCGAACTCGACCCCACCAGCTTCGAGGCGCGCCGCGACCTCAACACGTTCTACCTGCAGGCACCCGGCATCGCCGGCGGCAGCGTCCGCAAGGCGATCGCCAATGCCGAGGCGCACGGAAAGCTGAATGCGGTTCAAGGGACCTTGCTGCGTGTGGATGTCCACGTGTACGAAAAGGAATTCGAGCTGGCAGAAAAGCTGTTGTCAGGCGTAAGGCCGGCGCCGGGGGACGAGGCCACGGCTGGCCAATTGACGCAGGCTTGGGTCAACGTCGGCCTGAGCATGGTGAACGACAAGAAGCCGGCACTGGGGGTCGCGTTGTTCGAGCGGCGCCTGGCAACCGAGCCGGCCAACGCGGTGTTTCACGCTGCACTGGGACGCGCGCAGCTGGAGAACGGCGCAACGGATGCAGCGATTGCCTCGATGGAAAAAGCGCTGTCCCTCGACAAGCAGCTCAATGTCCACTACCGGCTCGGCATCGCCTACCAGATCAAGGGCGATCGCAACAAGGCGCTTGCCGCGCTTCAGCAATTCATGAGCACCAACCCTGCCGGCCGCGCGGCAGACGACGCGAAAACGCGCATCGAAGCGCTGAAGAAGGCGGCCTGATCCCTTTCCAACCCGGACGCGGCCCGTGCGATAGCCGCAGGGTGCCATCCGCAATGCGATCGGCAGCCCGTGACGTTCTGCTACTTCCCGTCAGGCGCCTCATCCGGTAACATTCGTCCAACGTTGCCCATTCCTTCGGCCCGCACATGAACCCGTTCCGCCTTCCCAAGCCACATCCGCGACTGCGCTGCGCAGCGCGCGGCTTGGCATTGGACGGCACGGGCGCACGCCTTGCCGACACAGGCACTACCGTCATTCCGCACTGATCCGGCCGCACGCCCGTGCACCCGCCGGTTTTCGAGGCGGGGAACACACCGGATTCATCGTTTCCCGCACTGGTTTTTCAGTGGATGTTCCTTGAGGGGCATCCATCCAGGCAGGATTCCCTTCGATGATTCACGACGACTCCAAAACTTCCGCCGCATCCCCCGCACCGCGGTGGTGGCATCGCCACCTGCCGCCGGTGTGGCAGAACCGCGATTTCCGCCTGCTGTGGATCTCGCTCACCATCACACACTTTGGCGGACAGGTCACCTTCCTGGCCTTGCCGCTGACCGCCGCGCTGATGCTCAACGCGAGCCCGATGCAGATGGGCATCCTCACGGCCGTCGAAGCGCTGCCGTACACGTTGTTCGGTCTCTTCACCGGGGTGCTGATCGACCGCTCGCGCAAGCTGAAGCTCATCATCCTGGCCGACATCGGCCGCGGACTGGCGTTGCTGTTGGTGCCGGTCGCCGCGTGGTTCGGCTTCCTGTCCATGCCGGTGCTCTACATCGTCGGTTTCCTAGTCGGCATCGGCGGCATCATCGGCTGGGCCGCCTACCAAGTGTTCATGGCCGAGCGCGTGGGCAACAAGCATCTGGTCGATGCCAACTCGGGCATCGCCCTGTCGGACTCGGCCTCGCAATTGGTCGGGCCGGGCCTGGCCGGTGCCATCATCCACTGGCTCACCGCGCCGATCGCCATCCTGGCCGATGCGCTGTCATTCCTGTTTTCGGCCTGGATCCTGCGCAACATCCCGCCCCGCGCCAGCGACGCGCCGAAGATCGCCGCGCAGTCCTCGGACTGGCGAGCCATCTGGGCCGAATCCAAACAGGGCCTGTCGATGATCCTGAATCATCCGGTGTTAAGGACCATCGCATTCACGCTCATGGGTTGGAACGTGTTGAAGCACGCGTACATCGCCATCGTCATTCTGTACGCGGCGAAGGACCTCGCGCTGTCGCCGGGCACCATCGGCGCCCTGTTCATGCTGGCCGGTGTCGGCTTCCTGGTGGCGACGGCGACCATCAAGCGCTTCAACGCCCGGTTTGGCGTCGGCAGCGTGATGCTCGGCGGCCTTACCGCCACCGCCGTGGCGTGGTTGCTGATCGCGGCCGTGCCGCGCACTGCGCTGACCCCGGTGCTGCTGGGGGCGTCGCTGTTCGTCCTCGACCTGGGGGTGATGCTGTTCTTCATCAACTACCTTTCGCTCCGGCAGGCGGCCGTGCCCGAGGCGTTCCGCGGGCGCGTGACCTCGACGCTGATCTTCATCGCCGTCTCGCTGGCCCCGCTGGGGTCGCTCGCCGGGGGTGCGTTGGCCGAATGGGTGGGGCTGCGCGCAACCATTGCCGTTTGCGGCGCCGTCGGCTTGGTCATGGGACTCGTCTTGTTCCGCTGGTCGCAGTTGCCGGCCTTGCGCGACCTGCCGCGGCCCGAGGAGGCCGCCCGTATTCTGGCCCCGGACGCGGCCACGGCCCCCTCCACCCCCTGATGCCCGGTGGCGGGCCACATCCAAATCCCGGTTCCGGCACGTCCTACCGCACAAGTTCATTCGATTTTTCTTGGAGGCCCCATGGATTTTGGAACCACCCTCGTCGCCACCAGCGCCATCGTGCTGGGGATCGGCATGCCGGTCATCCTGATCGTCGTCTTTCTCTGGTACCGCGCCAAGCGCAACCAGCTCAACCATGAAACCGCCCTCAAGCTGGCCGAGAAAGGCCAGCCGATTCCGCCGGAGCTGTTCTCCGGCGGCGAGGACAGCCAGTCGGACCTCCGGCGCGGCATTGTGCTGGTGGCGCTCGCACTCGGGCTGGGCCTGTTCCTGTACCAGCACAACCAGGCGTGGAGCATCGCCGCGATCCCGCTGTTCATGGGCGTCGGCTACCTGATCGTCTGGAAGCTGGCCGCGCAAAAGGGCGATCGAAACGGCGGCGGCCCGGCCTGACCCGCCACATGTCCGCGCCGACCGGCCCTGTGCCGGGCTTCACCGACACCGACCTCATTGCGCGCGTGCTGCGCGACGATGACCGCAACGCATTTGCTGAACTGGTGCGAAGGCACCAGTCGGCGTTGCGCGCGAGCCTGCGCAAAATGACCGGCAATGCGGAACTGGCGGACGACATCGCGCAAGAGGCGTTCATCCTGGCGTGGAAAAAGATCGGCAGCTTCCGCTTCGAGGCCAAGTTCTCGACCTGGCTGTATCGCATCGCCTTCAACGCCTGGCAGTCGGAGGTGCGCAAGAAGCAGGAGGTCCTGCTCGAAGGCGACGAGCGCCCGGTGGACTGCGCGATACCCTCCGAATCCGAGGCCACCGGCCTGCGCCGCGACCTGGCACGCGCCATGCGCGTGCTCTCCGATGCCGAGCGTGCCGCCATCCACCAGTGCTACTACAATGACCTGTCGCACGACGAGGCGGCTTATGTCCTCGGCGTGCCGCTGGGAACGCTGAAAACCCACATCCTGCGCGCGAAGGAAAAGCTGCGCGGCGTGCTGGGCGACTATGAACACGACTTCAAAGGCAATGCGGGAGCAGCAGCATGAAACCGACCGGACCCTCCATCAAGGCACCAGTAGCCCTGGTGCATGATCCCATCGACGAACTGCTCAAGGCGGATGCCGCGGCGCTGCAGGCCCCCTACCTTGACGACAACGGCTTCACCCTGGCCGTGATGGACCGGCTGCCGCGTCACCGGAGGCTCTCGCCCTGGGTGCGCAACGGCATTCCGGTGGCCTCGGCATCGTTGGCGGCGGTCTTTGCCTTCGTGTTTGCCGGCGCGGACAACTTCCTCATCGACGCGTCGATGGACGTCGCCACAGCGACCGCCACACCAGCCGCGCTGGCGTTCTGCGCATTGGCGGCGATGCTGGCGGGCACCGCCTTGCACCTCGCTCGCGCGCGCTAGGGCTGCATCTCGAATCACGTCCGGTGTGACACAGGCGCCCCGGTTGGGACGCCTGGCCAGAAGCGTGCGCGCGTTGCGCCGCCGGGATTTACTTCAGCAAATGCGCCACGCCGGCGCGCTCTTCCTCGAGTTCCTTCAGCGTCGCGTCCATCTTGCTACGCGAGAACTCATCGATCTCCAGGCCCTTCACCATCGTGTAGTTGCCACCCTCACAGGTGACGGGGAAGCCGTACATCACGCCATCCGGGATGCCATAGCTGCCGTCGGACGGAATGCCCATGGTGACCCACTTGCCGTGGGTGCCCATCACCCAGTCGCGCACATGGTCGATGGCGGCATTGGCCGCCGACGCTGCGGAGGACAAGCCGCGCGCCTCGATGATTGCTGCGCCGCGCTTGCCCACGGTGGGAATGAAGGTGGACTTGTACCACTCCGCATCGTTGACGACGGCAGGTGCTGGCGCGCCGCCGATGGTGGTGAAGCGGTAGTCCGGATACATGGTCGGCGAGTGGTTGCCCCAGACGATCAGCTTTTCGATCGAATCGACCGGCTTGCCGGTCTTGGTCGCCAATTGTGACAGGGCCCGGTTGTGGTCCAGCCGCAGCATGGCGGTGAAGTTGCCGCGCGGCAGGCTGGGCGCGGACTTCATGGCGATGTAGGCGTTGGTGTTGGCCGGGTTGCCTACCACCAGCACCTTGACGCCGCGCGAGGCCTGCGCATCGAGCGCACGCCCCTGGACGGTGAAGATCGCGCCATTGGCTTCCAGCAGGTCCTTGCGCTCCATGCCGGGGCCGCGCGGGCGTGCGCCCACCAGCAATGCCACGTCGGCATCCTTGAACGCGGTGTTGGCATCCGAATGCGCGCTCATGCCGGCCAGCAGCGGGAAAGCGCAGTCGTCCACTTCCATCATGACGCCCTTGAGCGCCTTCTGCGCCTTCTCGTCCGGAATTTCCAGCAGCTGCAGGATCACCGGCTGGTCCTTGCCGAGCATTTCGCCCGAGGCAATGCGGAACAGGAGGCTGTAACCGATCTGGCCGGCCGCGCCGGTGACGGCGACGCGCATGGGTTTTTTCATGGGGGGCTCCGAATGGAAAGGGGGGTGTGGGACGCGTTGCTGCGCTGCGGGAAATTATACGAGGTTCCCCTCATGCGCCTTCGATATCCACACGGATTTCCAGCAGGCAATTGCCAAAGTGCAATCTGCGCGTGGTTTCCGGGCCGATTTGGCGTCAATCACCGCGCCGGTACTGGAGTTTGGCTGTCATGATGCGGGCCGAATCGACTTGGCACACCCGCCGCAACGATGGTCTAATCGCCTCGTCCTGTTCCGCGAATCGTTCATGGAGCTGCCCAAGCGTCCCACCCTCTATCGCATCGCCGCCATCGGCATTGTTCTGGCCATCCTGGTGCTATCGTTGATGCCCGCACCTCCCGGCGTACCGGGCAGCGACAAGCTGCATCATTTCCTCGCGTACATGAGCTGCATGTTTGCCTGGGCGCTTGCCCTGGCCCGGCCGAAATCCCGGCTGGTGGCGCTGATCCTGATCTGTGCGATGGGGGTGATCATCGAGTTCCTGCAGGGCTGGTCCGGCTGGCGCACCTTCGATGGCGCCGACATGGCGGCCAATGCACTGGGGGCGATGTGCGGCTGGATTGCATCGAGGGTCCACGCCCAGCTGGCCGTGCGCTTCGGCGCCGGCCGCGCATAGTGACGGGCGCCGTTCTCGACCACCTGGTGCTGGGCTGCGCCGACCTCGAGCGCGGTGCGGCGTGGCTGCAGCGCTTTCTCGGCGTCACCTTGTCGGATGTCGGTCGCCACGAACGCATGGGCACCCTGAATCGCCTGCTGTCGCTGGGACCGGACCGCTACCTTGAACTGATCGCCATTGACCCGGATGCACATGAACCGGCACACAAACGCTGGTTCGGGCTCGACACGCTCGACGTGCGCGAACGCATCGCGGCACGGCCGCGTTTGCTGGGCTGGGTGGCGCGCACTGCGCAACTCGACGCCTTGGACGAAAGGACCGGCGGCGTGCTTGGTCCGGTCCACGCCATGGCGCGCGGCGATTTTCGGTGGCGCATCACGGTACCCGAGGACGGCTACCCGATCGAGGGCGGACTGGTACCCAACCTCCTGCAGTGGGACGTGCCCGCACATCCCTGTGACCGGCTGGTGGACCAGCAATGCCGCCTCACCTGGATGGAGGCGGCACATCCGAATCCGGCCAAGGTGCGCTACCTGCTCGACGAAATGGGCCTGGGAAATGCACTGGTGTTGACGCCCAGCCCGCCGTACTCGGGCATGACCATGTGCGCCTACCTCCAGACTCCTTCCGGCACCAGGACTCTGATGAGTTAGACTCGGCGCATGAAAAAGTGGCTCAAGATAGCCGGCCTCATTCTCGTGGTGCTGCTGGCCATTGCCGGCACCCTGGCCGGCATCGAATTCCTAGGAGGACAACCCATGAGCCTGTTCGCCGGTTCACGACCAACCTACCTCGGTTTCAACGATGGCAAGTTCGCGCCGCCGACCTGGAAGCCGAACTGCGTTTCGTCGACGGTGGAAAAGTCGGACAAGCACCACATAGCGCCCCTTGCCTTCACGGGCGAGCCCACCGCTGCGTGGTCGAGGCTGGTGGGCGTGGTCAAGGCACAGGCGCGCGCAAGCGTGGTCAGTGAGAAGCCGGGCTACCTGTATGCCGAGTTCAAGAGCGCCGGCCTCGGCTTTGTCGACGATGTCGAGTTTGCGCTGGATGCAGCCGGATCGGTGATCCATGTCCGTTCCGCTTCGCGGCTCGGCGTTCGCGACTTCGATGTCAATCGCAAGCGGATTGAAGCGATTCGCGCGGCATTTGGCCAATAGGCGCGCACACCGGCGGACCCGCTTCCCGTGACGCGTTGGGTAGCTGTGGCGTGGACGTCCCCGGTGTCGGCCATCGCCTTGCTTGCTGCAGGCTTGAACTGCCTGTTTCGCGGCAGGATCGTGCGCTGCGGCATCGCGCTGGAGGCCACAGGCGGACTGGTGCCATGGTTGCTCGGAGCAGGTTCCCACCGCGGCACGATTGCCGCGATCACGCTGGGCCATGTCATCTTCGCGCGCGACACGGCAGCGGCGGCAAGGTGGCGCTCGCACGAGCACGCACATGTGCGACAGTACGAACGCTGGGGCGTGCTGTTTCCCATTGCCTACGCGGCCGCAACTGTTTTGGCAGGACTGCGCGGGGACGACGCCTACCGGGACAACGCGTTCGAAATCGAGGCGCGTGCCGAAGCGGTCAAGGCAGCAATGCCGGCGCAACCATCGCCGCCGCCACCAGGACGCATTGCCGCTCGGCATTGAAGAACGACAGCGGTTGCGCCTCGGCATCGATGATGCCGATCGTGCGGCCTGCCTCGTCGAACAGCGGCAGGCACATCTCGGACTGGACCTGGTCGTCGCAGACATAGAATCCGCCACCGCCGGCCGTGTGCTTGGCCACGTCGTCGATGACCAGCGCCATGCCATCGAGGCCCACGCGGCTGTTGGTGCTGCTCTGGGCAAATGCTTCCGTCAACGGGAATTCCGCACGGCTGGGCCGGCCCCGGTAGGCGAGCTTGACCAGCGCTTCGCCTTCATGGACGGCACGGCGTTGGTAGAGGCCCACCCAATCCGCCCCGGTCATGAGCGACAGCCGCGTGACGACGATGTTGAGGAGTTTCAGTTTGCGCGTGCTGGCCTCCGATTCGCCCCCGAGGGTGCGCGCGAGGTCATAGGGGACCGGATCGAGCTCGTCGATCAGCGAACACGCGCCATCTTCAGACAGCCTGGGCACCGGGTACCGGTACAGCGAGTCGACGGATACATCCATCGGTGTATTGAGCTGGCCAATGAGGTCGTGGATCGACTTCTCGATGACCGGAATGTGGTCTCCGAGGGCATCCAGGCCCGACGCAAACAAATACGCGCGAATGCGCTCCGGGCCGCTCATGCGTTCCTCGCCGCGATTAGCGCCTCGTCGAGGTCATCGATCAGGTCATCGACGTTCTCGATGCCGACCGACAAACGCAAGAGGTCGAGCGGGGCCACCGATTCCGGTCCCTCGACGGACGCACGATGCTCGATCAGGCTTTCGACGCCGCCGAGCGACGTGGCGCGCTTCCAGACATTGACCCGCGCTGCCGTGGCGATGGCGGCGCGTTCCCCGCCCTTCACGCGGATCGACAGCATGCCCCCAAAGCCGCCCTGCATCTGGTTGGCGGCCACGGCATGTCCGGGAAAGGTCGGCAGGCCCGGATACAACACCGCATCGACCAGCGCGTGCTCGCTCAGGAACTGGGCCAACACTTCGGCGGAACGGCATGCTGCCTGCACGCGCAGGAACAGCGTGCGCATGCCGCGCAGCATCAGCCAAGCCTCGAACGACCCGAGAATGCCGCCGACATTCGCGCGTACCGCCTTCACGCGTTGCCAGTAGTCGGAGTCTTCCTTGGCGACCAGCGCGCCGGCCACCAGGTCCGAATGTCCGTTCAAATACTTGGTCGCCGAGTGCATGACCAGATCCGCGCCCAGCGCGAGGGGGCGCGTGAGGACCGGCGTGGCCACGGTGGAATCGACCGCCGTCATCGCGCCGCCGGCATGCGCGATCTCGGCGATCGCGGCAATGTCGGAAATGGTCCACAACGGATTGGCCGGTGTCTCCACCCAGATCAGGCGAGTCTTGCCGGGGCGCAACGCGCGCTTGATTTCATCCACGCTCGATATGTCCACGAACTCGACCTGCAGTCCCCAGAGCGTCGCTGTGGTAGCAAGCCAGTTGCGCAACGCCCAGTACATGACCTTGGGCGCGATGACGTGATTGCCGGGCTTCAAAGCCATGAAGGCCGCCGTGGCCGCCGCCATGCCGGAGGCAAAGACCGCCGCCTCGCGTCCCTTTTCCAGGACGCACAGCAGCGCTTCAAGCTGCTCATAGGCCGGGTTCTGGTCCCGCGCGTAGGAACGGCCCGGCGCATTGCCCGCATCGCGCAGGAACGTGCTGCTCATCGGAATCGGCGGTGCAATGGCCTGCGTCGCCCCGTCGATCCATCCCAGGGCCTGCGCGGCGGCCGTCTCGGGCATGACTTGCTTGTCGTCCATGTCAGCTTCCTTTCGCGACGGGCATGGTGCTCGCTACACCCAATGGCGGCCGGTCGATGAACTCGACCCTGAGGCCACGTGACTTCATCCAATCCGCCACGGCAAAGCCGGTGGCGCGCGGCCATGGCCTCAACTCGTGCGGCGCATAGTGCCGGACTTCGGCGATCTCCGCCGACAGCCGAATCTCGCCGCGCGCGACCGCGTGGTAGCACAGCATGATCTCGTTCTTGCGTTCGAAGATGTAGTTGCCGATCAGGTGGGATTCGACCACCTCAAGCCCGATTTCTTCTTTGACTTCGCGCGCCACGCCGGCCTTGGGGTCCTCATTCTTCTCCAGATACCCGGTCACCAGCGCAAAGTATCCATCGGGCCAGCCGGCACCGCGCGCCAATACGATCTGGCCCTCGTGCTCGACCAGGGCACCGACGGCGGGGGTCGGGTTTTGCCACTGTACGAAGCCGCAGGCGTCGTCCGGGCAGGCGCGCCGCGTGCGCGCACCGCCGTCGTCGGCAATGTCGCGGTCGACCAGCACCGCAGCGCAGCGCGGGCAGTGCTTGAAGACTTCGAACATGGCCGCGGTGGTCGAACGACGGCCCTACCTGGCCGCCACCCAGTCCTTCACGCTCGAGAGCGCCGCCGGCAGGGCGGCCGCGTCGGACCCGCCAGCCATGGCCATGTCAGGCTTGCCGCCGCCCTTGCCGCCGACCTGCTGGGCGACGTGATTGACGAGCTCGCCGGCCCTGAAGCGCGCAATGAGGTCCGCCGTCACGCCGGCGGCGAGCTGCACCTTGCCGCCCTCCGCACTGGCCAGCACGATGACGCCGGATTTCAGCTTGTTCTTCAGTTGGTCCATGGTTTCGCGCAGCGCCTTGGCATCCGCGCCGTCGAGCTTGGCGGCCAGCACCTTGACGCCATTGACTTCGGCGGCCTGCGCGGCGAGGTCGTCACCGGCCGAGGCGGCCATTTTCGATTTCGCCGTGGCGAGCTGCTTCTCGAGCGCCCGCACCTGCTCGGCCAGTAGCTCGACCTTGGCCGCCACATCCAGCGGCTGCGCCTTCAGCAAGGCCGCCACACGGGCCAGCGCCGCTTCCTGCGCCTGCACGTGGTCGAAGGCCACCGACCCTGCCACCGCCTCGATGCGCCGCACGCCCGCGGCCACGCCGCCCTCGGAAACGATCTTGAACAGGCCGATGTCGCCGGTGCGCGCCACGTGGGTCCCGCCGCAGAACTCGCGCGAGGAACCGATGTCGAGCACGCGCACCACGTCGCCGTATTTCTCGCCGAACAGCATGGTGGCGCCGGTCTTCTGCGCCTCCTCGATCGGCATCACGCGCGCCTGCGTCGGCTCGTTCTTGAGGATCTCGGCGTTGACGACCGCCTCGACCCTGGCGATCTCGCCTGCGCTCATGGGCGCGTTGTGCGCGAAGTCGAAGCGCGTCTTGTCGGCATCGACCAGGGAGCCCTTCTGCTGCACGTGGCTGCCCAGCACTTCCTTGAGTGCCTTGTGCATCAGGTGTGTCGCCGAATGGTGGCGCACGGTGCGCACGCGGCGATGCAGGTCGACGTTGGCCGCCACCGTGTCGCCGACCGAAAGTTCACCGGTCTTGACGGTGCCGTAGTGGCCGAACACGTCGGCCTGGATTTTTTGCGTATCGCCGACGGCGAACAGCGTGAGGCAAGTGCCGCTCTTGGTGAGTTCCCCCGTGTCGCCGACCTGACCGCCGGACTCGGCGTAGAACGGCGTCTTGTCGAGCACCACCACGCCGTCGTCGCCGGTCGCAAGGCGATCCACCTTCGCGCCGCCCTTGTAGAGCGCCATCACGCGCCCTTCCTCGGACAGCGACTCGTAGCCTTTGAACAGGGTCCTGGCGCCGTTGTAATCGAGCACCGCGTCGGCCTTGAACTTGGAACCGACGCGCGAACGCTCCTGCTGTCCGGCCATGGCTTTCTCGAAACCGGGCATGTCCACCGCAAAGCCGCGCTCGCGACCGATGTCGGCCGTGAGGTCGATGGGGAAGCCGTAGGTGTCGGAGAGCTTGAAGGCGATGTCGCCGTCGAGGCGCTTCGCGTCGGCCTTGAGCGCGGATTCGAGGATCTCCATGCCCTTTTCCAGTGTCTCGCCAAAGCGCTCCTCTTCCTGCTTCAGCACCGCCATGACGCGGTCCTGCGACTGCACGATCTCGGGGAATGCGTCGCCCATCACGCCAGCCAGGTCGGCGACCAGCTTGTAGAAGAACGGCCGCTTCTGGCCGAGCTTGTAGCCGTGACGCATCGCGCGCCGGGCGATGCGGCGCAGCACGTAGCCGCGTCCGGCGTTCTCGGGAATCACGCCGTCGCAGACCAGGAAGGCGCAGGCGCGGATGTGGTCGGCGATGACGCGCAAGGACGGCGACTCGAGATCCCGGGCGCCGGTCTCACGCGCGGCCGCCTTGATGAGCGCCTGAAACAGGTCGATCTCGTAGTTGGCGTGCACGTGCTGAAGCACCGCAGAAAGCCGCTCAAGGCCCATGCCGGTGTCCACCGAGGGCTTGGGGAGCGGGATCATCGGCCCGTCCTTCACCTCGCGATTGAACTGCATGAACACCAGGTTCCAGATCTCGATGTAGCGGTCACCGTCTTCCTCTGGCGAACCTGGCGGGCCGCCGGGAATGTGCGCGCCGTGGTCGTAGAAGATTTCGCTGCACGGGCCACAGGGTCCGGTGTCGCCCATCATCCAGAAATTGTCGGAGGCATAGCGTGCACCTTTATTGTCGCCGATGCGGATAATGCGTTCGACCGGGAGGCCGATGTCCTTCTCCCAGATTGAAAAGGCCTCGTCGTCCTCGGCGTACACGGTGACCCAGAGTTTCTCCTTTGGCAATTTGTAAATCTCGGTCAGCAATTCCCACGCATAGCGAATGGCATCCTTTTTGAAGTAGTCGCCGAAGCTGAAGTTGCCCAGCATCTCGAAGAAAGTATGGTGGCGCGCGGTATAACCGACGTTTTCCAAGTCATTGTGCTTGCCGCCGGCGCGCACGCAGCGCTGCGAGGTCACGGCGCGAACGTAGCTGCGCGTCTCCTTGCCAAGGAAGCAGTCCTTGAACTGGTTCATGCCGGCGTTGGTGAACAGCAGGGTCGGATCGTCGTGAGGCACGAGCGAGGACGAAGCCACGGGCGTATGGCCCTTGGAGGCGAAATAGTCGATGAAGGCTTGGCGGATGCCTGAGACTGTGGAGAGGTTCATGGTGCGTCGAAGGGCGCGCCCCGCCGCAGCGGGACCGAAGTCGGGAAAACAACGATTTTACCCGACGGCCCTCCCCCGCCTGTCTGCCGGCAGCGGGGCGCGGCGTACCGCGCGTCAGCCGGTCTCGAAGCCGAAGCGGTGCTTGACTGCTTCGTACTTGGCGAGCAGGGCTGATTCCGATTCTGCGCCCATGTTGAGCGTGGCGTAGCGGTGGCTGCCCAACCACTTCATCTCGCGCTTGAGGCCGTGGCCGGTCTTGATGAACATCGCAAGAAACGCATCGGGGTCAAATTCCCTGAGCCACTGGACATCGTGGGTCGAAGGTGTGCGGTCGACCGTGGTGCCATCAAACTTGCGGAAAACAAAACTGGTTGCAAATGCGTACTTGCCGCGGCGCGGCGTGAGGTCGACCGCATCGCCTGATGCGATTCTCAGTGCAACGTCATGTAGGTTGATGCCGTCCACTTTTTCATAGAGGTCCGAGAATTGCGCCGCCATGCGCGGATTCACCTCGATCAGCTTGCAATGTCCCGTGGATTTGCACACTCTCATCTCCACGTTGAACAGGCCATGGCCGAGGCCGAGCGCCTCGACGATGCGCACAGCCGTCGATCGCGCATTCTCGATTTGGGCGAAAGGCAATCGCGAAGGGTACTCAAAGCGCATGAACTGGTCGGTGCCCGGGTACATGACGGAATCGACCACACCCAGCACATGGACAGTGCCGTTGATGGCCACGCCGTCCACGTTGATCTGGCATCCATCGATCAGTTCCTCGGCCAGCATCCAGTGCGCATCGACATGAAAGTCGGTCAGCCGGCGCACGGCATCATTGAACGGCCGCACCAGCCGCTTGATGATGTACTTTTCCCACGGATGGAAGGTCATGTGCTCCTGCAGCTGGCTGAAAGTATCCACGCGCCTCGCGAGCACCGAATAGGCGGCCTTTACCGGTTTCACAAAGAAGGGAAACCTCAGCCCGATCTCGCGGGCATTCCGGCACGTGTAGGGGAAGGCGGAATAGGCCACGTTCGCGTCCGGAACCGCCTGGCCGACAATGCGTCGTGCAATGTACTTGTGCTGCGCCGCAATGATCGCCTTGGGGGATGCACCCGGCAGCCCCAGCATCTCCGCCAGCAATGCAGCTGCCAGGGCACCGAACTGCTCGTTGCTCGACGTGACGCCGTGGAGGTTTTTGTGCCGATACTTCCGCTCGAGCCGGGAAACGAACTTGAAGATGTCAAACGTGAGCAGTTGCGCATTGCTCGGAAACCGAAACAGGTCGAAACCTTCAAAGTAGAACCGGTATCGATGTCCGGATGATCGCGCTGCCTTGTGCAGCTGCTCGCGATCCCAATCAGCATCGAACAAAACGAGGATGTTCTTCAAGTTGTCTGCGAGACAGGTCGGTGATGGACGATTCTACGGTCAATCCCGCGTGCCGGATGAAGCCGCCGCCTTCGAACGCGGCAACTCCGACTAAAGATCCGGTGCTTCGGCGTTTCATTTTCAGCAGTTTGCGGATGGCCGCTTCAAAAAGACAAATGCCCTGCAAACAAGTGTTTGCAGGGCATTTGTGGGTATGGGTCTTGGCGATGACCTACTTTCGCACGGGTAATCCGCACTATCATCGGCGCAGCGTCGTTTCACGGTCCTGTTCGGGATGGGAAGGCG
>JAEUMZ010000146.1 GCA_016790765.1 Betaproteobacteria bacterium
GGGCAATTCACCGGTCAGCAGCTTGGCATCGAGTTCGCCGACCTCGTCGTACAACGGGTCCTGCGCCTCGTTCCATTGATACACCGCGATGCTCGCGGCGAGTGCCAGGATCGGCACCCAGAATATCGGCTTGCGGATCCAGGCGGCCGGATCCAGCATGCGGCCGGAGACCGTGGCCAGGCCGAGCACCGGCACCGGTTCCACATAGGCCCTGAGCGCCTTTTCCCGCGCAGCGTGCAGGCGCGCCAGCTGGGCGTCATCCATGCGCGAGATCCCGGCGTTCAGGGTTTGGGCAATCTTCTTGGCAAATTCCTGTTCGTTCATGACCGTTCTCCCGCTTGCCCGGCGCCGACGACCGAGTCCATCGAAATTCCCTTTGCTTTCAATAGTTTGGATAGTGAATCGACGGCGCGCGAGCAATGCGTCTTGACGCTGCCTTCGGAACAGCCCATCGCGGCGGCCGTTTCGGCGACATCGAGTTCCTCCCAGTAACGCAACATGAACGCCTCGCGTTGACGGCCCGGCAACTTCTGGACCGCCTCTTCGATTGCCGCCAAGACCTGGGATTGTTCCAGCTGGTCGGCCGGGGACACCGGGACACTGCCCGAGGACTCCGCCTCGATGCTCTCCAGGATGTCGAAATCGTCGTCCTCGTCGCGGGACCCAAAGGACGAGAAGGACGTGGTCCAGGTATTGCGCACCTTCTGGCGCCGGTACCAGTCGCGGATGTTGTTCTGCAGGATGCGCTGGAACAGCATCGGAAACTCGGTCACCGGCCGGGCGGCATAGCTCTCAGAGAGCTTCATCATCGAGTCCTGAACGATGTCGAGTGCGGCCTCGTCGTCGCGGACCGCATAGACCGCCTGCTTGAATGCACGCTTTTCGACCGAGGCCAGAAAATCCGACAGTTCTTGTCTGGTACTCAGTGGGGGCCTCGAAGAATGATCTGATGACACCGCCGCAGGGCAGGCGGGCGCGTTTCAGGGACGCGAAGTCTAGCAAAGATCAAGAACGGCCGCAGTGCGCGGGCCAACCCCAATGCCCGGCTTGACCAATCGCCCGTGGGCCGGTAAGGTTCCGTTTTCTGCACTGCACCATCCGCCGGGCGACCCCCGGTTCTTGGGCGTCTCACCACAGGCGTTTCCAGTGGATTGGCGCAGTGAGCCGGGCGCAAGGGCCAAACCCCACAAGGGTGACTGAGCGCAGCACCACTCGCCGGACACCTGGAGCGCCGCCGCTGGCCGGAGGCGTTGCCGTGGGACGGTTCCCGCTCATTGCGTTCCCTGTTTCAGGACCACTGCCATGAAAATGTCTGACGCCCCCGCTGCGGGCCCCGCGGCACAGGCCGCCCCCGTGCAAAACGAAATGATCTCCGGCGCCGAAATCGTCTGCCGCGCGCTGGCGGCCGAAAACGTCGAGTTCGTCTTCGGCTATCCCGGCGGCGCCGTGCTGGTGATCTACGATGAGATCTTCAAGCAAAAGAAGTTCTCGCACATCCTGGTGCGCCACGAACAGGCCGCCGTGCACGCGGCGGATGCCTACGCGCGGGCCACCGGCCGGCCGGGCGTGGCGCTGGTGACCTCCGGCCCCGGCGTGACCAACGCGGTGACCGGCATCGCGACGGCCTACATGGATTCGATCCCGATGGTCATCCTCACGGGGCAAGTTTCCACACACGCGATTGGCCAGGACGCGTTCCAGGAGTGCGATACCGTGGGCATTACGCGGCCCTGCGTCAAGCACAATTTCCTGGTCAAGGATGTGGGCGACCTCGCGGAGACGATCAAGAAGGCGTTTTACGTGGCGACCACGGGCCGCCCCGGCCCTGTGGTGGTCGATATTCCGAAGGACGTTTCCATGCACCGGGCGCCGTTCGCATACCCGGCCACTGTGGAGATGCGCTCCTACCGGCCCACCACCAAGGGCCACGCGGGCCAGATCAAGAAGGCGATGCAGATGCTCCTCGACGCCGAGCGACCGATGATTTACGTCGGCGGCGGTGCGGTGATCGGCAATGCCTCGGCCGAGGTCACCGAGCTGGTGCGCCTGCTCGATTACCCGTGCAACAACACGTTGATGGGCCTGGGGGCCTTCCCGGCGTCCGACCGGCACTTCGTCGGCATGCTCGGCATGCACGGCACGTATGAAGCCAACATGGCCATGCAGCACTGCGACGTGCTGGTCGCCATCGGTGCGCGTTTCGACGACCGCGTGATCGGCAA
>JAEUMZ010000166.1 GCA_016790765.1 Betaproteobacteria bacterium
CCAGATCAACGCCGACCCCGAGGCCGAGGGCGACGGCATCGTCAGCAATGCCATCGTCGAGCGCAACATCTCCTACAACAACGGCATCGGCGGCACCGATGGGGCCGGCGGCGCCTCGTTCGACTTCGCCTCGATCCGCAACGCGCGCATCGTCAACAATCTTTCCTACGACAACCAGCGCCAGGGCATCGTGCTGTGGGACGACGGTTTTTCCGACAGCTACGGAAGCAAGGACAACCTCATCGCCAACAACACTGTGGTGATGCCCTCCGGCTCGAGCTACCACGCATTCTCGATCCGCAATGGCAGCACCGGCAATACGGTGCGCAACAACATCCTCATCCACCTGGGAAGCTACAACGACAGCATCGCCATCGACCCGGAGAGCTTTGCCGGCTTCACCAGCAATTACAACGTCGTCAGCCGATTCGAGAACACGGCGGGGAATTTGGTGACGCTGTCCAACTGGCAAAGCCAGACCGGTCAGGACCTGCAGTCGATCACCGCCACCAACACGGTGTTCACCACCGCCGTGTTCACCAACTTTGCCGCGCGCGATTTCACGCTGGCGGCCGGCAGCCTGGCGCTCAACGCCGGCACGACCGTGGCCCAGGTAACGCAAGACTTGCTGGGCACGATGCGGCCGCAGGGTGCGGCCTACGACATCGGCGCTTACGAAACGGTGGTGGCGACCAACAACCCGCCGGGCGCGCCGACCATCGGCACGGCGAGCGCGGGCGTCGGCCAGGTCAGCGTGACCTTCACGGCCCCCGGCAGCAATGGCGGCAGCCCGATCACCGGCTACACCGCGACCTGCGGTGCCCAGAGCGCGAGCGGCACCGGCGCGCCGATCGTGGTCATGGGTTTGCCGGCCGGCGTCCCCGTGACCTGCACGGTCTTCGCCACCAACATGAACGGCAACGGCCCACCATCGGCGGCGTCCAACAGCGTGACCCCGACCGGCGTGCCCGGTGCCCCCACCGGGGTGGGCGCCGCTGCCGGGCCCGGGCAAGCGACGGTGAGTTTTGCCGCACCGGCCAACAACGGCGGCAGCCCGATCACCGGCTACACCGCGACCTGCGGCACGCAAAGCGCCTCGGGCCCGGGCTCGCCGCTCACGGTGACCGGCCTCACGCCGGGCATGGCGGTGACCTGCACCGTGCTGGCGACCAACGCCATCGGCAGCGGGCCGGCCTCGACGCCCTCCGCGCCGGTGACGCCACCCACGGTGCCCGGCGCACCCACGCTGGCAGCGCTGGTCGCCGGCGATGCGCAGATCACGGCCCAGTTCAGCGCGCCCGCCAGCGACGGCGGGAGCGCGGTTTCGGCCTACACGCTCACCTGCACGATGCTGCCGATGGGCAGCGCCGGCACCAGTGGCCCGGCCTCCCCGCTCACCCTGTCCGGGCTCATGAACGGAACGCAATACACCTGCAGCGTCGCGGCCACCAACGCCATCGGCACCGGTCCGGCGAGCACTTCGCTGATGGCGACGCCCTCGACGATGGCGCCCTTGGCACTGGCCGACGTGACCTCGCGCCGGCAGCATGGCGCAGCCGGCGAGTTTGAACTGCAGATCGATTCGACCGTCGCCGTCACCGGGGCCGTGTCGGTGGAACCGCGCTTGATCGGCGGTGGCCACCGCGTGGTGTTCAAGTTCAACCAGGATGTGACCGCGGTCGCCGGCGCCAGCGTGGTCAATGCCGCCCTGCAACCCATCGGCCAGGCCGCCGTGGCGTTCGCCGGCAAGGATGTGGTGGTCACCATCAGCGGCCTGCTCGACAACCAGCGCGCGAGGGTGACGGTGACCGGCATCAACGGCACGCTCGACGCGTCGGCCTCGATCGGGTTCTTCGCCGGCGACGTCACCCGCACCCGCGCACTGAACGCCGCCGACATCAGCGCGGTCAAGGCGCGCAGCGCCACCCCGGTCAACCTGCAGAGCTTCCGCGCCGACATCAACGCCTCCGGCACGATCGACTCTGCCGACATTGCCGCGGTCAAGTCGCGTTCCGGGCGGGTGCTGGCGCCGTAGCCGGCTGTGCTTTGGGACCGCATGCGGGAGGCCAAGGATCCGTGGCGGGAGCGCCCTGCACATCGCATCCCCGCCTGCAGGGCGACGGTACCGGTCTCGACCGCGCTTGGCAGGATCGATCCCTTCATCCCCATAGCCGTGGACGAACATGATTGAACGCACCTTGCTGCCGATGATTTCCACCTTCCGGATCCGATTGCCGGCACGCATCTGGCGCGCTCTCCCGATTGCCGCCGTCTCGCTCGTGTGCGCACCCGTGATGGGCGCGACCTTCTACGTCTCACCCGAGGGGAGCGACCGGGGCGGCAAGGGAACGCGCGAGGCACCGTGGCAAACCATCGGGCATGGCGTCAGCCGCCTTTCCGGGGGCGACACGCTGGTGGTGCGCGACGGGCTGTATCAGGGAACCGCCAACTTCATCAATTCGCGATTGACGCCGATTGCGTCCGGTACGCGCGCAAAGCCAACCGTGATCCGGGCCGAGAATCCCCTCAAGGTCAGAATCCGCAACGACCGCCCGCTCAAGTATTACGATTCGATGGTGATGCTGGGAAAGGACGTGCGCGAGGTGGTGGTCGATGGATTCGTCCTCGACATGGTGGACACGGTGTTTCCGCCATTCGTCGCGGACATGGCGGGCGATGCCAATACCCTGAAGCGCATCATCGTGCGCCGCCAGGGCCGGGTGGACAACTACGGCGGCTGGATCGCGATCGGGGGCAGCGACAATCTGGTCGAAGATTGTGCCGGCGTCGGTGCGGCACGCTATGGGTTCTTTGCCGGTGGAAACACGGGGCGTTCGCAGCGCAACATCTTCCGCCGATGCGTGGGACGCTTCGATTTCAGCGCCTCCCCGCAGCCCAAGGCGACTTTCGCCGTGTACGGCAACGACGATGGACACGATGTAAGCCACTTTCTGCTGCAAAACTGCATCGCCATCGATGGGCAACGCGGGCCGCGCAGTGGGGAGGAAACCTACGCGGGCTTCTATTTTCCAAAGAACGCCAGCGACGTGACGGTCCAAGGCAGCCTCGCGTTGAATCTGGACGTGGCGTACGCCGGTTTCTTCATTCGCGAGCTGGGCGGCCGCAGGATTCGCCTGGAGAATTCGGTGGCCTGGCATGTGCATGGCAGCGACCACGTTGCCGGCTTTCGCATCAACGGCCGCACCAACGACAGCGTGAGCATCGATCGCGTCACCGTCGGCGCGACCCGCTATGGATACTACAACCGCGACAAAGGAAGCGGGAACTCGTTGACCCGGTCGCTGTTCGTCGACATTCAGCGGCGTGCCGCTGAAACGGACGCGGGTTGGTCGGCGCAATCGGAGAACTTGTTCTTTGAGCGGCCCGCGAAGGGATGGCCGGCCGGTTCGCCGACACCGTCCATGAAGTTACGCTACCTGACACAGCCGCGCGTTCAGGATCTGGCAAGCAATGCCCCTTCCACGGTGGGCGCCGTGTTGACCCAGCGCTACGGGAAATCCGGCGCGCGCTGGGGCGATCCCGGCTTCGACCAACCGACCGGCGAACCCCTTTGGCCTTGGGCCATGGAGGCCCAGATTCACGCGGTCTTCTCGGAACCGAACGACCCGGCCGAGGGAAACGTTCCAGCGGCAAACGACACCCGTCGCGGCTTCGCGGGCGCCGTCGATGCGTTCGGTCAACCCCAGACCCTTACCCGTTACGTCTGGCAGTTTCTTGGCCACCCCATGCCGGCGCAGTTGCAGGCGCCCGCGGTGCGTTGAGACGCATGCGCGCCGTCAATGGCGGCGCGGGATCACGAAGTCACGATAGTCGTTTGGATTGCCGCTGCATCCCGCCTCGGCCGCTTTCGCAATGTTGAACATCTCGCGCGCCGTCACGTAGTGGAGCAGGTGCGATTTGCCGTCGTTGCATTGGCGCTCCAGCGCGTCATGCAGGCGCGTCAGTTCGCCATGCCCGCCATCCGCAAACAGCCAGTCTGCGTTCTCCTCGATGGCGCCGTGGGTATGCACCTTGATGAACAGCCACTCGGGCCGCCCGGCAACGTGGATGTGCGCGTCCAGCCACAGCACGACACGCTCGTCGATCGGAATGTCGATGGGCGCGATGTCACTGTTCTCGATCCGAGGCCAGATTCCCAGCTTGCGATGGCGCCAGTGCAACCCCAAGGGTCCCTGCATGAGCAGCAGATCCCCCTGCGGCGATCCCCCGACGCGCATTGGTGAGCCGTAGTCATGGGACTTCGGCCGGCCCGGATCGTCGGCCGCGTAATAAATCGAGTTGATGGTGCGCGGCTGGGTATCGCTGGGAGCGGATGGAAACGTGAAATCCGCGTAGCAGCCCGACTCGCGCAGTACGACCAACTCGTTGTTCACGCCGCACCAACGGCCGTCCGGGCGCGAGTTGTCCAGGGCCCAGTTTCCGTGGATGAAGGCGAAGGGAATCTTGCCGTCCGCACCCCGGGTCAGGAGTCCATGGCGATCCGCCAGCACGGAAACGAAGGAAGCCAGTTTCGCCCGCAACCCGCTGTCGGTGTCGTGGTCGTGATGCAGGTGAACCTCGAACTCTCCGAGACCTTCCCGGCATACGCCGGCCATAACCTCCACGTGGTCGGCACGGTACTCCTCCTCCGGATAGAAAAACGTATGGACGGGTGGCCGCCCGTCGGCGTCCCGCCGGCCCGCGACCGCACGGCGATAGTCGCGCGCCCAGCGCTGCACGCGCGCCAGCCCGGTCGCATCGTCGGCGCCCGCGGCAAGCGGCTCGAAGTGGTCCACAAAGCAGAACATGACATGCAACGGGCCATCGGCAACCGCATGACGTGTACCCTGCAAGCGCTGACGCAGATACGGCATGAACCAGCGGTCAATGTCGCGCTGGCGCAAGCCATACCAGAACAGGATCGCGAACACGGCGGCACTGGCGGCCAGTGACAGTATGGCGAAGATCATCGGCCCCGCCCAAGCAGCGGTTCCACGAGTCCGGCGAACGTCCGCGCGATGCGATCCCAGGTGTACCGGCTCTCAGTAAGTTGGTAGCCGAGCTCCACGCGCTCGTTCACCTGCGGCCCCCCGGCCAGGATGGCACGAATCGAATCGACGGTCTCGTCCACCGTGTCCCCGTACCAGAGAAATCCGCTGTCAATGTGGGCAAGTTCGTCAAGGCGTGTTGAAACGACCGGCTTGCGCTGTGAAAGGTACTCGAAGAGCTTGATCGGACACGCGCGGTGCGAAACCGGCAGCTTGGTGAAGGTGTTCAGACACACATCCATCTCGCGGATGTAGGCAAAAACCTGGTCGTGCGGCACGCCGCCGACGAGTTGCAGGTTGTCGATGTGCTCCGTCGCTGCACGATCTGCCACGTGGCGCCAGCGCCTACCGGTACCCACGAACAGGAAGTGTGCGTCCGGCATCGCCTTCGCCACGTCCACGAGCAAATCGACATCGATGAAGTACTCGAACGCGCCAAGAAAGCCGACAACGGGCTTTCCCCGCTTCGTCACCTGGGCGATCGGCGCCGGAGGCGGGCGCGAGGCCTTCTCGAGGCTGACGCCATTCGGCAGCACGTGGACGTTTCCCCTCGCCTGCCGTGCCAGCACGTTTGACACGGTCAGCGTGCACGCCGAACGATCCATCATGGTCTGCAGCATCCGCGAGGCGAGCCAACGCGCCAATGGGTTGTCAATGCGCCCCAACTCGAACGACAGCATGTCGATGTAATCGTCCGCATAGTCGAAAACGACCTTGACGCTGGGTATTCCGCTGAACCGGTACTGTGGGATGTTGTAGAGCAGGAGGACATCGATGCGCTCGTCGACGATCAACTCGCGCGCGGTGCCGTACGCGGCGATCGAGAAGTACGCCTTCTTGAACAGCTTGTCGAGCGGCATGCGAAGTTCCCACAGCCAGGCAGACAGCCTGACATCGAGAACACGGATGCGCGGGTGGCCACTGGTCGTGATCTCCTGGAAATTGGTCTCTGCGGATTTCAGCGGGGGGGGCTGGAGCACGTACACGTCGTGACCAAGGTCTGCCAACGCATAGAGCAACGAGTGATATCGGCTCCAATTGACGGCGTGCCAGCGCGCCATGTACGGAAACAGGATCTTCAAGCGGCGCCCGCCGCCAGCCGGCTTCGCAGGATTTCGACAATGCGGCCCGCGGCCTTGCCGTCGCCATAGGGGTTTGGCCGCCCCGACATTTCCGCGCGCGCGGTGGAGTCGCCAAGCAGGCGGCACGCCTCATCGACGATTCGTGCCGTGTCGGTGCCGACCAGGCGCGCCACGCCCGCCTCCACGCCCTCCGGACGCTCGGTGGTGTCGCGAAGCACCAGCACAGGCTTCCCCAACGAAGGGGCCTCCTCCTGCACCCCGCCGGAATCGGTCAGGATCAGGACGGCGCCATTCATCAAATGACAGAAGTGGACATAGTCGAGCGGGTCGATCAGGTGAACCCTGGACAACCCGCGCAGCCGCTCTTCGACCACGCGCCGGACATTTGGGTTTGGATGCACCGGAAAGACCAGCGCATGGTCCGGAAACCTCCGGCAAATCTCGACAATGGCGTCCATCGTTCGTTGCAGCGGCTGTCCGAAGCTCTCGCGGCGATGGGTGGTCAGCAGGATGTAGGGACCGCGCAGTGCCTCGCAGACCTCCGGCGCCAGGACCGACTCGAATGCGGGCTTGCGGTTCTCGAGAATCCACAGCAACGCATCGATTCCGGTGTTGCCCGTCACCCAGATCGACCCGTTGTCCACATTTTCCGCCGCGAGGTTTTGGCGTGCACGGTCGGTCGGCGCGAAGTGAAAATCCGCGATGGCACCGGTCAACCGGCGATTGATTTCCTCCGGAAACGGCGCGTACTTGAGTCCGGTGCGCAACCCCGCTTCAACGTGGCCGACGCGCTTTTGCCGGTAGAAGGCGGCCAAGGCGCCGACAAAGGTCGTCGTCGTGTCGCCTTGCACCAATACGCAATCCGGGTCGTACTCCTCCATCACCGGCCGCAACCCGTCGAGCGCGCGACTGGTCACATGAAACAAGTCCTGGTTCTCGCGCATGATGTCCAGGTCGTACTCCGGAGTCCAGCCAAAATCGCCAAGCGCGCGCCGCAACATGTCGCGATGCTGGCCGCTGACGGCTGCCCGAACCTCGAAATCCGCGGCCGCCTGGAGCGCCAGCCACACCGGCGCCAGCTTGATCGTTTCCGGACGCGTACCGAACACCAGCAAGGCTTTCATGGGCCTCGCCATCAGTGGGGCGCCATCGGCATTCCGCGCCTCAAGTACTCCTCGTAGGTCACCACATCCAAGTCTTCCTCTGCCATCAGGTCAAGCATCTCCCGGAATCCGGGGATCTTCTTGATGTCGAGCGGATCCATGTAGATGTTCAGGTAGGAACCTGTTTCGCGCGCCATCACGAGCAGTTCCTTGAACAGTTCAAGATACTGTTGCGGGCCGCGATGCAGCATGCGATGGCTGAGACGCTGCGCATTGAGGGAATGCCAGGTGTCAAACACCGTGAATGGATGCTTGGGGCAGGTGGTCAGCGGGAACTCCGCGATGCCATTCGGCGCCACGAACGGCAAACCGCGCGTGGGCGTATTCGTCAGCCAGGTCGAGGACGAGTAGCGGTAGCCGGCTTCGCTGATGATCTCGTAGATGTCGGGGGAAAAGAGATGCTTGAAATGGGGAACCCGCATGCCGATCGGCTCATAGCCAAGCATTTTCCGGCAGACCTCATGGCACTTCAGCAACTCCTCGGACTTCTCGTCCTTCGGCAGGTAGCGGAATTTTCTGCCCGGGTTCAGCAGTTCGTTGTCCGGATGCGACCACGTGTGATTCATCAGCTCATGCCCATGCTCGATGACCGCCGCGTGTTCGCGCGGAAACTTCTCGACCCAATAACCAACGGCGGCAAAACTGGCCTTGTACCGATAAGGCTTCAGCATGTCGACGATCGCCGGGATGGCCTCGACATCCTCCGGATAGTCGCAGTCGAATGAAAGCGTGACACAGGCTTTCTTGCCACCCCAGAGTGACTTGTCCCGATTGCCTTCCAAGATGCTTCGCACGAACCGGCCTGGCGCCGAAAACGTCACCAAGCCTATCAACGGAAGATTCTGGTTCTGGGTCGTGATCCATCGATACAACCCGTCCGACATCGTCATCAGCTTTTCCCCGGTAGTTGTGCGAGCAGGCGGCGCGCGTTTTCCATCCAATTGTGGCGCGTCACGACTGCCAAACGCGCATTTTCGCTCATTTGCGCGTGTACGTCATCACGGGTGAGAACCTCCAGGAGACAGTCAGCCAGCGCCGCCACATCGCGGGGTGGAAAGATGCGACCCTCCCGCCCGTCCTGCATGACGTCGAGCAATGGACCGTAGGCCGGGGCAACGACCGGCGTTCCGAGGGCCATGTACTCGAACACCTTCATGGGTGAACCATAGTCGTTGGAATCCGGCATGACACCGACGTGAAAGGCGCGGATGTAGGCCGGCAATCGGTCGTGCGAAACGGCTCCCGTCATGAGCACCCGGTTCGCGATGTTCAGGGTAGCGCACTGCCTTTCGATGGCTGCTCGCATGGGGCCGTCTCCAACGAGCAGGAGGCGCGCGTCAGGCACTGCATCGGCAATCCGGCAAAAGGCATCCACCAGCAACCCGACACCATGCCAAGGGTAGAAGCCCCCCACAAACCCGATCCACTTGCCGGTGTCCTTGAGCCCGGATGCCGGCGTCACCTTGTCCGGGTCGAAGACCTCGGGATCGGCGGCATTGGGGAGAACGATCACCCGCTCCGCCGGAATGCCGAACTCCGAGATCAGGTGTTCCTTGAGTCTGCTGGACACCGCGGCCAGCGCGGTCGCGCGGGAGAAGATGAATTTGTCGATCCGGAAGGCAAGCGGGGCCAGAAGGGCGCTGCGCTTGCGTACCAGCTCGGAGCGCGACGTGTAGTTGACCTCGATGATGTGCGGAATGCGCCGCCTCGCCGCGAGCAAGGACCCCGCAAACGCGAAAATGGCATAGCGCTCAAAGATGAAATCGGTGTCTCGGACGGTGGCCGCCTGTCGATACGCAACGACGTTGTAAGCAACCTCAAGGCACTCGAAAAGAATTTCCGGCAGTCGGCGGCTCATGGCCGACATCAGGCGCCTCATCATGCCCGCCCGCGGCGCCCCGCCGCCATCGCCCGAGGAATCCTGCGGGGACTCCTTCACCGGCGAAACCACGACGACCGCGTTGCCGAGCCGGCGCCACGCCTTGACAATTTCGCGGATGTGCACGCCCTCCACTCCATGGGCCTGGGTGCGATGCATGTACAGGATGTTCAGCATGGGTCGGAGATCCGTCAAACGACAAGTGAAGGCGAGAAGAACGGCGGTCACGCACCGCGGTAAAGCGCGCAATACGCCTCAATCGTGGCGCGTTGATCGAAGCGGCGGGCCACCTCTGAACGTGCCGCAGTTCCAAATTCCCGTCGCAAAGATGGCGACGCGGCGAGCATTGCGATACGGCCTTGAAGGGCGCGTTCGTCGCCGAGCGGCACAAGATATCCCGTTTGACCTTCCGCGACGATTTCCCCGTTTCCTCCAACGTCCGTTGCGACGATGGGCAGGCCGCTGCTCATTGCCTCGAGCAGTGTAAGGTTCATGCCCTCGCTGAGCGAGGGCAGCACGTAGACGTCCAGGCCGGCGAGGATTCCTGGCGTATCGGTGCGCATTCCGAGGAAATGGACGCTGGGCGCGACACCGAGGCCCTGGGCAAGGGCCTCCAGGGAACTCCGCTCTGGACCGTCACCGGCGATCACCAGGCGCATGTCCGGCTGTCCCGCCTTCAACAGTGGCGCGACGGATCGAATCAGGTGTGCATGGTTCTTTACCGGCACCAGTCTTGCAAGGGTACCCACCAGCACGGTTCGATCGTCACAACCGATCTCGCGTCGAAACGCGACCCGGCGCTCGTCGCTCGCCGAGAACCTCATCAGGTCGACACCGTTGTAAACGAGGCGCACGCGACCGGAGTCGATGCCGATCTCACCGGTCATCGCCTCCTGGACGTGCCGCGACACCGCGACCACTTCGCCCGGAAGGCGGGCAAGCAAACGCTCGAGGAGGAATCGGACGCGCGAACGCTCCACCACGGAGTGCTCGGTATGCACCAGGCGAACTTTTCCCGCCAACCTTGCGGACAGCGACCCGTACAGCCACGCCGAGTAGTTGTGGGTATGCACCACGTCGATGGCGCGCGCCCGAAGCAGCCGGGCGAGTCTCATCACAAGGCCTGGATCAAGCCCTGCGCGCTTGAAGGTCGGGTGCACTGGAACACGAAGGTCACGCAAGGCCGCCTCCAGGCTTCCGCCTTCTTCGAACACGGCCACCTCAACGCCGATTCCATGGGACGGCAGGGCGCGCGCCAAGTCGACGATCATGGTCTCGATTCCACCCATGGCCATGCTGTGATTCAAGAGGAGCACGCGCAATGGAGGCATGGTTACAGGATGTGCTTGACGGCGGCAAGCCAAATCATCACCAGCATTGCGGTCATTGCCGCCAAGACGATCGCGAGGTCCGTTTTTCCGAAGGTCATGGCCGGCATCTCAGGGCAACTCCTGCGCGCCACCAGATGGGTCGCGGCACAGAGGCCCAGAACGAAGAAAAACAGGTCAAGCTCCATCACCACGAAAAAAGTGGTCGCACAATAGCCAACCAGTGCCGTGGTCATCATGCGACCGAGCGCACGGATGCGGGGCGGCAATGGGTAACGCTGCTCAGCGAGCATCTGATTGCCCTTGAAACTGAACCAGAGGATCGACATGAAGCAAAAAAAACCAACCAACCCCATCTCGGCGAAATTCTGAACAAAGTTGTTGTGCGCGATCAGTTTCAGATCGACCGACTTCCAAAACTGATCGCGACCGATTCCGAAGACCGGATTGGCCTTCAGCAGGTTGAGTCCCTGCTCCCACAACCAGGTTCGCTCGCGCGCTGAGGCCTCGCTGGAGTTGACTTCGCTCATGCGCGACGGGCCGAGCAAGAGTACCGCAAGCACGGCGGACACCGCAAGGATGATTGCAAACTTGCTCTTGAATCTCTCCCTGAAGTAGAAGAGCACCATGCATGCGATCGCCAGTACCGCGCCGCGAGAGTTCGTGTAGAACACCGCCATCATCATGAACCCGGCCAGCCCGAGGGAGGCGGCGCGCACGACGAATGCGTGGGGTCCAAAAACGTACTCAATCGCGAACGCCAGCGAAATGACAAACAGCAATGCAAGCACATTGGGACCGTCCCAGTCACCGTACCAGCGAACGCGCACCACCTCGTACCCCGGAAAGGGCGTCAGCCCCCCCCAGCTGGTGCCCGTGGTCGCCTGCAGGTAGGCCTGATACGAGAGAAACAGCGACATCAGCAACACCATCCAAATGGTTGCCTCGACACGTACCGGCGTGATCAGGATCCAGATCACGATGTAGAAAACCACGATGCGCCTGGCGAACAGGTCTGTTTCCGCCCACGCTGTGCCAATTCCGGCGGACAGGAGCGTGGACACGAAGATGATCGCCAGGTAGATCGCCAGTAGGTACGTTTGGGGAGCGCGAAAATGCTCAGGCTCGCGCAAGCGGTTGACCATGCCGCACAGCAGGGCGAGGGGAAGAATGATGAACGCCGTCGGGAGTCCGACCAGTCCGGGCGCCCAGTCTTGCGGCCTGACATACAGCGCCGCGACATACAGGAAAACCATGACCATGCCCATGGTTGGCGCCTCAATTCCCCGGGCGCGCACGTGTGCGCAGGTGTGCCAGCGCCATGCGCGCCGCCGTTCGAAGTTCCTGATCGCAGGCCAACAGCACGACGACAAACATCAGGGCGATCGCCGCCTTCCCCAGGAACGTGCCGAGCATCGGCGGGTCGGGCAACAGAAGGGACGGGAGGAAACAAGCGATCGCGAGCACCATGATGCTCCCCAGCCGGCCCAGCCGATACGCCACTGGGAGCATGCGCTGCGACATTGCGTGGATGGCCAGGGTTTGAATGATCGCGGCCAGCAGCACGGCCAGCGTCGCACCGTGAATCTGAAGCACGGGAAGCAGCAGGATGTTCAAGACCACCTTTGCCATGAGCGCCGCAAGGGCCGCATACAGCAGCAACACGGTGCGTTTTGCCGCAAGGATGCCGGTTTCGAAACAGTAACTTGCGGCGCTCACCACGCCCGCGGCCAGCAATACCGGTACGTACACCCCGGCGGCGTGGTACTCGCGTCCGGCAAATGCCACCAGTACCTCAGGAGTAAACAGCGCGATGCCAAGTGCGGTCAAAGAGGCAATTGCCACAAGGTAGGTTACCGCTTGAGACTGGATCGCCGCAGCGTCCGGCTTCCCAAGAATCGAAAAACGGAACGGCCCATATGCACGCGAAAACGGCTCGCTTACAAGGAATGCGAGAATCATGGCGAACTTCGATGCCAGCGCAAACAGGCCAACTGCTTCGAGCGAGAGGTACTCCTTCATCATGAGCCTGTCGACGTTCACGCTGACCGAGGCCAGCACCCCCCCGACGGCCATCGGCACGCTGTATTTGACCATTGGCGTCACCAGACTTCGCCGGAACACCAGCCCACACTTTTGGATGGCATAACCCGTCACGACCATCCAGCCCACGCCGGCACTCACCGCATTGGCGATGAGGACGCCTTCAATGCCCATCTCGCGATAGGCGACGAGGTAGATGCTCATGCCGAGTTGGAGCAACAGCCGCAGGAAGCTCAGCCACACGAACAGCGCGGAATTCTCGATTGCACGCAGAAACGCAAAGCCGACCTCGGTCGACATCTCGAGGACCATGATGCAAAGGCACAGCGCAATTGCGAATCGGTACTGCCCGGAATCAAACAGAAGGTGGCTCGCCTGTTCGCCAAACGCCAGCACGACCAATGCACCGCAAAGGCAGGAAAGCGTCACCAGGATCAGGTTGGTGGATACCACCGCGTTTCGGCCACGCTCGTCCGGCTCGTCGAAGTAGAAGCGCAGCGTGGTGTGCGACAGGCCTGCGGCACAGATGACCGAGAGTACCGCTACCGATACATAGAGAACTTCGAGGATTCCGTAATCGGCAACCGGCAAATACTTGGTATAGAGTGGAAGCAGCAGGAACGCGCCAATTCGGTTCAGCAGGTTGCCCAGAAGGTAAATGCCGCCATGGCGAAACAGGCGCTTCAGATCGTCGAGCATTCAGGAGTCGCCGGAAGTGGCGCGTCGTGTGGGAACCGCCGCTTGGCACCCGCGCGACGCATGTTTGGTTGCGACTTCTAGGCTGCGAATCCGCGCGAACAACGGCGTGTGGAGTATACCGGCTCCAGTGCTTCGGCGATAATGCTTCCTTCTGTTGGCGCTGCGCTCGCGGCAGCCTTCAGTCCTATTGCTCAACCAAACGGAAAGCCCATGGCATGTGCGGAATCGCTGGATTCACCCTGAAGCAGGCCGAACCCGCCGCACGCGCGCAGATCGAGCGGATGACACGGGCCATGTCCCACCGCGGTCCCGATGGTGAAGGGTACTTCCTGTCTGATGGCGTTGCCCTCGGTCATCGACGCCTCAGCATCATCGATGTCGCCGGTGGTGACCAGCCGATCTACAACGAAGATGCCTCGGTGGTCGTCGTGTACAACGGGGAAATCTTCAACTACAAGGATGTCCGATCGACATTGATCGCCAAGGGCCATCAATTCAAGACGCAATCGGACACCGAAGTCATCGTTCACGCGTACGAAGAGTACGGTGACGACTGTCCGTCGCATTTCCGGGGCATGTTTGCGTTCGCATTGTATGACCTGCAACGCAGGCGTTTGCTGCTAGGGCGCGACCGCCTCGGCATCAAGCCGCTTTACTTTCACGTGAGCGGCGACCAGTTGATGTTTGCATCCGAGATCAACCCATTGTTGCAGCAACTGGCCAGCCGGCCTGGCGTGCGAGAAGACCTGATCGACTTTCAGATGTCGCTCGGCTATGTCCCGGGCGACAACACTCTCTTTCAGGGAATCCGGCGGCTACTTCCCGGTCACACCATGTCCTTCGAGGCAGGGAAGGTCAGCACCAGGCAGTTCTGGGATATCGCCCACATCCCGCCGCTTTCCATTTCAGAGGAATCGGCCAGCGAACGATTTGATTCACTGCTGACCGAGAGCGTGAGATTGAGGCTGATGAGTGAAGTTCCGCTGGGCGCCTTTCTCAGCGGTGGAGTCGATTCCAGCGCCATTGTCGCCCTCATGTCGAAATTGACCGGCCGGCCGGTCAAGACCTTCTCGGTGGGATACGTCGACGATCCGGAATCCAGTGAACTCGAGTACGCGCGAATTGTCGCAAAGCACTTTGGCGCCGATCATCACGAGTTCATTCTGGAGTCCGGCGACTTCTTCGACTCGCTCGATTTGCTGCTCACCCACATGGAAGAGCCCGTGGTCGAAAGCGCGGCGGTGGCCTTGTACCAGCTGTCGCGACTCGCCCGCGAACATGTCACCGTCATTCTGTCCGGCGAGGGCGGCGACGAAATTCTGGCCGGCTACCCGCTGTATCGTTCCATGCCGCGCATAGACCGCATTCACGCGCTCGTCGGGTGGATGCCAGGCCCGCTGCAAGCGGCCATCGGCACCCGAATGCCGACGGAAAAGCTGGCCAAGTACTGGGACTGGGCCTGTACACCGCTTGCACGCCGCTATTGGGGAATCTCCAACGACGTGACGTCTTCCATCAAGCATCACATGTACTCTCCGGATTTCCTTGCCGCGCACGGCAATCGCGTGGGAGCCCACTTTCATGCCCTGTTCATGAGCCTTGAGAAGGGCAGCAACCTGCGCCGCATGTCGTATGTCGACCTGAAATCCTGGTTACCCGATGATCTGTTGATCAAAGCGGACAAGATGACCATGGCTTGCTCGCTTGAGCTGCGCGTTCCGATGCTGGACCACCATTTGCTCGAGTTCTGCACTGCGCTCCCGGATTCGCTTCGCCGCCATGGCGGTACCGGCAAGGTGCTGCTGAAACGTGCAATGCGCAAATACCTCCCGGCGCAGATCATCGATCGTCCCAAGAAGGGATTTCCGGTGCCGATTGCGAACTGGTTTCGGGGAAGCCTGTACCCGCGTGTGTGTGAGATCCTGCTTGATCCGAGAACAAGGGCTCGCAAGTATTTTCAAGGCGGATACGTCGAGCATGTGCTTGAACGACACAAATCCGGTGCCGAGGATCTCAGCCGGCGCATCTTTTCGCTTCTCGCCCTGGAACTCTGGCATCGCAAGTACATGGATCAGCAATGACGCGGGCGAGCTCGCGGCGCCTGGCCGTCGTCCTGTTCTCCAACTTGTTTCCAACGCCAACCGAGCCGACGCGCGGCGTGTTCAATTTGCAGCTGGCCAAGGCCCTGCAAGAGTTTTGCGACGTGACCGTCGTTTGCCCATTGCCATGGTTTCCGCGCCACGCGCTGTTTCGCAGGTTCGCGCGTTGGTACACCTTCGCCGGTGTTCCTGCCCGGTATGATGTGGAAGGAGTCCGCGTCGAGTCTCCCAAGTACCCGATGATTCCCAGAATCTCCGGTGGAATCCAAGCCAGGCTCGTGGCCGCTGCTGCGCGCCCCGTTGTCGCGAGACTGCTGCGGGAAGGCCGCTGCGACGTCATCAACGCGCATTGGCTGTATCCGGATGGTGTGGCCGCGGAGCGCATTGGTTCAGCCTTGGACGTTACCGTCGTGCCGGCGGCACTGGGGTGTGACATCAACCGCATGATGGGAGAGCCCGATAAGCGCTCGCAGATCGCCGGAATGCTCCAACGATCCCCAAGGATCGTCGCGGTCTCCGGCGCCTTGACCGACCGGATCGTCCAGATCGGAGTGCCGCGCGCACGGGTGACGACGATACCGAATGGCGTTGATATCGACCGGTTCCGCCCGTTGAGCCGTACAGACTGCAGGCAACGGCTGGACATCCCCGCGTGTGCAAAGCTGATCCTCTTTGTCGGGCGCTTGTCAGAAGAGAAAGGCGTTGACACCCTGATCGATGCGATGGAGCGGATCTGCGCTACCGGGCAACCTGCTCAACTGACGCTGGTGGGCGACGGCCCATTGCGCGCTGCGCTGTCCGAGCGGGTCGACAAGAGCGGGCTCCGTGAGCGCATTCGTTTTGCCGGATCGATGCCGCATGCCGAGGTTTCCAGGTGGATGGGCGCGTGCGACGTATTCTGCCTTCCCAGCCTGCGCGAGGGTTGTCCAAACGTGATCAATGAAGCACTTGCATCCGGCCGACCCGTCGTTGCCAGCTCGGTCGGGGGAATTCCCGACATGGTTGCACCCCATTGTGGCAAGCTGGTCCCTCCCGCGGATCCGCAACGGCTGGCTGACGCGCTTACCTGGGCCCTTGCAACCACTTGGAATGCGGATGAGTTGGCTCAATCGATGGCGAACAAGTCCTGGCGCACGGCGGCACTGCGCTATTTCGAGCTGCTCAGAGAATCGGCCGGGGCACCCGAGTCATGACTTCGCGGTCAATCGTCACAACGTGGTCGCTTGGGCCAGCCGCCTTTCCATTTCTGGAAGCACATTGTCCAACATCCGGGATCGCCATGTTCGGTGAAGCTTGAAGGCGCTTGCGAACCGAACGTGCAATAGTGAAAACCAGAACGCAATGCGGAGAAGCTGGAAACCAACCGAATCTGGGGCAAGCTCCTGGACCACCGGCGCGAGCCCCTGTTCGTACGCAGGCGGTAGTTCCCAAGGCAGGATATGCCGCACATAGGTTGATTCAAGGTCAGATTTCTCTTCCTTCGCCAGCTTGTACGTCATCATGGTCAAGTAGTCGAACACGATCAACCCATCGGTCTCGATTCCGTCCCAGTCGATCACCCCGGTCAGCTTCCCGATGTCGTTGAAGAGCAGGTTTCCGAGCTTCAAGTCGCCGTGGCATAGCCCCATCGCGAACGATCGACCGATCATCAACTCCGAAAGTCGGCGTTCCACGCCGGTCAAACGCGTTCGCAGGGACTCCTCGCACAGTCGTTTCAACTGCCCGATCCAGTGCCCCACTGTATTGGAGAATCGATCCTGCGTCATCACTTCCATACGCCGATCACGCACCTGCAATGCGAGCAACTGATCGCAGCATCGGGACCAAGGGCCGTTGTCAGAAGCGCATACTCCACCAAGTTCGGCGCCCTCGCACATCGATTCCACCGTCATGACCACGCCCTCGCAGTCGTAGAGTCCGAGCAGGCGGGGCGTCAGGTGTTGCCATGCCGACTTTTCGAGAAACTCGAGTGCCCAAGCGTTCGTTCGGCAGAGCTGTTTGCCGGCTTCCGTATTGCTCGACTTAACCACGACCGCTCGCGAGCTGCGATCCATTGGTCCAACGATCATGACAGAGACACCGTGATTTCCGGCAATGATGCGCTTGATTGCCACCCGCTCACGCGCGACCCAATCCGGGAGTCTCGGGTCGCCCATTGAGCGCAATTGCCTGGACAAGAAGCAATCCGGATCGCCTCGTGTCGCGATGAGCACAAACGCGGGCCAAAATTGCCGAAGCTTCGGGAGCTCGAGAAGCCGGCGCTTGGCATGCGACTTCCAGGTTACGGCATGAATGCTGGGTGGCAGTGAAACATGCGCCGAACACAACTCAGGTGGAGGAGAGTGCGTCGAACCGACCGATACGTCTCCGACGAAGAGTTCAAGCGCGAAATCGCGGCCCAGTCTTGATTTCAATCGCGGAAGCGCCAGCCCGGGCCGACGACTCGGCTGGCCAATGCGCTGATAACTCCACGAATTGTCTCCACCGATCAACAAGCATCCACGCTCGGTGAGCAATTCGCGCGCATGCGCAACCACTTGCCGAACAAGCGTTTCACGCACGCTCTCCCACTGGCCGGTAGGATCGCCATCAGGGTCCAACAGGACGACCGCATCGAACCGGCCGAACTCGCACAATTGCTTGTTCCCGGGAAGGGTCTCGATCCGAACATTGGACAAGGCGGCTCGACGCACCTGTTCTCTTGCCGCATCAGCGGACCATGCAATGGCATGCAAAGACACGACCGATTCGAAACGACGCGCCAACTGCGAAGTCAAGACTCCCAGTCTCGTTTCAAACGTCAGCACGCGGCCCATTGGCGCGTCCAACGGAAGCAAAGGCACCCAAAAGTCGTGAGAGACGTCATGGACCCTCGCCCACTGCCAATACGCGGTGTAGTCCTCCGTCTCGGCCACTCGCTCGCGAAACGCGAAGGACGCCGCGTCGGCCGCTGGATCCGCAAGTACCAGAGCTGGGATGGCCACTAGTGTGCCCGCCTACCAGTCTGGAAAGGCAAGAGACGAAGTGAATTCCGCCCGCGTCGTATAGCGTTCGACATGCAGGCGCCGCACGGCATACGAATCGAATTGGCCAATTCGATTGGAGCCGGACAGGTAACTGACGCCCAGTAAATACCCGGCTGAACGCACCGCATTCATCACGCGTTGGTCGAAGGCAAAGTGTTCCCCCACAGGGTACGCGATGACCTCAATTGACTGGCCAGTCTGTTCCTCGATCGTTTGCTTCGACTGACGGATTTCGTGCTCCAGCTGCTCATTGCTCGTTCGCGTCAACACGGGATGACTGACGGCATGCGAGCCAAACTCCATCCCGGAACCGGCCATGACACGTACTTGATCCCACGTTAGTGGCCTGCTCTCAGCGAATCCACCGGCAGGAAATGCCGCGGAATATCGCTGTTCGCTCGCCGCGATCGCACCTCGAAGTATCGGATCGGGAAGCGACTTTGCATGCAGGAAGAGTTCATCCAAGAACGCGCGATCGCGCGACTCTCCGTTTGCCGGGAAAACACGCCCTGCAAAATCGAAGTCCTTTCCGGCCGCATGCTGCATCAGGCAAAGGTGGCAAAGCCAGTCATACCAAAATGTCTGGTTCCCGCCAATGTAGCCGGTTGACAAGAAGAATGTAGCCGGAATACCCAGCCGGCGCAGCACCGGAAACGCATGGTGAAAATTGTCGTCAAAGCCATCGTCGAATGTCACGATGATGGGCCGGGAAGGCAGCACGCCGCGGCCACTCTGAAATGCGATCAGGTCGGCAAACCGGATCGGATTGAAGTGCCGTCGAACATGCTCCATTTGCCAAGTGAACTCCTCAGTGGAGGCGCTGATCAACTCCAAATCGAAAGGGAATGAAGGTTCATGCCAGTCCGGGAGAACACGGTGATAGGCCAGGATTCTGACTTCGTCGATGAATGCGCCGCGAACTGCGTAAACGACGCGAGAGATGCCGCTCGCATGCAGCGCAGCCGCAAATAGTGCTCGTTTGCCTGGCATGAATGGTCTACCTGACTGATTGACGCCCCAAACTTGGGCAGCGCTCGTGTCCGCCGAGGCGTCAGTCTAGCTCAACCATTGCTCCATCACGCCGCCTTCAAAGCAATTCGTGCCTGCCGCATCAGGGGCAAGCGCTCGCCGGGCAAGGTGTTCCAAGGAACTCCCAGATATAGGAGGTCAAAGTAATCGGGCCGCCATACAAGCCGTTCCCGTTCGCAGCGAAACCGCGCAACGTATTGTTGGTGGACGGACTGTTCCCGGCCGGCGGGTTGTTGGTCTCGCGGAACACGGACTTGATCTTGTCCTGGTATGGCCACGGCCAAAGGTCCTCGTTCGTCAGTTGATCATATCCAGGTTCGCCCCAGCGGGTCCCCGACACCCCCCAACGCTTGAGTATTACAGCTCCGGGCGTGTTGTTCAGCAGGTTTGGCGGATTGACAGCGGGTCCAATCAGCGATCCTGTCACCGGTGTTACCGAATCCGGAGTCGTCCCGCCAGGCATAATTCCGCCAATCGTAAGGTTGCTTGCATTGTCGACCTTGATGCTTCCGGCAAAGCTGAGACTGCCAGGAAGGTTCCAGATCACTGAGTGGTGTGCGGAGTTTACGGCACCGAACTCACGCAGGAACATGCCGAAGTACCCCACCCCTTCGTTGAGCACGATCGATCCAAAATAGCGCACGTTTTCTGCACGTTTCGGAGCGTAGAAGCCACCGTACTTTTCTTCCCCGCCAAAACTCGAGGGGCGCTGGCCATCGATGGCAATCACATTCTGGTAAAGGTGGTCGCGGACAGAGTTGTCGTTGTTGTTCCCGTATGTACTGAAAGTGGCTTTCGGCTGATTCGAGTTGGAGTAATCCATACGCCCGACCACTCGCCGCCAGATCGTCCTCTGCGTCGCCGCATCAGGCCCACCTTGCTCGAAACAGTAGCGACAGGCGCCGGTTCCTGCCACATCCTCGACCAAGTTGTCATTTCCGCCAATGAAAAGCAACCCACCATACGCGTCGATGTCTCCGCTGCGTTTGAATATGCTGCGCATGATCTTGTTGAAGTTCCCTTCAACATTTCCAATGTGCGGCGGATAGGTCGTTCCCGCCATATCGAAGATGAAGCCATCGACCTTGATGTAGTTGTTGGCCAGATTGAGCATGTAGTCGTAATACCCAAGGCCCGTGGCACTCTGAATGCGCACCTCCATCGGCGTCTCCGCCATGATGACGGTGTACTTTGAGGCTGTACCGCTCTTGACATTGTTGATGAAGTTCTGCAACCCGGTATAGGTGCCGTTGCGCACGACCAGGATATCGCCTCCGGCCATCGTGTTGATACCCTTCGAGATTGTCTTCCACGGGTTAGCAAACGAGCCGTCTCCGGTAGAGTCGTTTCCGGTCGTCGCAACGTACTTGGTTGCGCTGAAGGATGCGCTGACAGTACAGTTGGCGGTCACCGGATTGGTGGTGTATGTGGTGCCAGACAACGTGCCACCGCAGGTGCCGCCCACGCTGGCGGTGAACCCGGCATTCGGTGTTACCGTGAAAGTCAGTTGACCATTTGGCAGCACGTTCTGGGTGGACGCCGGATTAATCGTGCCGCCGGCACCGGCGGACGAGGTAACGGTGAAGCTCTGACAGACCGTGGGCGGGCAAGGAGTACCGAGGTACTCCCAAACATAGGTCGTGAGGTTCCTTTGTCCACCGTTGAGCGCGTTGCCAACTGTGCTGGTGAAGCCGCGATTCGTATCGTTGGTCGCGGGACTGTTACCGGGCGGCACAGGATTTGCCTCTCTGAACACAGCAGCAATTTCGGCTTGGAATGGCCACGGCCACAAATCCGCTGTGGTGGGTTGATCAAACCCAGCTTGGCCCCATCGCGTGCCGGAAGTTCCAAGCCGCTTTGTGATGACCGCGCCCGGCGTATTGTTCAACAGGTTCTGTGGGAGGACCATCGGCTTGAGCAACGAGTTGGTCGCTGGCGTAAGCAGGTTGGTCGCGGCACCCTGGACATTGCCCCCGACCGTCAATCGGTCTCCAGAACCGGCGACGATTCCCGTCGCGGATGGCAAACTGTTCTGGATATCCCAGACCACCATGTTGCCTGCGGGATTGTTGCTCCCCATTTCACTCAACAGCGCGCCGGCCGGCCCCGCTCCTTCGTTGAGCACTATGCTGCCCTGGAACTGCACATTCGACGTGTTGGACGAAACATAGAAGCCGCCCATCTTCTCGGAACCACCAAGGTTTCCGGGGTTCTGTCCATCGATGGCAATCACGTTTTGATACAGGTGATCCCTGACGTTTCCAGGCACCGCTGATCCCTCGGTCGCAAATGTTGCTTTTGTTTGTGTCGAGTTCGAATAGTCAAAGCGGCCGACCACGCGACGCCAGACGTTTCGCTGGGTCATGGCCATCGCCCCCCCCTGCGCAAAACAGTAGCGGCATGCGCCAGCACCTGCCACGTCCTCAATCAACGTGTCACTGCCGGTGACGGACAGCAGGCCGCCCGACGAGTCGATGTCACCGCCGCGCTTGAAGATCGAGCGGCTCAGAGTATTGAAATTACCGCCGATCACCCCAACGAATGCCGGATTGATTGTGCCGGACATGTCGAAAATGAAGCCATCGACTTTGATGTAGTTGCCTGCAAGGTTCAACTGGTTTTCGTTCACGGCCAACGATGAGGCGCTCTGGATGCGCACCTGCATCGGCGACTCGGCAACCACATTCGTGTACAACTGGGGCGTCCCGGATGGCAGGTTGCGGATGAAATTTGCCGTCCCCGTGTATGTGCCGTTGCGAACGATCAACGTCTCGCCACCGACCAGGGACGTGATTCCGCGGCCAATCGTGCGCCACGGGTTTGCCGACGTGCCGGTGCCAGTCGTGTCGTTACCGGTCGTCGAGACATACTTCGGCTGGGTCGAGGCGAAGGTCGCCACCACGGAACAATTCCCGGTGATCGGGCTGGTAGTGAACGTCGTGCCCGACAAGGTGCCGCCACAGGTGCCGCTCATGACAGCCGTGTATCCGGCATTCGGCGTGACGGTAAAGTTGCGCGTGGCTCCACTCAGCACGGATTGGGCGCTCGACGGGCTGATTGTTCCATTGGGCCCCGCCGAGGGTGTCACTGTGTAGGACAGCCGCACGAATGTCGCGGCTACTGTGCAGCTGGCCGTGATGGTGTTCGTCGTAAATGTGTTGCCCACCAAGGTGCCGCCACACGTACCCCCCACCATCGCCGTGTAGTTGGTGTTCGGCGTGACAGTGAATGTCCTGGTCGTCCCGAAGGGCACCGATTGCACCGTGTTTGGTGAAATTGTTCCATTGGATCCAGCACTCGGCGTCACGTTGATGTTCTGAGCGTTGAACGAGACGTTGACGCTGCAATTGGCCGTCACGGGGTTCGTGGTGTAGGTATTGCCGGACAGCATTCCACCGCAGGTGCCGGTCACCGCCGGCACAAAGCCGACGTTGGGTGCCAGCGTAAACACCACTGTCGAGTTGTAGTTGACGGTCTGCGCAGTCGGCGGACTCACGGTGCCATTGGCCGGCATGTTGGGCGTCACCACCCGCGTTTCCAGATTGAACGTTGCGACGCAATCCGAATTCTTGGTCAACAAGATGTTGGTCATCGCAGTGCCGCCACTGCAGTCCCCGGACCAACCGGCAAACATCGATCCGGTATTCGGGGTGGCCGTGAGTTGCACATTCAGGGGCGTCATCGACGACGTTGCAAAGGCCGCAGCGCAGGCCACCGACGGGCAACTGACGCCCCCAGGGCTCGAAATGACCGAACCCACGCCCGCCCCCCCGAAGATCGCCCTCAGCACGACCTGTCCTGCCGTGGGCAACGCGCGTCCGGTACGCACTTTGGCGATTGCAATGTCCACTGCGCTGATTCGGCCGGACATTCCGATGTCGTACCGCCCGTTCAGGGAACTGGCGCTCGCCCCCGAACGGCTCTTTGCAGCGCCGACATCGGTCCCGTTGACGGATCGGGTCGCATCAAAATCGGCAATCAGGAAGCCGACATTCACCGTATTGGAAACCGCGCCATTGACGCCGTTGACCGTCACCGAAACCAGTGATGCGTCGGCAATGCCGGTCACCGTCACCGTGACCTCGTTGCCGGCGAACGCGGCGGTGGCCGAGCCCACCGCCGTACCGACAGAATTGACCACCGTCGCACCCGCCACGGAAGTGATGGGCGCGTCATACTGGAACACGACACGGTGGCCTGCAGCCTCCGCACGCGGTTCCACCGACACGTTTCCAGACACCGGTTGGTTGATGTCGATCGGCAAATCGATATCGCCCGCAGCAGCGTGGGCCTTTCGAAACTGGGCGCTCATCAAGGTCTGAGCGCCGGCGTCGAAAGTCGCGGCACTGACGATGCATATCGCGACGAAGGCTAGAAACTTCGACACAGCGAAATCCCCTAGGTTTATGGGGCAATCATACCCGCTTGTTCCATAGACGACCATCGCGCGACTGCGGGGCGGTCGCCGATCCCGTCAATTGCTTTCTTGTACTGCTGGGGCCCGTGCCATTCCGGCGGGCCTGATACCAGATGCAGGCCAGTTCGCCGAGATGCGAAGCAAGACTTGTTCCTATTGCGCGCAGTCGCGACTGTCGAGGGACGAAAAACAAAAAGGGCCGCCGTGCGACCCTTTGGACTTGAACAGGTTACCAGGGTCGGCTAACGCGATCCCTGGGCAAAGAGAACGACTTTGACGGAATGAAAAAGAACCATTAAATCAAATACTAATGAGTGATTCTTAACGTAGAACAAGTCATACTCCAGCTTATCGGACGAATCCGCAATGGAAGCGCCGTACTGGTGTCGTACCTGAGCCCATCCCGTGACGCCCGGCTTAACGCTGTGGCGTGCGTTGTAGAAGGGAATCTCCTTCTCCAACTGGCTGACAAAAAACGGCCTTTCCGGACGCGGGCCGACCAAGCTCATGGTACCGGCGAATACACAAAACAACTGCGGCAATTCGTCGATTCGGGTCAACCGAATGAAGCGGCCAACACGGGTCACTCGGGCATCCCCCTTTTGTGCCCATTGGGGCGTGCCGTCCTTCTCGGCATCCGTCCGCATGCTGCGAAACTTGATGATGTTGAACGGACGGCCACCCAAGCCCACGCGTTCCTGCTTGTACAAAACAGCGCCCGGGCTTTCAAGCTTGATGAGAATTGCGGTCACCAACATCACGGGCCACGCAAACAACAGCAATAATGCACTCGCCACGACGTCAAACGTCCGCTTCACAGCCATGCGGAATCGCCCTTGACGGAATCCGTCGCCAAAGATAAACCAGCTTTCCCGCAAAAGATCAATGCGCACCCTGCTGCGTTGCTGCTCATAGAAGGTTGACAAATCCGTCACCTTGATGCCGCGCAGTTTGCAATTGAGCAGTTCGTTCAGCGGCAAAGAGCCGCCCCGGCGCTCGCGCATGGCGATCACGATTTCGCTGACGTTGTGCCGGCCGGTGATTTCGCCGATGGACTTTGTTGCGGGAATGACCTTTCCCGCTGGCACGGCGCCGTCGACCGTCTGGTTTTCGAACGGCGAGTAGAAGCCGACCACGGACAATGATGAATTCTTGCTCCGTTCCAGCATGTCGTTGACCGCGGCAGCATCCGCCCCAACACCGAGGATCATGACACGACGTTGACGCAGCGGCGACGCGCCGCTCAGGAGAAACATGGCCATCTTCGCCACAAATGCCAACACCACGGTACCCGCCAGGCAAGGCGCGCAAACGGAACCATCCGGTAGACGGAAGAAGACCCAATGCAACCCTGGCAAGACCACGGTGAACGCCACCAATGCGCGCAGCATGGCCGGCCAGAACTGCCGTTGCACCTCGTTTTTGTAAAGCCCCATGCTTCCGGTCAGTAGCACCATCGCCACCACAATCGCCAACGCACCTGGAATCGAACTCCACAATGCGTCTGCGCCACCGGGAAACAGCAGCATGTACCCGAAAAGTATGGCGAGAAACAATCCAACGGCATCGATCGCGACCCAGATCAGATTGCCTGTCGGAAACGCCCGGCTGAACATCCGAACCATCCCAATCTCCCGCGTGTTCTCATTTTTCCCCAGCTTGGCTGGTGGCTTTTTGTTGATCGTGCGCCGGATCCAGCCTTCGTTGACCTCGTTTCAGGGGCCAAAAGTCAGTGATCCGTGTGTGAACAAACGATACCCGCACCCCTTCACGATTGATGTGAAGCAGTTCACAAATTTGCAAAATTTCACAAGTCGTGAAATCACCTGGTTAGGTGATCGAGATTCCACGGCGTGGAGCAGCCTGCGGACAAACGGGCAGGCACGAGACCTCAGTGTCAGTCCGTGCCGTTCCCGATCGAAGTTTCATGCGGCAGATCTGTTCGCGCATCCGCATGGACCACGCGAATTGCGCTTGGTAGGCACGATTGGACTCGAACCAACGACCCCCACCATGTCAAGGTGGTGCTCTAACCAGCTGAGCTACGTGCCTGTTGCGGATCGCGAATTTTAGCAGAGGCTTGGAGGAATCCAAAATCTGCGATTCAATCCTAGCGACGGCGAACGCTTTCCACCCCCTTCACCCCGGCGATGGCGCGGAGGGCGCGATCCAGTTGCTCAACTTGGCGCAGCTCAAGGGTAAAGCGCATGGAGGCCACTTGGGCGCGGGAGATCGAATTGACCGCCACCACATTGAGGCGTTCATGGGACAACGCTTCACTCACGTCGCGCAGCAGGCCCTGGCGATCAACGGCCTGAAGCTCGATTTCGACTTGAAAGGGCTGGTCGCCCGTATGCCCCCAGGTCGCAGGCATCAGGCGTTCGCGCTGGATGTCCGTCAGCGTCACGATGTTGCGGCAATCCTGGCGGTGCACTGTCACACCGCGCGCCTTGGTGACGAAGCCGATGATCGCGTCGCCGGGAAGTGGCTTGCAGCACTTGGCCACCAAGGTGGCAATGTTGTTGACGCCAAGCACCAGGACACCCGATGAATGCACGCCACCTGCGGGCTGTGACTGTGTAAGGAACGCGGGCGATTCATCCGGGGCGGCTTCCACTTCCTTGCGGCGCAGCGCCACTTCGATCATGTGAGGCGTAATTTCTCCTCGACCAATGGATGCAAGGCACTCGTTCACCTCGCGATGACCCAGCAGGTCGACCACCTTCTCCAGCGCAATCGCAGTGGCGCCTGCACGGGCGAGTTCACGGTCCAGCACTTGGCGGCCATGTGCCACATCGACTTCAAAGTACTCCTGGCGGAACCAGGCGCGCACCTTCGCCTGCGCACGCGAACTTGCGAGGAAAGCCAACTGGGGGTTGATCCAGTCGCGCGAGGGTCCGCCCTGCTTGGCGGCCAGGATCTCCACTCGATTGGTGTTCTTGAGCGGCGTATTGAGGGGCACGATCTGGCCGTCGACTTTGGCCCCGCGGCAACGATGGCCAAGATCCGTGTGGACATGGTATGCAAAGTCGATGGGCGTGGAACCGGCGGGCAGGTCGACCACCTTGTCCTGCGGGGTCAACACATAGATTGTGTCGTTGAATAGCGCCTTGCGGACTTCCGTGGAGAAACCGCCACTGGCAATGAGTTCGGATTTCCATTCGAGCACCTGACGCAACCACGCAATTTTCTCCTCATGGCGCTTGTCGGCCTGGGAGCGTGCGCCGCGCGCCGATTCCTTGTAGCGCCAGTGGGCGGCAATGCCATGCTCGGAAGCCTGGTGCATGTCGAACGTGCGGATCTGCACCTCGAGCGTCTTGTCCTTCGGCCCCATGACGGCGGTATGCAGCGACTGGTAGTTGTTGGCCTTGGGCTGAGCAATGTAGTCGTCGAATTCGCCCGCGATCGGCGGCCAGCGGTCGTGAACGATGCCCAACACCCGGTAACAATCGGCCACCGAATCCACCAGCACACGCACCGCACGCACGTCGTACAGCCGTTCGAACGGCAGGCCCTTTGCCTGCATCTTGCGATGAATCGACCACAGGTGCTTGGGGCGGCCCATGACCTGGGCGTGGATCCCGGCTTCCAGAAGCAACAGGCGCAATTCCGCCAACAGCTCCGCAATGTACTCCTCGCGTTCGCGACGCTTGCCATCGAGGAATCCGGCGATCCTCTTGTACAGTTCCGGCTCGAGAAACCGGAATGCGAGATCTTCGAGCTCCCACTTGATCTCGAACACGCCCAGGCGGTTCGCCAGCGGTGCGTACAGATCGCGGGTGATCAGCGCAGCCGGCCGCCGGACGGCGTCCGGCGCGCGCGTCAGTTCACGCATCGACACCACCCGCGTCGCCAGCAGCACGAGGACCACGCGCACATCGTCCGCAAGGGCCAGCAGCATCTTGCGCAACACCTCCACGTTGGCGCCGGTCTCGACCTGCGCATGGACCTTGTCCACGCGCCCAGCCCGCCACACACCCTGGACGATTGCCAGGGCTTCGTTGCCGAATGTGTCGCCAAGCGCCTGGAAATCGCGCATATTGGGGTCGAGCGTCTCGGCCACCAACCCAGCGGCGACCGTCTCGTCGTCCGCCTCGATCGACCACAAGAGCTCTCCCACGGCGCGCGCGCGCGCCAGGCATGCTGCATCCGTCGTTGCAGCAGCGCATGCACGGCAGAAGGCCAAGGCGCGCACCACTATGGGGCGCGCGGAGACCGCGTCTTCGAACGCAAGGGAGGCAAGGGTGCCAGGTTGCGGATTCATTGGCCGATTCTACGTTCGGCATTCACACAATGCGAAAGCAGCCGCGAAAGCAGTTAACATCCAATCGAGGAACACGACCCCCATGCCGCCCAAGTCCCTGTACAACGAGATGTACGATGCCAGCGGGGCGGTCCGCCCGCACTATACGGCGTTTCACGAGTGGCTGTCCCACACGCCGGCAGAGAAGATCGCGCAGAACCGCCAGGCCGCCGACCTCATGTTCCACCGGGTTGGCATCACCTTCGCAGTCTATGGCGAATCGAGCGGTACGGAACGCCTGATCCCGTTCGACATCGTCCCCAACGTCATCGCCGGCCAGACCTGGGACTTGCTGTCGCGCGGGTTGTCGCAGCGCATCCGCGCATTGAACGCGTTCCTGCACGACGTCTACCACGGACAAGAGATTCTCAAGGCCGGCGTTTTGCCGCGGGAGAAGGTGCTTGGCAACAGCCAGTTCCGCAGGGAAATGGTCGGCGTGGATGTTCCCGGCGGCATCTACGCGCACGTCGCGGGGATCGACCTGGTCAAGGACGCGGACGGCCAGTATTACGTGCTGGAGGACAACCTGCGCACGCCTTCAGGCGTGTCCTACCTGCTGGAGAACCGCAAGATGATGATGCGGCTGTTTCCGGAACTGTTCTCGGCCCAGCGCATCCGTCCCGTCGACCATTACCCGGACATGCTCCTCGAGACGCTGCGCAATGCGGCGCCTTTCGGCGTGGACCATCCGACCATCGTCGTGCTCACGCCGGGGCACTTCAACTCCGCCTACTTCGAACATGCGTTCCTGGCCCAGCAAATGGGCGTGGAACTGGTCGAGGGCGCCGACCTGTTCGTGCAGGACGAGACGGTGTTCATGCGCACCACGCAGGGCCCCCAGCGGGTCGACGTGGTCTACCGGCGCATTGATGACGACTTCCTCGACCCCCTCGCATTCCGTACCGACTCGATGCTCGGCGTGCCCGGGCTGATGGGGGCGTACCGCGCCGGCCGCGTGACGCTGGCCAACGCGGTGGGCACCGGCGTGGCCGACGACAAGTCGATCTACCCGTTCGTGCCCGACATCATCCGCTTCTACTTCAATGAGGAACCGCTGATCCCCAACGTGCACACGTACATGCTCGACAACCCGGACGACCTCGCCTACGTGCTCGAACACATGCACGAACTGGTGATCAAGGAAGCGCAGGGTTCCGGAGGCTACGGGATGCTCGTGGGACCGACGTCGACCAAGGACGAGCGCGAGCGCTTCCGGCAGCGGGTGCTCGACGCGCCGGAACGCTACATCGCCCAGCCGACGCTGTCGCTGTCGGCGTGCCCGACGTTCACCACCGGCGGCCTGGCCCCGCGGCACATCGACCTGCGCCCCTACGTGCTGACCGGCAAGTCGGTGAACTTCGTGCCCGGCGGGCTCACGCGCGTGGCCCTGCGCGAGGGCTCGCTGGTGGTCAATTCCTCTCAGGGCGGCGGGGTCAAGGACACTTGGGTGGTGGACTGATGCTGTCGCGCACCGCCTCCCTGCTCTACTGGATGTCGCGCTATGTCGAGCGCGCCGAGAACACCGCGCGCATCCTCGACGTGGCCTATCGCATGTCGCTGCTCACCAAGGATTCCGACCTGCAGGACCAGGAGTGGTTTGCCCCGCTCAACATCACCGGCACCCTGTTCCCTTTCAGCGGCAGGCATTCGCTGGTGTGCGCCAAGGAGGTGCTGCACTTCCTGGCACTGGACGCGGACAACCCCTCGTCGATCTACAACTGCGCGCGCCAGGCGCGCGAGAACGCCCGCACGGTGCGCGGAACCATCACCAGCGAAATGTGGGAAGTGCTCAACGCCACCTGGCTGGAAATGCAGAACATGGACGAGGACCGCATGTACGCCAAGGGCATCTCCTCATTTTTCGAATGGGTCAAGGAACGCTCGCACCTGTTCCGCGGCGTCACCTTCGGCACCATCCGGCGCGACGAGGCGTTCCAGTTCGCCCGCCTGGGCACCTACATGGAGCGTGCCGACAACACCGCGCGCATCCTCGACGTGAAGTACCACGTGCTGCTGCCCAGCGTCACCGATGTCGGCGGCGCGGTGGACTACTACCAGTGGTCCGCCGTACTGCGCTCGGTGTCCGCCTTCGAGTCGTATCGCAAGGTGTACCGCGATACCGTCACGCCGCTCAAGATCGCGGAACTGCTGATCCTGCGCGACGACATCCCGCGCTCGCTGCGTTTTTGCATGCGCGATGTGGCGGACATCCTGCGCACGGTGGAGAATCGCATCTCGCTGGAAGCCACGCGGCAGGCCGGCGAGATCCATGCCTCGCTGCAGTTCGGGCGCATCACCGACGTGTTCGACTACGGCCTCCACGAATACCTGACGCGCTTCCTGCTGTCGACGGATCGGCTGGGTGCCGAGATCAATTCCTCGTTTTTTGCTCCGCAACTCAAACCGGCGGATGAGCCATGACCTACTGCGTCGCCCTGAAACTCGATTCCGGAATGATCTTCGCCTCCGATTCCCGCACCAATGCCGGCGTGGACCACATCGCCACGTTTTGCAAGATGCGCGTGTTCGAGCGCTCGGACGATCGCGTGATCGTCGTCCTGTCGTCCGGCAACCTGGCGATGACGCAGGGCGTGACGCACATCCTCGACCGCCACAAGGACGTCACCGACGGGTCGCCCACGATCTGGAACGCGAAGTCGATGTTCGACGTCGCCCGCCATACCGGGGACGCGTTGCGCGAAATGCAGAAACTGGACGGCCAGATGCTGATGCAAAGCGGCATCGACTCGAGTTCCAACCTCATCGTCGGCGGCCAGATCAAGGGTGAGGAAGCGCGCCTGTTCCACCTCTACCCGCAGGGCAACTTCATCGAGGCGTCCGACGAAACGCCCTACTTCCAGCTCGGCGAGGCCAAGTATGGCAAGCCGATCCTGGACCGCGTGCTCACGCCCTCGACGCCGCAGAAGGAAGCAGCAAAATGCGTGCTGATTTCCTTCGATTCGACCATGAAGTCGAACATCTCCGTGGGCCTGCCGATCGACATGTTGTGGTACCCGCGCGATTCGTTGCGCATCGGCATCCAGCAGCGCATCCGCGACGGCGACCCGTATTTTTCGATGCTGCGCCAGCGCTGGGGCGGCGGCCTGCGGCGCGTGTTCGGCGAGCTGCCGGACCCGGACTGGCTGGAATAGGAGCCCTTCAAATCCAAACCCAAGATTTGGTGCGCCTTTCCGGGCTGTTTTGCCCCGAACGCCGCGCCCTGATTGGAGTTTGTCGACTCGAACATCTTCCCAGGACGAAAACCGCTTCCTCTCCACAGCATCCCGACCGATGACTATCCGCGTCGCCCTCCACCACCATACGCATTACCACTTCGACCGGCCGGTCAGCCTGTCGCCGCACGAGGTGAGGCTGCGGCCGGCCGCGCATTGCCG
>JAEUMZ010000172.1 GCA_016790765.1 Betaproteobacteria bacterium
GATCTGCTCGCGGCCACGGATGTCGGGCAGCGGCACCACCACCTGGCGGTCGAAGCGGCCGGGGCGCAGCAAGGCCGGGTCGAGCACGTCGGGGCGGTTGGTGGCGGCGATGACGATCACGCCCGAGGAGGCCTCGAAGCCATCCATTTCCACCAGCATCTGGTTAAGCGTTTGTTCGCGCTCGTCGTTGCCGCCGCCCAGGCCGGCGCCGCGCTGGCGGCCGACCGCGTCGATTTCGTCGATGAACACGATGCACGGCGAGTTCTTCTTGGCCTGCTCGAACATGTCGCGCACGCGCGCCGCGCCGACTCCGACGAACATTTCCACAAAGTCGGAACCGGAGATCGAGAAAAACGGCACCTTGGCTTCGCCCGCGATGGCGCGCGCCAATAGGGTCTTGCCGGTGCCGGGCGAACCCACCATCAACACGCCGCGCGGGATGCGCCCGCCCAGCTTCTGGAACTTGGACGGGTCGCGCAGGAAATCGACCAGCTCGGCGACCTCTTCCTTGGCCTCGTCGCAGCCGGCCACGTCGGAAAAGGTGACGTGGTTGTTGCCTTCATCGAGCATCTTGGCGCGGCTCTTGCCGAACGAGAAGGCGCCGCCACGGCCGCCGCCCTGCATCTGGCGCATGAAGTACAGCCAGACCCCGATCAGCAGCAGCATCGGGAACCAGGAAATGAACACCTGCATCAGGAACGATTGTTCCTCCGGCGCCTTGGCCTCGATCTTGACGCCGGCCTTGAGCAGGTCGTCCCAGGTGAACACGTTGCCCGGCAGGTTGACCGTGTACGACTTGTCGTCGCGCGTGAAGGCCTTCACGGACCGCGCGCTCTCCTCGCGCACCTTGACGATGTTGCCGGCCTTGGCCTCCTGCATCATCGTGGTGTAGTCCATGCTCTCCTTGCCGGCCCCGCGGCCCTGCATTTGCATGAACACCATCATCAGCACCACGCCGATGACCAGCCAGATTGCGATTTGCTTGACGAGATTGTTCACAGACTGCTTCCTGAAAAGTGCCCCGCGTCCTGCAGGGCGGAAAAGATCGAAAATGCTACCGGAATCGCCGGAATTGCGTCAGCGGATGTTCCCTATGGCGCCTTCAAGTCCCGGCCCAGCAAGTACGTTTCACGGCTTTCGTCCCGCGAGGCATCCGGCTTCTTGGCCGACACGGACTTGAACTTGGTCCGTAGATCCTTGACGAAGGCCTCGAATCCGACGCCCTGGAACACCTTGACCAGAAAAACCCCGTTCGGTTTCAGGAACTTGACCGCAAAATCAGCCGCCAGGTCCGCCAATTCGTACAGGTTGGCCTGGTCGGTGTACACCACCCCGGTCAGATTGGGGGCCATGTCGGAAAGCACAAGGTCCACCTTGGTCTTTTCCCCGCCGATGGCCTTGACGACGGCCTGGAGACCCTCCTCCTTCGAGAAATCGCCCTTGATGAAGTTCACGCCCGCCACCGGCACCATGTCCAGCAGGTCGATGGCCACCACCTTGCCGCGCGAACCCACCTTTTTCATCGACCACTGCGACCACCCGCCCGGGGCCGACCCCAGGTCGATGACGGTCATGCCGGGCTTCAGGAGCCTTTCCGTGGCATCGATTTCGGAGAGTTTGTAGACGGCGCGCGAGCGAAAGCCCTCGTCCTTGGATTTCTTGACGAACGGATCGGACAAGTGGCGCTTGACCCAGTCGCGGCTGTTTTTTGGGCGGGCGTTGGCCATGGATGCGGCAAACCTATAATCCGGGGATGAAAATCACATTATCCCCCAGCGAACGCCGCGCCCTGCGCGCCCGCGCTCACGCCCTGGAGCCGGTGGTCATGATCGGCGACCAGGGGCTGACCAGTGCCGTCATCCGCGAATCCGAGCGCAGCCTGAAGGCGCACGAACTGATCAAGATCCGCGCCGCCGGCGAGCGCGAGGACCGCGAAAAGTGGCTGGAGGAACTGGCCAACGCCCTCCACGCGGCGCCGGTGCAGCACATCGGCAAGATGCTGGTGCTCTGGCGCGAAAACCCCGACCTGGCCAAGGCCCGCGCCAAGGCTTTGCAACCGCCACCGAAGAAGAAAACGCCGCGCCTGACGCGGCAGCAGGAGGAGGCGATGGCATCGCGCACCACGCGGCGGCGCACCAAGAGCAAGTGACGCGCGCCGTGCCGCCCGCAAGCGAACCCTGCGCGGCACCCATCACCTGAGGACAAGCGATCCCGGTGCCGCCGCGCGCACCAGTTGCAGGATTTCCGGTCCGCCGCAACGAAACGCCGGGTCGAAGCGGAATTGCGCTTCGATCAGGTCCAGTCGTTGCGCCATTGCCGGGTAGCCGCGCCCAAGGCATTCCTCGATCAGCGACCCGGACTGCCGGCCACCGGCGAAAAACGCCTCCCATCGGACGTCCGCGGCCCGCACCGCGGGATCGGCAAGCTCATCCGCCAGCCGCGACCGCTCGGCCACGAGGGTTTCACGCCATTCCGGGTCCAGCGCGAACTTCTGTGCCAGGTCGAGGACGCGAGCACTGTACGAACGCGCACCGAGTTCGGTGTACGCCGCCGTCAGCAGCAGGAAAGCGCGCGATGCGGCCGCCTGGACGATGCGCACGGCGTCGAGTTTCGGCAACAACCCGCGATCACGCACCAGGCGCAGGTAGATCCGCGCCTCCACCGTTGCGCGATCGAAGTTGCCGGACTGCGCATGCAGGTCCGCGAGGTAGGCCCGGATGCCGTGCACGGAATCGGGAAACCGTTCGACAAATCCTTCCACCAGGTCAAACGCCGGGTGGAACCCGCTTTCGAAGATCAGGCCGGCGATCGGCGCCAGGTCGTCCTCGCCGGCGGCCGGGTCGGCAAAGGCCGCGCGGGCCGCGGACTCGGCCGCCTCCGCATCGCCCGCGCGCAGGGCCGCCTCGAGCCGGTCGGCAAGGTGACGGGCATCTCGAATTCCGGCCATGGAGTTCTTCCTCCTCCAAAGGCATGCTACCGCGTTGGCGAGGGCTGCGTACGGGCGTGGCGCCTTCCGCGCGATCGATGCCGACGAACCGGGCGCCCTTTACCGCCTCACCCAGCCAATCGACAGCACGTACCGGTTGCCGCCTTCCACCCGCGTGACACTGTGTTCGCACTGGTCGGGACGAAAGAACTTGACGCGACGCGACGCGAAGATGGGTGACGCACAGACGAACTCACCGCCGGATTTCGGCGACTTGAGAATGATGTTCAAGCGGTAGTGGCGGCCATTCGAGACTGGATCCTTGTGGGGCGGAATGCTGGAGCCGTCCGGATAGCGGATCAGGTAGCTGTCGAATGGAATCGGCCAAGGCGAGGTGAACAACAGCATCTTGTCGTAGCCACTCTTCTGCCGGCCATCCTGCCATCGAAACGCGCGGTTCAGGTACTCGCGAAAGGACGACGGTCCGCTCATGAAACGGCGTCCTTCTGTGGACCTTCGATCGCGTGCTGCCAGCCGAAACGTGGCGCGAAACCCAACGCCGCCCCGGCCTTGGCGGGCACATACACCCGGTCGATTTGCCCGGGGAGCGGCCAACCGCGCCGCGCAAACGCATCCACCAGTTCCGGCACCCTCGCCTCCAGCACTCCCGGTGCGTCCTGCCAGAGCAATTCGCAATCCGATTCCAGGAACGGCGTGGCGCCGGACACATTGAACGCCACAAATGCCATGAGCGGTGCGGCCAAAGCGTGCTCAAACGCCTGCGCCACGTCGCGCGCATCGATGCCGCGGTGCAGGCGATACACCGCCATCAGGGGCAAGGGCTCCGGAAAACAGCGCGAAAAGCGCAAGGCCGCGGTCGTGAACGTGTCCGAAAACGCTTCACGGCAAAGCGCCTCCGCGGCCAGCTTGGTCTCGTCGTAGATGTCCTCGGGTTCGGGCACCAGCGCCTCGGTCACCCAGGCCGCGCGTCCGGTCGTCGGTGCCGTGCGCATCGCCTGCCCATAGACCGACGTGGTGCTGGCCAGCAGGAATCTTCGGACACCGGCGGCGCGCGCGGCGTCCAGGAGGCGCGCCGTCGCCTCCACGTTCAAGGCGACAAATGCGGCTTGCGAATGCGTGTCGCGATGCGGGGCGTGCAGCGCGGCGAAATGGACCAGCGCATCGACGCCGTCCAGGAAAGGGCGCCAATCGCAAATCGATGTGATGTCTGCCACATGCCGGGTGTTGTCCCCGGCAACGAGGTCGATGCCGGCGACGTCATGCGACTGCGCGAGGTGCCTCGCCACCGTTGCCCCGGTCTTGGGCCCGGAGGACCCTGTCATCAGGATGCGCATGCTTGCCAAGCCCCTGCGGAGTCAAACCCAAGCACTGGCGCGCCGTTCGTGGCGAAACAGGCCCGAACGCCGCGCCAGTGCTTGACTTTCATACGTAGCGCACTTCGACGATCTCGTATTCCTTGTGCCCGCCTGGGGTGCGCACATCGACCGCATCGCCGGCGGACTTGCCGATCAGCGCACGCGCGATCGGGGAGGAAAACGACAGCTTGCCGGCCTTGATGTCGGCCTCGTCCTCGCCGACGATCTGGTAGGTCACCGCCTCACCGGACTCGCAGTCCTCCAGGTCCACGGTCACGCCGAACACCACGCGGCCATCGTCCTCGAGGCGCGCCGGGTCGATGATCTGGGCGCTGGAGAGCTTGGCCTCCAGGTCCAGGATGCGGCCTTCGATGAAGCCCTGCTTCTCCTTGGCCGCATCGTATTCCGCGTTCTCCGACAGGTCGCCTTGGGCGCGCGCCTCGGCGATGGCGGTAATCACCGCCGGGCGGTCCTTGGTCTTCAGCCGATGCAACTCGGCCTTCAGTTGTTCCGCGCCCTTCACGGTCAAGGGGATCTTGGCGATGCTGCTCATGGGACTTTCCTCGGAAAAAAGGGTTGCTCCCGCACGGCGTCACCGTGCGGTTGTTTTCAGGGCGGGATGGTCAGGCGGCCTGCGGTTCGGCAGACACGATCGAACGGTGCAGCGATTGCAGGTCGTACACCTTCAATTCCGCCAGATGTTGCATGCCAACGCAAGCGGCCTTGGCCCCGGAAATGGTGGTGTAGTAGGTGATGCGGCTCTGCAGGGCGGCATTGCGGATCGACCAGGAGTCGCGGATCGAGCGCTTGTCCTCCTCGACCGTGTTGATGATGAGCTGGATTTCGCGGTTTTTCACCATGTCCACGATGTGCGGGCGGCCCTCGAGCACCTTGTTGACCGGCTCGCAGGCGATGCC
>JAEUMZ010000020.1 GCA_016790765.1 Betaproteobacteria bacterium
TGGTGAAGGAACTCGGCTTTGGCCCGGACCTGCCGTTGCGGTTCATCTTCCCGCAGGCCCCCTCGCGGCCGATCAGCATCAACAACGGCTACGTGATGCCCGGCTGGTATGACATCGCCATGATGGAGATCGAGCGCAAACCGGACGAAGGCGGCATTCGCGAATCGCAAGGGTTCATCGATGCCCTCATCGAGCGCGAGATCGTGCGCGGCATCGCCAGCGACAAGATCGTGCTGGCCGGGTTCTCGCAGGGGGGCGCCATTGCCCTGCAAACCGGATTGCGTTCCAGGCGCGAGCTGGCCGGCGTGCTGGCCTTGTCAACGTACCTGACGCTGGAAGAATCTCTCGCCGCCGAGCGTGCTGAAGTGAACCGCAACATACCCATCCTGATGTGCCACGGCACCCAGGACCCGATCGTGCCGCTGGCGCTGGCGGAAAAGTCGCGCGCGGCGCTGGAGCGCCACGGCTACCGGGTCGAATGGAAGACCTACCCGATGCCGCACTCGGTGTGCCCGCCACAGGTCGAGGACATCGCCGAGTGGATCGCGGCGCGTTATGCCAGCTTTGCCTCGCGCATCATGCTGGCGTAGCCGCCAGGCGCAGGAGCGCCGCGCGCGTGGCCTGCGGGATCGGCACCGACTTGCGCGAGGCGCGATCGACATACACGTGCACGAAGTGGCCTTCGGCCGCCGGCGCGTCCTCGCCGGCGCGGAACAGGCCGATCTCGTAGCGCACGCTGGAGTTGCCCAGGTGGGCCACGCGCATGCCTGCATCCACGCGGTCGGGAAACGCCAGCGAGGCAAAGAAACGGCAGCCGTTCTCGATCACCAGGCCCACGACCGGGCTCCTGTCGATGTCCAGCACGCCGTTCGCCACCAGGTATTCGTTGACCACCGTGTCGAACAGCGCGTAGTAGATGACGTTGTTCATGTGCCCGTAGGCGTCGTTGTCGGCCCAGCGCGTGGTCACCGGGAGAAAGTGTGCGTAAGCGGCGCGCGGACGCGGTGGCGGGCGTTCCATGTCAATTCTCGCTGCGGATGTGCTGGTCGGAGAGCGCTTCCATCTGCAGCGTGCGCCCGGGGTCGAACTTCGGCAGCGGGATCACCGTGGGCAGCGGGCAGGCGGTCGGGTCGAAGAACACCTTGACCTCGTCCTTGCGCTTCATCAGGTCCTGGTAGCCCATCTCGATGAGCGCGTTGCAGAACTGCTTGTCGAACAGCATGTACGAGGCCAGCGTCGCGCCGCCCCGGCGCATCGCGCCGATGGTGCGCAACAGGAAGCGGATGGTCCACGGCAGGGTTTTCACGTACTGGAACGCCAGCGTCTCGAGCGGCTCCTGCGGGCAGGCCACGCAGACATCGACGTGGTGCAGGTTCATGCCCGAGGCCTTGAGCTTCTCATGGTCCACCACGGTAAGCGTGGAATTCACGCGCTGCAGGAGCTCGATGTCCACGGCCAGGGTATCGAGGAAGATCGACGCCATGGCGTGGCCGGCGATCTGCGCCAGCGACGGATAGTTGTCGCCGCGCGTGCGCACCGGCACGTCCTTGACCAGCTTGGCGGTGCCGACCACGAACACGCGCTCGGCGCCCAGGTGCAGGGCCGGCGACACCGGCGCCATCTGGCGGATCGAGCCGTCGCCGAAGAACTCGCGGTTGATCTTGATGGCCGGGAACGCGAACGGAATCGCGGCCGAGGCCATCAGGTGTTCGGGCCGCAGCTGGCTGACGCGGATGCCGACGCGTTGCGAGCGCTTCCAGCCCTGGATGTCCGGCGCCGCCTGGAAAAACGCGCAGTTCTGGCCTGAGGTGTAGCCGGCCGCCGTCACCGCCACGGCGCGCAGGCATCCGCGGTCGATATGCTCGGCGATGCGGCCCAGCGGCACGTGCCGGCTGATCAGGTCGTTGAGCGGGGAATTGTCGAACAGCGACACGCGCTGGTTCTTGACCACGGCGCCGAACAGGAACGAGGACAGCCAGCGGCTGCTGTTGGACAGCACGCCGGGCAGGTCGGTGCGGTAGACGTGGCTGGGGTGGAAGTTGGTCCACACGTTCACCAGGGTGTCGACGCCCTTGGCGAAGTTGTCCGCGTGGACGGCCAACACGGCGGCGTTGATCGCGCCGGCGGAGGTGCCGGTGATGATCGGGAACGGATTCTCGACCGGCCGGCCGAGGATTTCGTTGAGCGCCTTCAGCGTGCCCACCTGGTAGGCGGCGCGCGCCCCGCCGCCTTGCAGGACCAGCGCGGCGCCCGGGTGGCGGTCGTTGCGTTGCGGGTCCGCCGCGGATGCAGCGTCGCGCACGGAGGATCCGTCCGGCGCCGTCAACGCATCGCCCCCAACGCGCCGCCGGGCGTCAGCCGGCCGTGGCGCCGCGCCCCGGGGCCGCGGTGTCGCCAAGGTGGATGACCTTGCCGTCGCCCATCATCGGCGTGGCGCGCCCGCGCAGCACGTACGCGGCCATCGGTCCTTTGCCCTTGACCATCACCTGCGCCATTTCTTCGAACCGGTAGCGGTTGTGGAGGCGCCGGTAGGTCAGGGCGTCGGCGATGATGGCGCCCGGCTGCGCTTCGGCGGCGAGCCGGCTGGCCACGTTGACGGTGTCGCCCCACAAGTCGTAACTGAACTTGCGCCGGCCGATCACGCCCGCCACCACCGGGCCGGTGGCGATGCCGATGCGGATCTGCAGCTTGTCCGAATTGGGCGCGATGTAGCGCGCGAGGAAGGACTGCATCTCCATCGCCATGTCGGCCATCGCATCGACGTATTGCAAGGACCCGGAACGCAGACCGCCGGCCGCCATGTAGGCATCGCCGATGGTCTTGATCTTCTCGATGCCGTACTTTTCGGCCAGCAGGTCGAACTCGGAAAACACTTCGTTCAGCAGGTGCACGGTCTCGTTGGGCGACATTTCCTCCGACAGGCGCGTGAAGTTCACGATGTCGGCGAACAGCACCGCCACGTCGGCGTGCCCGTCGGCGATGCTGGTTTCCTGGCGCTTCAGCCGTTCGGCGATGTTGGCCGGCAGGATGTTCAGCAGCAGTCGCTCGGAGAGTTCCTTTTCGGTCTGCACGGCGGAGGTCTGGGCATCCACGACACCACGCAACTTGGATTTCTCGCGCGAGAAGTACCACAGCAGCACATAGACCATGGCGGAGATCGATGCAAAGTTGAGCGCGAAGAACACCACGATGATGCGCATGTCCATCGACTTGCCGGTCACCGGCGGCAGCAGGTAGTCGAACATGCCCGACAGCACCGTGAACAGCACGTACGCAATGAACCAGGGCACCGACTCCTTGGTGCCGAGGATCACCACGGCGCCGATTGGTGCCAGCAGGGCCCACAGCGACACGCCGCTGGCGGTCACGAAATTGCCGATCGCCCATTGCATGACGAACGGCGTGAACAGGAACAGCGCCAGCTGCGCGAAGCAGAACAGCTGCAGCTTGCGCGTCTTCAGGAAGAAGAACATGTTGGCCGCCGAGGCCAGCAGGAAGGCAAGCGGGATGGCGGTGGAGAAACGCACGCCCAGCGACCAGTAGATGGTCAGCCACAGCATCGAGGCCAGCCCCATGAGGGCGGTGGAGAACAGCAGCATGTCGCCCGAGAGCTTCTCCTCCGGGGGCAGTTGCCGCTGCGGGGTGTGACCGAATGCGGTCACGAAGTCCTTGATCGCCATGTGTCTCGCGGAGTGGTTCGGCCCGTTGCGGGAAAGGCGGCACCCTGCGCGTCGTGGTTGGGCTGTTTCGCAGGGTCGGCCGATTATGACATATGCCCCTTTGGCTCCCCTCTTGCGGCCCATGGCGGATCCAGGGCCGGCACGGGCGGCGCGGTGCGATAAAATTTGCGATTCCCACGCATTCCTCGATCCCTGGAGATTCGCATGTCCATGTCCGACCGCGACGGCTTGATCTGGTACGACGGCAAGCTCGTGCCCTGGCGCGACGCCACCACCCATGTCCTGACCCATTCCCTGCATTACGGCTTGGCGGTGTTCGAAGGCGTGCGCGCCTACAAGACCGACGCATCCTTCAACCTGGGCACCGCCATCTTCCGCCTGAAGGAGCACACCCAGCGGCTGTTCAATTCCGGCAAGATCTACCAGATGGCCATGCCCTTCACGATCGAGCAGGTCATGGAGGCGCAGCGCGAGGTGGTGCGCGCCAACAGCCTGGAGAGCTGCTACCTGCGGCCGCTGGCGTTTTACGGTTCCGAAAAGATGGGCGTGTCCCCGAAGGGCGCCAAGGTGCACATCGCCATCGCCGCCTGGCCGTGGGGCGCCTACCTCGGCGAGGAAGGGCTCAAGAAGGGCATCCGGGTCAAGACCTCGTCGTTCGCACGGCACCACGTCAACGTCACCATGGCGCGCGCCAAGGTCGCTTCCACCTACGCCAACTCGATCCTGGCCAACAACGAGGCCACCGACCACGGCTACGACGAGGCCCTGCTGCTCGATACCGAGGGTTACGTGGCCGAGGGCGCGGGCGAGAACCTGTTCATCATCCGCGACGGCAAGATCGCCACGCCGGAGCTGACCAGCGCGCTCGACGGCATCACCTGGCGCTCGATCCAGACCGTGTGCGCCGACCTGGGCATCAGCGTGGAACCGCGCAAGATCACGCGCGACGACGTCTACATCGCCGACGAGGCGTTCTTCACCGGCACCGCCGCCGAAGTCACGCCGATCCGCGAACTCGACGGCCGCATCATCGGCGCCGGTTCGCGCGGCCCGGTCACCGAGCGCATCCAGTCGGCGTTCTTCGACATCGTCAACGGCCGCAATCCGAAGTACCACCATTGGCTCACGCCGGTGAAGTGAGGCTTCCATGAGCACCGGAACCCCCACGCCCACCGACCTTGACCGCCGCGACATCGACATCACCGCCAAGGACCTGCCGCTGCATTGCCCGATGCCGTCGATGCCGCTGTGGAACGCGCATCCGCGCGTGTTCATCGATGTGACGACCACCGGTACGGCCAAGTGTCCTTACTGCGGCACGAACTATCGGCTGGCCGGCCCGGTCAAGCCCGGGCACTGAGCGCGCGCCGTTGGCCTCGCCCGGGGCGCACCGCGCGCCCGCCTCGCGCATGAGGATCCTGCTCGTCGCGCCGTCCTGGATCGGCGACGCGGTCATGTCGGGCCCGATGGTGGCGCAGGTGCTGAAAGTCCATCCGGAGGCCATCGTCGACGCCTTTGCCCCCGCCTGGGTCCTGCCGGTGTACCGGCGCATGCCCGGCATCGCCGGCATCCTGGAAAACCCGTTCGGCCATGGCGCGTTGCGGCTGGGCGCGCGGCGTGCCCTGGGCAAGTCGCTGCGTCCGCGCGGCTACGACCAGGCCATCGTGCTGCCGAACAGCTTCAAGTCCGCGCTGATCGCGAACTTTGCCGGCATTCCGCTGCGCACCGGCTTTCGCGGCGAAAAGCGCGGCTGGATCCTCAACGACTGCCGCGACCTCGACGCGGCGGCCCTGCCCACCATGGCCGAGCGCTTCGTTGCGTTGGCGGTCCCGCACGGGGAGGCGTTGACGCGGCCCATCCCGCACCCGCGCCTTCGGGTGGATGAGGCTGCAAGAGGCAAAGCCCTCGCCCGGCTGCAGCTCGATCCTTCGCGACCGGTCACTGCGTTCTGCCCCGGTGCCGAGTACGGCCCCGCCAAGCGCTGGCCGGTCGCGCACTTTGCCGCGTTGGCGCAGACGCTGCATGCCCGGGGGCACCAGACGTGGATCTTCGGCGGCAAGGGCGACCGGGGCATCGCCGAGGACATTTCCCGGGCCGCCGGCGGGTCCTGCCGGGTCCTCGCCGGCGAGACCTCGCTGGAGGAGGCCATCGACCTGCTGTCGCTGGCCGGCGATGTGGTGACCAACGATTCCGGCCTGATGCACATCGCCTGCGCGGTGGGTGCGCGCGTGACCGCGCTGTACGGATCGTCCTCGCCCGGATTCACGCCGCCGCTGTCGGACACGGCGCGCATCGTCTCGCTCCAACTCGAGTGCAGCCCCTGCTTCCAGCGCGTCTGCCCGCTGGGACACTTCAAATGCCTGAACGATCTCTCGCCGGCACAGGTCGAAGCGGCATTGGGCTCCAACGCTCATTAGAATTCCATTCCGTCCGCACAACCATCCCGGGTGATCCCATGAAATCCGCCGTCCTGTTCGCCGCCGCCCTTGTCGCCGCCGGGTCCGCCGCCGCCAATCCCGTCGACTACGTCCAGTCGATCGAGAAATGGCGCGCCGCGCGCGAGGCCTCGCTCAGGAACGACAACGGCTGGCTCACCCTGGCCGGCCGCTTCCAGATGAAGCCCGGCGCCAACACCTTTGGCACCGGCAAGAAGAACGACATCGTGTTTCCGCCGGAACTGAAGGGCGTGGGGCCGGAAACGATCGGGACATTCCATGTGGATGCGACGGCAAAGAAAGTCACATTGAAGCTCACGCCGGGCACCTGGATGAGTGCCGAGGGCAAGGCCTTCACCGGCGAGCGCAGCATGGGCATCGGCACCGAAAAGCGCGACTGGATCGCGCTCGGCCGCATGGCCATGCACATCATCGAGCGCGACGGCAAGTACATCCTGCGGCTGGCCAACAACGAATCGAAGGTGCGCAGCGGGTTCAAGGGCCGCATCTGGTACCCGGCCGACGAATCGTTCAAGGTCGAGGCGAAGTACACCGCCTATCCGCCCGGCAAGTCGATCCCGATCGTCAACGTGATCGATGAAATCTCCGACACGCCCTGCCCCGGCTATGTCGAGTTCAAGTTGAAGGGCGTGTCCCACAAGCTCGATGTGGTCGGCAACGACAACGACGGGCTGTTTTTCGTATTGCGCGACGGTACCTCCGGCGACACCACCTACCGGCCCTCGCGCTTCCTGTTCACCGACAAGAAGCCCCAGGACGGCGAGACCTTCACGTTGGACTTCAACAAGACCTACAACCCGCCGTGCGCGTTCTCCGAATTCACCACCTGCCCGCTGCCGCCGGAGCAGAACATCCTGAAGACGCGCATCGAGGCGGGCGAAAAGGTGCGCAAGACCTCGTAGCCCGGCCCCGCGCCCTTCACCGGGCGGCCGGCGGCTGCGGCCGCGCAGCGCGCACGTACTTGCCGTCGAAGGACGTCGTCCAGGTCTTGCCGCCGTCCTTGGTCACCCGCCAGTGCTGGCGCACGCTGCCGTCGCCGTTCGGTGTCCAGCTGATTTCGTTGATCGTGTTGACGTCCTTCTTGCCGGGCAGGTCCTTGTCCGACAAGGTCATGACACCGTTCTCGAACGCGCCCTCGAGCATCAGCACGCCCCCGGTCGCGTCGGTCCAGGTCTGGTGCCAGCGCCCGCGCCGCGCATCGTAGGCATTGACGCTTTCGCCGACGAAACCGCCCTTGCCCTTCCAGCTTTCGTGCAGCACGCACCCGTTGAGCACCGGCCGGATCAGGTTGGTGCCGGCGGCGGCGCCTTTCGGATCCGCCACATCCCAATCGCCGATCCAGAAGTCGAACTGCCGGTGTTCGGCGCGGCTGCAGGGCGGGGCCGCGGGCGCGGCCGGGGACGGGGCGGGCGGCACCGATTGCGCCACCAGCGGCATCGAGAAGGGGCACAGCAGCAGTCCGGCGATTGTCGCGGCCTTCATGGAATTCTCCGGCACGATTGAGATGCGCCCATGCTAATGCGGTATGCAGGAAAACGCTGCAACACCGCGTCAGCCGCCGCGACCTTCTGCAACAGCGCCCGGTGCGACCGGCAAATCCGCAGGGGTGTCGATGTCGGCCAGCACGCCCGGGTCATCGACGCGCAGCACCAGCGTGCGGTCAACATGCCGCTCCAGCACCCTGCGCGCACCTTGATCCCCGCCCAGCGCCCGCAATTCATCCCCGACGCAGCCCGGAAAGCGCACCGGATGCCCGCGCCGCCCGGCATGTTCCGGGACGACGATGTGCTCCGATTCGATCCCTTCCCGCAGGAGTGCGCCCAGGGTCGCCACCTGCGCAAACGGCATGTCGCCCAGCGCGATCAGCCAGCTTGCCGCATCCGGGGCCTGTGCCACGCCGCACGCGATCGAGGTGCCCATGCCCTCTGTTGCGCGCGGGTTGACCACCACTTCGCAGCCGATCGCATCGAGCAATCGGCCGACACCCTGGTCCGCACCCACCACCGCCACGACGCGCGGCGTGGTGGCGAGCAACTTGCGCGCCGTGGCTTCGATCACGCAAACGCCCTCCGGCAGCCGCGCCAGCAGTTTTTGCGATCCGAAGCGCCGCGCCGACCCTGCGGCCAGCAGGATCGCCGTGCTCACGCGGCGCGCGCGGCGTGGGCGGGCGATTCGGCGGCGCAGAGCACGCGGCGGTTGCGCAGCGCAATCAGCTCGGCCAGGATCGCCACTGCGATTTCCGGCGGCGTGCGGCTGCCGATGGCGAGCCCCACCGGGCCGTGCAGTCGCGCCACATCGCGCTCGCCGAGTTCGAATTCGGGCACCTCACGCAGGCGCCGGCGGCGCTCATCGGACGTTTTCTGCGAGCCCACCGCGCCGACGTAATAGGCGTCGGTTTTGAGCGCCTCAATCAGCGCCATGTCGTCGAGCTTGGGGTCGTGCGAGACGGCCACGATGACGGTGTGCGGATCGGGCCGGAAGGCGGTCACGGCATCGTCGGGCATGCCGTCGAGGAAGGCGATGCCCTCGACGCGCCAAGCGCTGCGGTATTCCTCGCGCGGGTCGCAGACGAACACCTGGAAGTCCAGCGTCTTGGCCATCTCGGCGAGGTAGCGCGCGATCTCGGAGGCCCCGATGATGAGCATGCGCCAGCGCGGGCCGTGGATGCAGGAGAAATCCTTTTCGCCGATGGCCGTCTCGTCTCCGGGGCCGGCCGGCCGGTACGACCACGATCCGTCGCGAAGGTCCACCACGCGGGCGAAGACTTCGCCGGCGGAAATCTTGGCGAACAGCGCATCGAAGCGCGTGCCGTCGAGTGCGGATTCGACCAGCACCTGCAACTGGCCGCCGCACGGCAAGCCAAAGCGGCGTGCCTGCTCGGCATCGACGCCGTAGCTCTCCAACGCCGGTATCGGCCCGGCAAAGGCATCGCGCCGCGCCACCAGGTCGTCCTCGATGCAGCCGCCGGACACCGACCCCGCGATCACGCCGTCGTCGCGCATCACCATCAGCGAGCCGGGCGGGCGCGGACTGGCGCCGAAAGTCTGCGTCACTGTCACCAGCCACACGCGATGCCCCTCGCCGATCCAGCGGCGCGCGGATTCGAGGACTTCGAGGTCGAGGGATTGCATGCTGGGGGCTGGGGGCTGGGGGCTGGGGGCTGGGGTGGTCGGTGCACGGGGGCGGAACGTTTCGCGCGCCGCTCAGTTCGCCCCGGTACTTGTGGTGCGTGTGCTGATCGATGGCGCCGACGCAGCACTGGCGGACGCGCGACCGAGGCCGAAGAACTCGCGCACCGCGTTTCGATACCCGTCGAAGTACGTCGAGGACATGTTGTGGTGGCTGCCGCCCTCCGCCCGGAAGAATCGTTTCGGCTCGCGCGCGGCGGCAAACAGTTTCTCGCCCATGGCGAAGGGCACGATGTTGTCCGCCGTGCCGTGCGCGATCAGCACCGGCATGGCGATATCGTCGATCGCCTCGAGCGTGTCGAAGCGCTGCGTGACCAGGAACGAAACCGGCAGGAAGCCCCATTTGGTTTCCTTGATCATCTGCGGGATGTTGGTGAACGCACCCTCGAGGATCAGGCCGCTGGCGTCCGGCTGGCGCGCCGCCAGTTGGGTGGCGATCGAGCCGCCGAGCGAGTGGCCGAAGATGTAGCGCTTCGCCTGCGGCGCCAGCGCCACCAGCCGGGCGTACGCGGCCTTGGCGTCCTCGATGGACGATTGCTCCGTGGGCGCGGTAACCGATTTCGATTCGCTGCGGCCGAAGCCGCGATAGTCGATGGCCAGCACCGAAAATCCCATCTGGTGCCAGCGCGGGATGCGCGTCACGCTGCCGGTGAGGTTCCAGCGCGCGCCGTGCAGGTACAGCAGCGCCGGCGCTTGGGGGTCCTGCGCGGGCATCCACCACGCATGCACCCGGTCGCCGTCAGGGCCGACCGGAATCGACTCCTCCTGCATGCCCTCGGGCAGGCCGCGATAGCCGCGCCACTCGCCCTGCACGGGATTGAAGATCAGCGAGCCCTGCTTCTGGTCCAGCCAGGCGCAGCCGCTGATCGCGGCAAGCAGGGCAAACGCGAACGCAAGCAGCGACTTCCGGTATTGCAAGGGATTGAGGCGGTGTTTCATGGGATCAAGTGTAGCAAAGCGGCCCGCAATCACGACCGCGGTCGACGGCGGCGATGCGCGCGCGGTGGCGCAATCCTCCACGGCCTTCCATTGGCGCCGCATGAGTTAAACCCTAGACCTGGTGCGGCGATCCGGCACATTTCGCCTCGCGAGGCCCGCCAGTGCTTGGGTTTGACCCTACAGGCCCGACCGCCGCGCCTCGCGCCCCAGTATCCACGCCGCACCCGGCCCCAGTGCGCACAGCGCCAGCGCCAGCGGCGTCCATGCGAGGTAGCCATTGAGGCACACGGCCAGCGCCGCCCAGCCCAACGCACCGAAGGCCTCGAGCAGGTTGACGAGCCGGCTCTGCTGGTAGCGTGCGCGCATGTTCTTGCGGTCGCCGCGGCGCGGGTTCCACAGGTGGCAGAGCGCCGCGCTGATGAGGCCGCCCGTCCCGCAAATCACCAGCACGAACGCGGCATACGGATCGCGCGGCAGCCACCACAGCGCCACCGGGACCACGAACAGCGCGGCGGGCAGGATGGCGGCAAGCGCCTTCATCCACCGCAGCCGCGACAACGGAATGGGCGACACGCCGATCAACTCCGGCGCATCCTCCGCCGCCATGGTCAGCCAGGCCAGGTTGCCCGCCAGCATGGACGCGATCATCACGAAGCCGGGAATGATGAGAAAGGACGCCTTCTCGCTGCGAAAGGCGAGGAACAGCATCGGCAGCAAGTACAGCACCTGCAGCAGCGTCTGCGAGACGATGTGCGGGTCGCGCGCCAGCAGGCGCCATTCCTTCATCAGCATCAGCAGCCACGGGCGGGACTCGAACTGGATCGCGCCGGCCTGCACCATACGGCGCACCGTGCCACCGGTGATGCTCTCCTGCGAGCCGGCGGCGAAGCGCTTCTGCATCAGCGCGATCACGGCCGCGAATGTCCCCAGGCCGATCAGCAGCGTGGCCGACAACGGCAGCGGCTCCCCCTGCATGGCGCGCACCGGCCACCACAAGGGACTATCTGCGGCCAGCCAGCCGCCCGGCTGCGCCTCGGCCCGCGTCCATTCGACCAGCGCGCGTTGTGAGGACTTGGACAGCATCGCCTGCAATTGCGAGACCAGGAACACCGCGGCGCCGACCAGCGCGGCGAACACCTGCGCGATGGTCTTGGCCCGGCGCGCGCCGAACGCCTTCACCAGCACCAGCGTGAAGGCGATGCCGATTG
>JAEUMZ010000137.1 GCA_016790765.1 Betaproteobacteria bacterium
GGACTGGCGCGTCTGGCCCTCGTGCGAGGCGGTGGCCAGATCGAGCGCGGCCTCCACCTTGGCCACGTCGGCCGGCTTCAAGTAGGCCTCGATGAGCGAGCGGAATGCCGCCGCCTGGTCGTCCGCCTCGATGGGAAGGGCGACCTCGGGCAGGATCGACAGCGAGGTCGGGGCGCTTGGCGTGCTGGAAGGCGTGCCGCGGTTGCGGGCAGCGCCCTTGGAAGCCGGGTCGGTGGCGGGCGTGGGCGAGGTCATCGCGTCAGTGCCACCACCGGCCCCGGGGTTACATCTCGGGAATCGCCGCGACGGGCGGGGGCGGCGGGTTCAGGATGTCCGCCGTCACGTGGCCCATCGCGATTTCGCGCAGGGCAATCACGGTGGGCTTGTCCTTGCCCGCTTCCACGTAGGGTGCAGCGCCGAGCGCGAGCTGGCGCGCACGGGTGGTGGCCGCGAGCGTAAGCTCGAAGCGGTTGGGGATCAGCTTGATGCAATCGTCAACGGTGATGCGGGCCATACGCGTGCTCCAAAACTTCTCAGCAAAGCCCGCGCCATGCATATGCATTGGCGTGAGCAGGTGCTTACATTACTATTGGGCTGCGCGAACCGAAGCGAACAGCGCAGCGTGTTGAGACAGTTGCCGTTTTGCCGTCAACCGCACGGCGCGGACGATCGCTTGCAGATCGCTCACAGCAGCGTCAAATTCACTGTTGATAATAACATAGTCGGCTTCCGGGGCATGCTCCAGATCCTCGTTCACCGCCGCAAGCCGGCGCTCGATGACCTCGGCCGGATCCTTGCCGCGCTTGACCAGCCGCTCGCGCAGCACGTCGATCGACGGCGGCAGGATGTAGATGTAGGCCATTTCCGGGAACAGCTTGCGCACATTGCGTGCGCCTTGCCAGTCGATCTCCAGCACCACGTCGCGGCCCTGCTCGCGCGTGTCCTCGATCCATTTCTTCGACGTGCCATAGAGGTTGCCGTACACCTCGGCGTATTCGAGGAACTCGCCCCTGGCGATGCGCGCCTCGAATTCGGCGCGCGAGACAAAGAAATACTCGCGCCCCGACACCTCCCCCGGCCGCGCCGCGCGCGTGGTGGTCGAAATCGACAGCGCCAGCCCCGGCTCCTTCAGCAACAGGGCATCCACCAGGCTCGACTTGCCTGCGCCGGACGGGGCGACGACGGTGTAAAGGCAGCCGGTCATTGGGAGGGGGCTGGGGACTGGGGACTGGGGACTGGGGGATTCGCGCTGTGTTGGGGGACGCGACAAAGTGGACGCATTTCCGTTGGCACAGGCATGTCCGTGCGCGCGAGTTGTCGATCAATCAAGAACACCCTAGCCCCCAGCCCCTAATCCCGAGCCCCGCTTCACTCAATATTCTGCACCTGCTCGCGCATCTGCTCGATGAGCACCTTCAATTCTATCGACGCCTTGGTGGAATCGACGGCGACCGATTTCGAGCCCAGCGTGTTGGATTCGCGGTTCAGTTCCTGCATCAGGAAATCGAGCCGCTTGCCCGCGGCGCCGCCCTGCTTGAGCACGCGGCGCACCTCGCCCACGTGCGCGGCCAGCCGCCCCAGTTCCTCGGCCACGTCGACCTTGGAAGCGAACAGCACCACCTCTTGTTTCAAGCGGTCCTCGCTGGCTGCGCCGGACAGCGCCTCATCGATTTTCTGGCGCAGCTTTTCCTGGTACTGGGCCACCATCTGCGGCACCAGCGGCGCGACCTCGGCGAGGATTGCCTGCATGCGCGTGAGGCGTTCCTCGATCAGCAGCGCGAGTTTGGCGCCTTCGCGTTCGCGGGTGGCGTTGAGGTCCTTGAGGGCCTGGCCGAACAGCGCCAGCAAGCCCTGGCGGGCGTCCTCGCTGGCGGCCGATTCGTTGGCCATCACACCCGGCGCATGCATGACTTCCCACACCGACAACGGCCGCGCGTCGAAGCGCTTGAGGATCTGCTGCTGCGTGTCGGCCAGCGCGGCCAGCGCCTCGGCATTGGGTTGCAGGGCCTCGCGGGTGGCCACCGCCGTGAACGTCACGCGGCAATCGACCTTGCCGCGCGTGAGGCCGGCGGCCAGCGCCTCGCGCATCGGGCCCTCCAGCACGCGCCACTCCTCGGGCATGCGCGTGGCAAACTCCAGATAGCGATGGTTGACCGACTTGAGTTCCAGCGCAAAGCGGCCGCCGGGCACGTCGCCCGCCACTGCCGCAAAACCGGTCATGCTCTTGATCATGCACAAGTCCTCGAGTTGGGCCGCGACGGGAAACAGCGCCGCGCGGGAATGTCCGGGCTGCCCGCCGCAATCCGTGGAAGAATCACGGGATCCCGGCTTTTGCTTTCTTTATTTACAAGCACTTGGCAAGACGGGACAATTATAGCCCGGCGCATCCGGATCGCCCCTTCAACGGGCACGTGCGGCCGGTGCATCCAACATGGCATCGCAAACCAACCATCCGCTGCCCAACGGGTACCAGCTCAACCAATACACGATCGAAAAACTGCTGTCGTCCGGCGGATTCTCGATCGTCTATCTGGCATGCGACGCGGAAGGCCGCCCGGTGGCGATCAAGGAGTACCTGCCCGCGGCGCTGGTGATCCGCGTCGATGGCGCGGAAGTGCAGATCAACTCGGAGGAGAACCTGGCCGTGTTCCGCCACGGGCTGAAGTGCTTTTTCGAGGAGGGCCGCTCGCTGGCCACCATCTCGCACCCGAACGTGGTGGGTGTGGAGAACTTCTTCCGCGCCAACGAAACCGTGTACATGGTGATGCAGTACGTGCGCGGCCGCACGTTGCAGTTCCACATCCAGCGCCACCGGCAGGAGTTCAGCGAAAGCTTCATCCGCCGCCTGTTCACGCATGCCCTGAACGGCCTGCGCGAAGTGCACGCCAAGAAGCTGCTGCACCTGGACATCAAGCCGGCCAACATCTACATCACCATGGAAGGCAAGCCGGTCCTGCTCGATTTCGGCGCGGCGCGCCAGGCGCTGACCTCCGATGCCCCGCGCCTGCGGCCCATGTACACGGCCGGCTATGCGGCGCCGGAGCAGTACAAGAGCATGGATTCGCTGGGACCGTGGACCGACATCTACGCCGTGGGGGCCACGATCTACACCTGCATCACCGGCACCCATCCGCAGCCGGCCAACGAGCGCGAGGCCGAGGACCGCATGGTGCCGGCGCGCGAGCTGGCCGCGCAGTCGCTGTCGCAGGACCTGTTCGACATCGTCGACTGGTGCCTGAAACTCGACCACCTGGAGCGCCCGCAGACCGCGTTCGAGCTGCAGAAGGCGCTGATGCGCGAGGTGAAGGACCTGCCGGTGATCGAACCGGCGGCCAACGAGGTGGTGGTGGACGAGGAATCGCTCGCCGACCGGCTCAAGCGCACGCTCAACAAGAAGATCTTCTGATGCGCTTCACCATTTTCCAGGACAGCCTGATCGGCGGCCGCAAGGTCAACCAGGACCGGCTGGCCTACTCGTACTCGAAGGATGTGCTGCTGCTGGTGATCGCCGACGGCATGGGCGGCCACGCGCGCGGCGAGCTGGCCGCCGAGATCGCCGTCAACACCATGACCTCGCGCTTCGAGCGCGAAGCGCGCGCTGCGCTGCGCCGCCCGAAGGAATTCCTCGACACCGCGTTCCACTCCGCGCACCGCGCCATCGTCGCCTTCGCCGACCAGCACGACATGCTCGAATGCCCGCGCACCACGCTGGTGGCGTGCATCCTGCAGGGCGGCAAGGCGTACTGGGCGCACTCGGGCGATTCGCGGCTCTACGTGCTGCGCGGCGGTAAGCTCGCGGCCACCACGGTCGACCACTCGCGCGTGCAGCAGCTGATCGACTCGGGCGTCATCACCAAGGCGCAGGCCGCCACCCACCCGGAGCGCAACAAGATCTACAACTGCCTGGGCGGGGTGCTGCCGCCGCTGATCACGCATTCCGAGGAGTGGACCCTCAAGGTCGGCGACACGCTGCTGTTGTCCACCGACGGGTTCTGGGGCCCGCTGGATTCCGATTTCATCGCGCACAAGGTCAACCAGACCAGCCTCACCGCCATCGTGCCGGCCCTGATGCAGGAGGCGCAGAAAAAGGCCGGCGCCGATTCGGACAACCTCTCCGTGATCGGCGTGACCTGGGAGCTGCAGGACGACGAGGAGCCGGCCAACACCGTCACCATCACCGAGCCGATGCAAGGCTTCACCACCTCCTCGCTCAACAGCAAGGCCCCCGGCGCCTTCAAGGATGAAATCTCCGACGACGAGATCCAGCGCGCCATCGACGAGATCCAGTCGGCGATCAAGAAGGTGAATCGCTGATGGCCGCACACTGCGGCTTGCCCGGCGCATGTCGTGCGCCCGGATTCCCCACGCCAACATTTCCCTGACCCCATGCCCCGCTTCGAACTTCGCGCCCCGGACCAACTGCGCCCCGTGCGCATCACCCGCCGTTACACACGGTATGCCGAAGGCTCGGTGCTGGTCGAAATGGGCCACACCCAGGTCCTGTGCACCGCCAGTGTCGAGGAGCGCGTGCCGCCGCACAAGAAGGGCAGCGGCGAGGGCTGGGTGACCGCCGAGTACGGCATGCTGCCGCGCGCCACGCACACGCGCGGCGACCGCGAGGCCGCGCGCGGCAAGCAGTCCGGCCGCACGCAGGAAATCCAACGCCTGATCGGCCGCTCACTGCGTTGCGTGACCGACCTGGCGGCGCTCGGCGAACGCATGGTCACGCTCGACTGCGATGTCCTGCAAGCCGACGGCGGCACGCGCTGCGCGTCGATCACCGGCGCCTACGTGGCGCTGCACGACGCCGTCGCGGGATTGCTCGCCGCCGGCAAGCTCCCCGCCTCGCCCCTGCGCGATGCGGTCGCGGCGGTATCGGTGGGCATCGGCGCCGACGGCCCGCTGCTCGACCTCGACTACGCGGAAGACTCGACCTGCGAGACCGACATGAACCTGGTGATGACGGGCGCCGGGCGCTTCGTCGAGATCCAGGGCACGGCCGAGGGCTCGCCGTTTTCACGCGCCGAGCTTGACGCATTGCTCGCGCTCGGCGAGCGCGGCGTGCGCGCGTTGATCGCGGCGCAACGGGACGCACTGGGGACCTGAGGCAACGGGCCGCGACGTCGTCGCAGCCTTGATCGCCTGCATGCAGTGACACACTGCGCGTCGCGCATTCCCCGTAGAATCGCGCGACCTTCCTGCACCCATCATCGTGTTCCGCTTTTTCGAATCCCTCGTCAATCCCTATCCGGAAGGTTCGCCCGCGCCGACGCCGCAGGGGTTCTTTGCCTTCCTGTGGGAGGCGGTCGCGGGCTTGCGCCTGTACGTGGCGATCATGGTGCTGCTCACCGCGGCCATCGGGGCGTTCGAGGCGCTGTTGTTCAGCATGCTGGCCAACGTGGTCGACTGGCTGGCCAAGACCGAGCCGTCCAGGCTCATCGCCGAGCGCGGCGACACGCTGCTGCTGCTCGGCGCGATCCTGGTGGCCAGCCCGCTGGTGGTGGGCCTGCAGGCGCTGATCAAGCACCAGGGGATGATGGGCAATTTCCCGATGCGGCTACGGTGGAAATTCCACCGCCTGTTGTTGTCGCAGAGCCTGGCGTTCTACCAGGACGAATTTGCCGGGCGTGTCGCCACCAAGCTGATGCAGACCGCGCTGGCGGTGCGCGACGTATGGATGATCGTGGCCGACATCCTGGTCTACGTGGTGATCTATTTCGCCACCATGATCGCCATCGTCGGCGGCTTCAATGCCTGGGTCATCGTGCCGTTCGCCGGCTGGCTCACGTGCTACATCCTCGCGCTGATTTTCTTCGTGCCGCGACTGGCCAAGGTGGCGCAGGCGCAGGCCGATGCGCGCTCGCTCATGACCGGGCGGGTGACCGACGCCTACACCAATATCTCCACCGTGAAGCTGTTCTCGCACAGCGAGCGCGAATCCGCTTACGTGAAGACGGCGATGCAGGAGTTCATGACCACGGTGTACCGCCAGTGGCGCATGATCACCGGCTTCGAGGTGGTCAACCAGGTGCTCTCGGTGCTGCTGGTGTCGTCCACCGCCGGGGTCACGCTCTGGTTGTGGACCCGCGGCGAGGTCGGCGTCGGGGCGCTGGCGGCGGCCACCGCGATGGCATTGCGGCTGAACGGCATCTCGCACTGGATCATGTGGGAATTCGCCGCCCTGTTCGAACACGTGGGCACGGTCCGGGACGGCATCACGATCCTGTCGCGCCGGCAGTCGGTGGTCGATGCGCCGGACGCTCAACCGATCAAGGTCACCCGTGGCGAGGTGGTGTTCGAGCGGGTGAATTTCTCGTACGGCGCGGGCGGCCAGAGGCGCAACGTGATCGAGGATTTCTCGCTCACCATCCGGCCGGGCGAGAAGATCGGGCTGGTGGGCCGCTCGGGCGCCGGCAAGTCCACGCTGGTCAACCTGCTGTTGCGCTTCTACGACGTTCAGGGCGGCCGCATCCTGATCGACGGGCAGGACGTGGCCCGGGTGACGCAGAACTCGCTGCGCAGCGCGATCGGCATGGTCACGCAAGACACCTCGCTCCTGCACCGCTCGGTGCGCGAGAACATCGTCTACGGCAAGCCGGGCGCCAGCGACGAGGCGATGATCGCCGCAGCCAAGCGCGCCGAGGCGCACGAGTTCATCCAGCAGCTCACCGATCCGAAGGGCCGCAGCGGCTACGACGCGCACGTCGGCGAGCGCGGCGTGAAATTGTCCGGCGGCCAGCGCCAGCGCATCGCCATCGCACGCGTGAAACTGAAGGACGCGCCGATCCTGCTGCTGGATGAGGCCACCAGCGCGCTCGATTCCGAGGTCGAGGCCGCCATCCAGGCGAGCCTCTACAAGCTCATGGAAGGCAAGACCGTGGTGGCGATCGCGCACCGCCTGTCCACCATCGCGGCGATGGACCGCCTGATCGTCATGGACGAGGGGCGCATCGTCGAGGAGGGTACGCACGCGCAGTTGCTGGCGCGCGAGGGCCTCTATGCGCGGCTGTGGGCGCACCAGAGCGGCGGCTTCCTGGGCGATGCGCTGGAGGAAGCGGAACTGAGGCTGGTCAAGCGCGCCTGACCGGGTGCGCATCAAGGGGCGCCGCGTGCGCACCGGCGGTTGACCTTGCACAAACGCCAAGCTGCAGCGGCGTCGCAAAATCTCCCGGTCATTTCACGGCACCGCGCACCCTTGTCCATGACCGCACGCCGGCAAGATTCCGTCGGCGCGGCAATCGCCCACTGCATCACCCATGGCGCCGGTGCGCTGCACTTTTTCGCGGCGCTGTTCTTCGTGATTCCCCGAACGGCAAAGTCCAGACTGGGCGCGGCGTTTGGGGCACAATCGGCCTGAACATCGCGCCAGTGCTTGTGTTTGATGCCGCTATCGGGCCATGCGACCTGTTTGACGTGGCGCAACGCGCGCATGCGGCACGCGCCGACAATGGCGCTGTCGCTCCCGAACGCACGTTCCGCATGCCCATGACCCTCGTCGAATCGCTGCTCCACGCGCTCAAGGCCCACGGCGGGCGCCAGATCTTCGGCATCCCCGGCGATTTCGCCCTGCCGTTTTTCAAGATCGCGGAGGCCTCCGGCATCCTGCCGCTCTACACGCTGTCGCACGAGCCCTCGCTCGGTTTCGCCGCCGATGCCGCCGCACGTCTGCAGGGCGGCCTGGGCATCGCGGCGGTGACCTACGGCGCCGGGGCGCTCAATCTGGTGAACCCGGTGGCGCAGGCCTATGCGGAGAAATCGCCCGTGGTGGTGATCTCCGGCGCACCCGGCCGCCGCGAGGCGTCCTACGGCTTGTTGCTGCATCACCAGGTCAAGACGCTGGATTCGCAGTTCGAGATCTTCCGCCACATCACCTGTGCGCAGGCGCGCCTGGACCACGCCGAGACCGCGCCGGCCGAGATCGCGCGCGTGCTGGCGCGCTGCGTGCGCGAATCGCGCCCGGTGTACCTGGAGGTGCCGCGCGATAGGGCGGACGTGCCCTGCCTGCCGGTGGTCCCGGTGCCGCCGGCGCCCGTCGATGCCGAGGCGCTCGATGCGTGTGCCACCGAGATCCTCGGCCAGCTCGCGCGCGCCAGTGCGCCGGTGCTGATGGCCGGCGTCGAGGTGCGCCGCTTCGGCGAGGAGGACGCGGTGGCCGAACTGGCGCGCCGCCTCGGCGTGCCGGTGGTCACCAGCCTGATGGGCACCGGCCTCTTGGCCGAGGCGCATCCGCCACCGCGCGGGGCCTACCTGGGCCTCGCAGGGGATCCGGCGATCAGCGACCTGGTCGAACGCTCCGATGCGCTGTTGATGCTCGGCGTGATCCTCTCCGACACCAACTTCGGCGCCTCCGGCCGCCGCATCGACCTGCGCCGCGCGATCCGCATCGGCGACGGCCAGGTGGAACTCGGCTACCACGTGTACCGCGACCTGCCGCTGTCCGCGGTGGTGCACGCGCTGTTGGACAAACTGCCGGCGCGCGCACCGGCGCCGCCCGCACCGCCCGTGCCGGCCGCCCGGCCCGACAGCGATGCAGCGTCCGCCCTGTGCCCGCAATCGATCGCACGCGAGGTCAACCGCATGATGCGGCGCCATGGCCGCTTTCCGCTCGCCATCGACGTCGGCGACTGCCTGTTCACCGCGCTCGAGATCGACCATTCACACCGTGTGGCGCCGGGCTATTACGCCTCGATGGGTTTCGCCGTGCCGGCGGCATTGGGCCTGCAGGCGGCCAGCGGCCGGCGGCCGATCGCGCTGGTCGGCGACGGCGCCTTCGGCATGACCGGCCTCGAGCTGGGCCATTGCGCCCGCTACGGCTGGGACCCGATCGTGATCGTGCAGAACAACGCCGGTTGGGGCATGCTGCAGAGCTTCGAGCCCGCCCTCGCGCTCAATCGCCTGGGCAACTGGGATTTCGCGCGCATCGCCGAGGGGCTGGGCGGCGTGGGACTCACGGCACGGACCTGCGGCGAACTCGCCCACGCCCTCGAGACCGCCGTCCGTACGCGCGGGCGTTTCGTGTTGATCGATGCGGTGATCCCGCCCGGTGCGATTTCGCCGGCCTTGCAGCGCTATGTCGATGCGGTGCGGCGGCTGTCGGCCGATCCGCCGGTGCCGGCGCCGCCGGCGCCCGTCGCCGCGCACTGAGTACGGCGCAATATCCGCGTCAGCGCCGGCCGACGCCGCGCTCAAGGATGTCGGAGGCCAGGCGCTCACCGGAGATCGGCCTGCAGAGCAGGAAGCCCTGCGCCTCGTCGCAACCGAGTTCCTCGAGTGCATCGAGCTGGTCCTCGGTTTCGACCCCCTCGGCCACCACCTTGAGGCCGAGGCCGTGCGCCAGCCCGACGATGGCGGAGACAATGGCGCGGTCGTGGCGGTCCGCCACCACGTCGGCGACGAACGAGCGGTCGATCTTGATGCCGTTCAAGTGCAGCAGCTTCACGTAGGCCATCGACGAATAGCCGACACCGAAATCGTCGAGCACGATGCGATTGCCATGGCGCGTGACCTGCTCGAGCACCTTGCGCGAGGATTCCGGCCGCGCGATCAGCATCGTCTCGGTGACTTCCAGCTCCAGCATGTCCGGCGCCACGCCGCGGTCGCGCGCGCAGGAAAACAACTGCGCCGGCAGGGTGGGCGTGATCTGGCGCGCCGACAGGTTCACGGCAATCGGCAGCGCCGGAAGACCGAGTTCGCGCCACTGCGCAATTTGTGCGCACGCCTCCTTGAGCACCCAATGGCCGAGGTCGCAAATCAGGTCCGATTCCTCCGCGATGGCGATGAACACCGACGGCGGCACGCTGCCCAGCTTGGCGTGGTTCCAGCGCGCCAGGGCCTCGACGCCGGTGATGGTACGGCTTCGAACGTCGAACTTCGGCTGGTACGCCAGCGTGAGGCCGCCCCCGGTGAGGCTGTCGCGCAGGCTCGATTCCACCAACAGCCGGTCCTGGACGCGCTCGCCCATGACATTGGCATAGAGACACACCCGCGCGCGCCCCTCGGCCTTGGCCTCGTGCACCGCCGTGTCGGCGCACAGCAGCAGCGTCTCGGCATCGGGGCTGTCTTCCGGGAACAGGCTCACGCCGATGCAGGTGGTGACACGCAGCGGGCGTCCACCGGCATCGTAGGGCACATCGATGGCCGAGAGCATGGCCTCGCCCAGCGCCTTGGCCTCGGCCTGGCCGGCCAGCGGCGTGACGACGAGGAACTCGTTGCCACCGATGCGCGCCAGCGTGTCACCCTCCTTGAGCAGGTGCTCCAGCCGCGCACAAGTTTCGCGCAGCACCGCATCGCCCTGCGCGCGCCCCACCGCGTCGTTGATCGCCTTGAAGCGGTCGAGGTCCACGTGCAGCACCGCCACGTGCCCGCCGGACAGGCGCGCGCGCGCCATCGCCTGCTGCAGGCGGTCGAGCGCGAGGACCCGGTTGGGCAACCCGGTCAGCGCGTCGCGCGTGGAGAGGAATTCCGCGCGCCGCTCCGCCGCGCGGCGCGCGCTGATGTCGGTGGCGCTGATCAGGAGGCACTCCACGCCGTCGAGGTCCATGTGCTCGGCGGACAGCGACAGTTCGATCCAGTCGCCGTTTTTCCGGCGCTGGCGCGTCTCGAAATCGCGCAGCGCCTCGCCATCGCGCAGCGGGGCGATGAAGCGCTCGCGCTCGTGCGCGCTTTCCCACACGCCGAGCTGCAACGAGGTGCGCCCGACCACCTCCTCGCGCGTGTAGCCGAACATGGCAAGGAACGCGTCGTTGACCTCGAGGTAGGTGCCGTCGGAAAAGCGCGACACCACGATCGCATTCGGGCTGGTGCTGAGCAGCTTGGACAGGCGCTCCTGCGAGGTCTTCAGGGCCCCGGACAGGTTCTGTTCGCGCGTGAGTGCGGAGCGCACCGCCTGCATCAGCACGCGGCCGCCCACGGCGCTGGCGCCCATGATGAGCCACAGGTTGAACAGCGCCCGGAAATCGGTGGGCGGGCCGGGCACCGGCTTGAGGCCGTTGATTTCGGCCACGGCGATCAGGGTCACCGCCACCAACACGCACGCCGCCAACCCCCAGTACGCCGCGGTGGCCAGGAACACACACCCCAGGAACAACACCGCCGGGTACCCGGCCAGTCCATAGTCGCGCGTGCCGTTTCCGGCCCACAGCAAGGCCGTGACCACCAGCGCCATCGCGTAGAACGACAGGCTGGCCGACCACTGCAGCGACGCGCCACGGCGCACCATGGCCCAGGCCGCCAACCCGGCCAGCGTGCCGGCCGCGCACGCACCACCGGTGAGCACGCGGCCCGCAGGCAGGTTCACCACCGCACCGAGCGCGAAGAACACCGCCATCGCGATGGCGATGCCGCGCAGGGGCGCGGCCATGGCGTCCGCGCCTGCGAAAGCGGCCCGGCCGGAGAGCGCCTGGTTTGCAACCGGTGTCATCGTGCCGATTATCGTGCCCTTCGCCGGGCGCGGCAATGCGTCGCGGTGCGGGAACGCCGGGACCCGCCCCGCCGGCCGCCACAGTCCGGCACATGCCGTCCTGCCCAAGGCGGCACAATGCCACTTTCGCCACCGTGGCCCGGAGGCCGCCATGAAACGCACGTATCGCACTGCCTGCCTTGCAGGACTGCTGATGGGGAGTGCAGGGCAAGGGCTGGCCGTCGCCCAGCCCGAGCGCCTGGTGGGCGGCCCGTGCGAGGGCTGCGAGGCGGTGTTCGAGCACCGGCCCGCAACGTTTGCCACGCCGGCGCGCATCGCGCCCGCGGGCAGCGCCGGCGAGCCGCTGTCGGTGCGCGGTACCGTGCGCGACGCACAAGGGCGTCCTGCAGCGGGCATCGTGGTCTATGCCTACCAGACCGACGCCGCCGGATTGTATCCGCGCGACGATCGCCTGTCGGGCGCCGCGCGCCGGCACGGCGCATACCGCGGCTTCGCAACCACGGACGCAGCGGGAACCTATCGCTTCGATACCATTCGCCCGGGCGGCTACCCGGGAACCTCCATCCCGCAGCACATCCACCTGCACGTAGTGGAGCCGGGCCGTTGCACGTACTACATCGACGACATCGTGTTCGACGACGACCCGCGCCTGACCGGCCGCGAGCGCCAATCGATGGTCACCGGCCGCGGCGGGCCCGGTTTGGTCCAGCCGGTCAAGGACGGCGCGACCTGGAAGGCGACGCGCGACATCACGCTCGGCCAGGGCATCCGCGACTACGCCGACTGCGGCAAGCCCTGATCACAAACCGCTACAGACGCGGCGCGCGCGCCGCCGAATAATCTGGCGCACCGGATTTGAACCGGCCCGTCAAAAAACACTGTCAGGGAGACCGCGATGTCCATCGATCGCCGTGAATTCATTGCCGCTGCGTCCGCCATGGCCGGCGCTGCCATGTTGCCCCTGGGCGCACAGGCCCAGCCGGCCAAGCCGAAGCCGCTCCACATCCTCATCCTGGGGGGCACCGGACTCACCGGCCCGCACCAGGTGCGTTATGCGCTGTCGCGCGGCCACAAGGTCACGCTGTTCAACCGCGGCCGCCGTCCCAAGGAGTGGCCGGCCAAGGTCGAGGAATTGGTGGGCGACCGCGAAGTCAACGACTACAAATCGCTGGTGGGCCGGAAATTCGACGTCTGCATCGACAACCCGACCTCGGTGCCGCACTGGATCCGCGACGCCGCCGCAGTGCTAAAGGGCAACGTCAACCAGTTCGTGTTCATCTCCACCTTGTCGGCCTACGCCAAGACCGACAAGCCCGGCGACGAAACCGCCGAGCGCGCCAAGTACGAGGGCAAGGACGCGATGGCCGAGACCATCGCGGACCTGCGCAAGAACATGCGCCTCTACGGCCCGCTGAAGGCGCTCTCCGAGGACGAGGCGCACAAACAGTTTCCCGGCATGACCACCGTGATCCGCCCGGGGCTGATCGTCGGCCCCGGGGATGAAACCGACCGCTTCACGTATTGGCCGGTGCGGGTGAGGAAGGGCGGCAAGGTGCTCACCCCGCCGCACGCCGACCCGGTGCAACTGATCGACAGCCGGGATCTCGCCGAGTGGACCATCCGCATGGTGGAAAACCGCAGCCTGGGCGACTACAACGCCATCGGGCCGGACCGTGTGCTGACCATGGGCGAGGTGTTGAAGGTGTGCAAGGAGGTGTCCAAGTCAAACGCCGAGTTCGTGGAGACGACGCAGAAGTTCATCGAGGAGAACAAGATCGCGCCCTGGGGCGATTTTCCGCTGTGGGTGCCGGGCAGCGGCGAGACGGCCGGGTTTCATCGCACGTCCTACGCCAAGTCCGTCAAGGCCGGGCTGACCTACCGCCCGCTCAACACCACCGTGGCCGACACGCTCACCTGGTGGGACAGCCTGTCGGAGGAACGCAAAGCCAAGCCGCGCGCGGGATTGAAGCCGGAGCGCGAGGCGGAATTGCTGGCCAAGTGGAAGGCCTGATCGCCGGGGCCGGGCCGCATCGACCGCCTGTGCCCGCTCTCTGGCGGTTCAAAGCAGGTTGACGCGCTTCAACACCGCTGGCCATCGCGCGTCTGCCCGCAACGGCTTGAACAGCGGATCGATGCGCAGGTTCATCAGATACAGCTCGCGCTTGTCGATGGCGCGGCCGAGCTGCTGGAAAGCCTCGTCGATGTCGCCGCTCTGCGCAAGATACGCGGCGAGGTAATACGTGCCGTAGGGATCTGTGGCATCGAAACGCCGCTGCCACTTCAGCAACGTGCGCCAGTACCCGGCCGAACCCTCCTTCTCCGTGGCCGCCGCGAGTTCGTCAAGCGCAGGCGGCGGCAGCCAGCTGAACTGCGGCGGGCGCGAGGCCTCGGCGGCCTGTCTGAACTCCCCGCGCAGTTCGTGGCAGCGGATCATCGGCACGTAATTGAGCATGTAGGACGGGTGCACCTCCAGGTTCTTGCGCGCCTGCGCGATGGCCTCGTCGCAGCGTTCGACGCCGCCGAGAAAGACCGCCATTGCGTGCATCGATTCGGCGTTGAACGGCTCGAGGTCCAGCGCCCGCCGCAGCGCGCGCTCGGCCTCGTCGAGGCGCCCCAGGGGCTTGAGCCCGAAGTGGGCATAGCGCGCCCAGGCCTCCGGCAGCGAAGGGTTGAGCGCCACCGCGCGCGCACCGGCCTCGGCCGCGCCGCGCCAGTTCCAGCGTGCACGCGCCTCGATCTCCGCCTTCATCGCATGCGCCTCGGCGGAGCGGGCGTCGATCCGGAGCGCCGCATCGACGTGCGCCTCGGCCTTGCGGAACGATTCGTCGAAGGTGGCCACCCGCAGGTTGGGTGCGCGCATGTGATAGGCCGCGAGGCCGACGTGCCCCAGCGGGGAATCGGGGAACCGCCGCACCAGGCCTTCGAAAATCGCCACGCCGCGCTGGCGGTCCTCGTGCGTGATCTGCCGGCTGCGCGAGATCAGGTACCGGCCTTCCATGTACTTGAGGTGCAGTTCCGGATTGCCCTGCGCGCGGGACCCGAGGGCCGCGCGATCCGATTGCGACAGCACCGCCGCCAGGGCCCCGGCGATCTCGGCGGCGACCTCGCTCTGCACCTTGAGCACATCCGTCACCGGCCGGTCGTAGGACTTGGCCCACAGGTGGCGCCCGCTGCCGGCGTCGATCAACTGCGCGCTGATGCGCAGGCGGTCGCCGGCGCGGCGCACGGTGCCCTGCAGAAAGTGCGCCGCGCCCAGCTTCAGGCCCAGCGCACGGTCCGCGCTCAGCGGGGCATCGCCGGCGAAGCGGTGCGACACCACTTTCAGGCCCGACACCTGCGCCAGTTGCGTGAGCATGTCCTCGGTCATGCCGGCGCCGAAGTACGCATCGACTGGATCCGAGGACAGGTTGGTGAACGGCAACACGGCGACGCTGCGTTCGGTGCCGGGCGGCGGCGGGGCGGGCCGCAGCAGGGCCCACGCCGCGGCGGCCAGGATCGCCGCGAGGGCCACCGCCCCCATCCAGCGCGCCGGACCGCGCGGCGCCGGTGGCGCGACGGTGGATGCGGTCGTAGGGGGCGTCGCCGCCACGGCCGCATGCAGCGCGGACGACGTTGGCGCGGCGCGATCATCGTCCACAGCATCGGGCGCCGAGGGGTGCGGCATCGCCGCGACCGGCCGCACCTCGGCCACGAAACGGTAGCCCTTGCGCGGCACGGTGAGGATGTAGCGATGCGCCTCGCCATCGTCGCCCAGCGCCTTGCGCAACGCCGAGACGGCCTGCGAGAGATTGTTCTCTTCCACGACGCTGCCGGTCCAGACCTCGGCGAGGATGCGGTCCTTGTCGAGGACTTCTCCCGGATGGGTGATCAGCAGCAGCAAGGTGTCGAACTGCTTGGGCGTCAGGTTGACCAGGCCCTGCGTGTCGTGCACCAGCGTGCGCGCGAAGGCATCGGCCCGGAAAGGGCCGAAGGCCAGAACCTCCGTGTGTCGGGCACTCGACAGGTCGTTCATGGGCGCGGGGTGGGGCAGTGAATGCTGCAATGGTAAGCCGAGCGCCGCGCCCGCGGGGTGAATTGTTCTGAAGCGCGCCGGACGCGTTCTCCTCCGGCGGCGCCCGGATTCACGGCACTTCACAACAATTCAGCGCATTCCTAAAGACGGCAGTCGGGCCGGCGCGGACCATGGCGGCAACCGATGCGCCGTGGGTTGGCCCATCGGGAATGACCCACCCCGTGATGTTCTTCAGGAGACTGCCATGAATCGCTACATCGCCCGCAACACCCTGATCCGCCGCGCCGCCGCCGCCTTCACCGTGGCCGGCGCACTCGGAACCTCCCCGGCAAACGCGTTGGAGCTGACCCCGTTGGCGGCCAGCGCGGCCGCCACATCGCAATCGCAGCCCGGGGTCCGCGACACGCTGGCGCGCCAGCTCGCCGACCCGGTGTACGACGCCGCCGTCCGCGAACGACTGGTGCAGGCCGCGCGCTACCCGCGCCTGTCCGATGCCAACCGCCCTGCCCCGCGCGGCAAGACCACGGTCGTATTCGAACTTTCCCCCGAAGGACAGGTGGTGGACGCCGCAATCACCGAGTCCTCGCGCTCGCGCCTGCTGGACAAGACGGCCCTGGCCATCGTCCGGCGCGCAGGGCTCGACCTACGGGCGGATGCGGCCGCCAACGGCGCCTCCCGCCGCTACCGGGTGACGTTGGACTTCCAGCCGGATGCCCAGCCGTAGTGCTGAGCACCCAACCCAAGCACTGGCGCGGCAGATGGGCCGGAATGGGCCCAAACGCCCCGCCAGTGCTTGACTTTACGATCAACCCTGCTGTTCTTGGGATCGCGACTTCTCCCGGTTACGGTTCGATATTCACGCCGCAATGGATGGGCGTGCGCTCGACGCCCTGCAGTTCGCGAATCTTGGCGCCGAAATTCTGGCCTGGCGCAATGTCCATGTCGCCCACCGTAAAGGAAAACACCGGTCGCGGTTCGGTCATGGCGTCTTTGGCGTAGAACAGTTCGAACTTCACCGGCCCGGTCGTGCGCGGATACGTCAGGTACAGCGCCGAGGAATACACGAAGCGACCGCCGCATACGGTTTCGATCGGACGCAGTCCCAAGTCCTCCGGATTGGCGCCAATCATGATCAGGTCATGGCCCGTCACGTCGGTGGTCAGAATGAACTGGTTTCCGCGATGCAAGCGCAGCAGCCAGCCAGCCCCGGTCAGCCCAACCTGCACGGTCCCCCCGCGGTAGGCACACTCCGGGATGACGCGATCATTCGGGCTGTGCGCACAGGTGGCGAACTGCCCGGTCCCACCGCGATCCATCGGAATCGACCGGCGCACACCGCCGGACGTGATCGCGGCGCTGAAGCCCTGCGGATGGACGGCCATGGCAGACCAGAGTGCCTCGTTGCCGAACAGGCCGATGTCGATGGTGCCGGACGGGTGATCCGGCGGCCCATCCGTTCGAAACAGATAGAACATCTGCGGCGGCTTGAGCGTGACCTTGCGCGCCGTCACCGCGCCGATGCCGTCGAAGTCCGCGGCCTTCTCCTCGCCCATGTCGCCGTTGAACACCAGCATGTACTCGTTGGGCTTCAAAGGAGCCGGGGACGTCGGAATCTGGAATGTACCGGCGCTGACCGCGCCGCCCGCCGCGATTTCCAGGTTGTCCCAGGACTTGAAGCAGGTGCGCGTTTCGTTGCCGGTGGTGCCGTGGTCGTAGCACAGTTGGAACCGCCCCTTGATGGCGTCCGGTCCGTCGTTGCGGATCTTGTAGGTGCCGGGTTCGGCGAGGTCCTCGATGAAGTCGATGTCGCCGCGGAAGAAGTAATTGATCATGCCGGCGGAGTAGGCGACGGCGCGCTTCAAGACAAAATTGTTTTGTGATTCGTATGTAAATCGATTCACAGAATATCCAGCCAATCCGATCGCCCCAGAAGTACCCAGCAGCCCTCTAAGCCGAAGGTCTTCGTTGTAGATAGACTTTGTTGTCGCACGTGGATTCGCTGTTGTTTGATCTGGGCGCAAGTTATCGACTGCGAGCGTGCGATAGAAGCCCATTGACCCGAACAACACCCCGGCCGAGAGCCCCGAACAGGGGGAGCGCCCACGGGCCAATTGCTCTGCACACAACACTCCAATGGGCGTCTTGAACACCTCACCCGGGAGTACAACCGGCAACAAGAACTCCGTGCTGTCAACATTCGCGCCCGAAGTGAAGAAGTTGCGGTTTGAATACTCGGCAATACCCACTCCGGTGGCCGGATGCTTCCAAAACTCAAATGGCTTTGCAAACTTCTTTTCGCCTGTCGAGACGTACACCGGATCGTATCCCTGGCGCTGGACGTCGTCCGTGTTTCCGACGATGTCCGTCCACTTCTCGTAACTGGGCTTCACGCCGCCTAGCGCGCCAGTCAGTTCGCAGGGCGCGATGTCGCAATGCTGATCGTTGCGTGTGTGCTGCGGCTGGGCCATGTCCTGCATATGGTGAACGATGTGGCCCACGGTTTGAAATGTCAGGCCCCAATTCTCGTTGCGTTCCGACTTGGCGGATTTGGTCAACGCATCGAGAAAGTGCTTTCGCGCCAGTCGATATGAAAACTGTTGCGGCGGGGACGCCCCCTGAAAAGTCTCTCCCCCCGCTTCCAGCGTCCAATTCGGCGACGGAATACCGACAGTCACATTGCCAAAATACAGGCCCCTGCCGTTGATCGGGTTGTAAAAGTGCTTAAGGGATTGCCTGATGTGGGCGCGGTCGTCTTCCCAGGCGGAGCCGAAGATGATGAGATCGCGAACCGATCTCAACGCCCCTTCTGACGTTCTAAATTGGTTGAATGCTCCGTCTTCGGGAGGGCGATTTGCTAGTCCAAATCTCGAAAGTAATTCGCCACTTTGGAGCGAACTAGCTCTTACAGACGCCAGTGTCAGAGTTCGGTGAGTATCGACGCCAAAACTGAATGCACATGGAAATCCGATCGATGCGGAAATGATTGAAGCCGTTCCGACAAGGCAAGCCACGTTCCTAGCCTTCATTACTTTCCCCTTGTGTCCACATTGCACCCAATTGAGTACTTTTGAACTGCAAAGTAGCCAGGCAATCCAGGAATGCTCACCGAACCTGTTGGACTCAATCGCGTACGCTCTTGCTCCAGCGCTTCGAAAAATCTCGGCGCGCGTACTGGACCGCAATTCTCCATGGCCTTCTCATACAGACCGTCGAAATTGCCGTATGCCGGGATCAACCGATTCGGATGCTTCGGATCCGGCAAGAATTCCTGCTCTGGAATCCGCTTCAATCGAAAAGTCTCCCCCGACGCTCCAGCGATTCTGGTCGCTTTGCAATTGGATTCAAGCCAGCAGCGGCTGGTCGCAAGTCCGCGCCTGTATCCGGGTTTGAAGATCACCACCAACGGGTCGTCTACCAGTGCGACGCGCTTGGGGTTTGCGACATTGACCTCCGGAAAGCGGAAGCGACCTTGCTTGTCGGTCACTGTCTCGCGAATTTCCGGGATGCCCACAAACTTGGTTCCATGCATGGTCTCTTCGCGCAGCTCCCAACTCGCCAGGACATTGGCCCCCTCGATCGGCTCGCCGGTCTCGGCATCAACGACCTTGGCTTCGAACGCTAGAGTCTTATATTGAGTTGGATTGCAACCGGCAACCAACGGGAAACAACAAAAAATCACCAAATGACGTGCGCTGTTCCATGGGTTCATGTTCCAGATTCTTTCTAGGGGTGTATCGCGCATCACATCGTCTCGATCAACCAGCGTCCGTCGGGTGCCTTGACGAAGTAGACCAGGTACACCTCGGTGTCGTTCTCGCTTTCGATGTAGCGCATGACGGCATATTCGCCCATTTCGCCATCGGCGATCATGCGCACCGGACGCGAGTACGAATCGATGATGGACGGCATGTCGGACAGCAGCGCCTCGAACACCGGGTAGTAGCGCTGGCGCGCAGCGGAGGTGAGGTAGGTGGACGCCTGTTCGATGTTGCCCGCTCTAAGTGCCGCGTTCATGGCGTTCCATACGGACATGAACGGTTCATCCACCGGGTCGTTGGCCAGGGTGATGCTGATGGTCTTTTCCGTTTGCGCCCCATGGGTGTCGGTGGCCACGGCGCGGATTTGCCAAGTGCCCAGCGGCAGGTCAAGCAGGTCGGCATACAGCACGGGCGAATTCTCCTGGACGAACACCGATTCAAAGGGTGTGCCCGGTGCGGTAGTGACTTCGATGCGCGCGATACCGTTGTCCGGATCGGTCGCGCGCACCTGAAACTCTAGCGTGGCATCGCCACTGTAGGAAACGTACGCGGTTCCCCCATCGGAGATTTCCTCAAACGCCACCACCGGCGGCTGATTCCCCGTGGCGCACTCGATGTTGCCCGCATTGAGCATGAAATTGAGCCGCGATCCGGTGGGCGGGTAGCTGCCGGTGAAATTCATGCGCACCGTGCCGCCGATGGTAAAGCCGGTGGCGGCATTGAGCGCGTACACGAGGCTTGCTTCGCTGAACGTGTTGTCGCCCGCCGTGCCGATGCCGCCGGCCATGGGCACGCCGTTGATCTCGGTCACATCGACACGGATGCTGTTGCCCGCGCCGATGCCCGCCGTGCTCTTGACGTACAGCTTCACGGCATTGCCCGCGCGCATGGCCGCCGGTGCCGTGGGGGTGAAGGTGCGGGTGAAGACTTGCGCCGCGCCATCGAAGACCGTCATGGTGGCGTTGCCCGCACCGTCGTAGGTCACGGTCCAGCGGTAGTCGCGGCCGTTCACCCAGTTCAAGTGGGCATTGACGAACTTGCCGGATTGCTGGGTATTCACGCCCAATCCCCACTCCCAATCGGCTGCGCCAAGCTTGCCACTACGTACTTCCAGCCGTTCCAGCGCGGCAAAGGGGGTGAAGGTACCGGTGTCGATGCGCGGGCTGGCGACGCAGAACGCCGGGGCGTTCTGCTTCCGACGCGGCGCGGACGGCGATTTGCCGTTTGCGCCGCTGGCCGATTGCGACACCATACCGGCGCGCACCAACACGGGCGTGGAATGGCCGAAGGCATCGGCGACTTGCACGGTCAATTCCCCAACCGGCGATGCAGCGGGCACCGTGACGATGCCATTGAGGGCATCGAAAGTTGCCGCCACCGGACGGCCATCGCGCTTGACCTCGATGCGATAGCGCGCGCGCCATTCAGGGCCCAGGTCGCAAGGGTGGCCGGCGCAGAGGCTGCCGGTCGCAATCGTCAATGGTTCGTCAGTCCCCCATTGCGCTGTGGGCAAGTGCGTGAAGGGGGCGACAGGCGGTTCCGCGGTCGGCGCCTCGCCGTCAGAGCGGAGCGCCGCCGTGCGTAGCACCGCGCCCTGTTCGTCGAAGACTTGTGATTGGCCTCCGGAGTGCAGGCGCACGGTCCGGGTCGCGTGATCGAATTGAAGTGCGACGCCCTCCGCATTCGTAGGCCCGGCTTGAATTCGCGCGAGGTTCCATTCGCCGTTTGAGCCGGCGCTCACGCGTGCGAGCCCTTCGGTGTCGAATATCCACGCGGTTCGCGTTTCGACATCCAGCGTGAACGCGCGCACGCCGCCGGCGATGCGGTCCGAGGGCGCCGCGCGGGCGTCGGTGGCGTGCCGCTCCAATACGCCATCGGCAATGCGCCACAACTGGCCGCGCACCGGGTCGAACGCGAGGGCCTGCGTACTTTCCAGCGGATAGGTGAAAGTGCCGCTTTGACGAAGCCCCACGATCTGTTCCGGCGTGGCGATCCACAGCGATTGGTCACCGGCCCAATGGCTCGCAGTGATGGTGCCTGGAACGCCGCGCCGCTCCAGCACCGCGCCATTCGGCGCGATGCTTGCCACGGCGGATTCACCCACCAGCTAGGCATGCCCGTTGTACGGATCGGCATGTACCGCACCGATGGCGCCGAGACCGAATTGCGCAGCGGGCCATTCCGCGCGCGGCTGGAATGTGGCATCCACGCTGACCTGATTCTGAGCGAGACGCCACACGTAGGGTGCGCCGCCGGTCACCCCGGCGCGCGTTGCGTCGGACCCTTGCTGGGCCGAAGCCGGGCTCATCGAGACAGGTGTCCATCCCAAAGCCACTCCGAACCCCACGCATACCGCGATGCTCGCGGCACGGCTTTTTCTTTCCAGCATGTTTGTCCCTTGACCGATTGCGGAAAACGAGCGGCATGTTATGCGATTGCTGGGGGGGGGGGCGTCAACACTATTTTGCGCAGAATGTCGGATGGGGCATGGTGATCGCTCCAAAGCAAACCCGGAGATTGCTCCAGAAAGAACATTCTGCTTGCGTGGCGGAATCTGTTACCCGTTTGCGTAACGTCGTTGCATTCCGATAGAGCGAAATGCGGGACGCCGCGATCACCGAGTCCTCGCGCTCGCGCCTGCTGGACAAGACGGCCCTGGCCATCGTCCGGCGCGCCGGGCTCGGCCTGCCGGCGGATGCGGCCGCCAACGGCACCCCCCGCCGCTACCGGGTGACGTTGGACTTCCAGCCGGATGCCCAGCCGTAGTGCCGAACACCAAACCCCAGCACTGGCGCGGCAGATGGGCCAATATAGGCCCAAACGCCGCGCCAGTGCTTGATTTTGCCTCCTTCCACGAGATGCAGACCTTGCCCTGCTGCCGCACGCGTGTTGTCGCGACGCTACTGACCTCCTCCCAACTGCAAAACCCGGTCATGTGAAGCTTTCCTTTTTCCGTGCCGCGCTTTACATTTGGTCACACAAGTCTCCCGTGATCGCGCGCCCGCATGTCCAACGAGGACCCCACCGTTCGCCGGAGCGATGCCGCACCGGACCCTCCGGGGCCGGCCATCGCACCCGCCCAGCCGCTGCGCCGCGCCATCCTGCTGCGCGTGACGCTGCTCAAGGTCGGCACCGCGCTGCTGGTGGCGGCCGGGTTTTCGCTGTTCGGCCTGCTGCCGCTGTCGAAGCGCATTTCGCAGAGCCAATTCAACATCGCCGCCTCGCAAGTCGAGGCGCGCCTCGATGCGACGTTTGCCGCCGCCGCCAGCCTGACCAACATGAGCCGCGGCTGGTTTGCCCACGCCACGCCGAGCCTGGAGGATCCCGCCGAGTTCAACCGGCTGTTCATGCCAGTGCTGACCGCGCTGCCGCAGGTCACCTCGGTGGTGGCCGGCACCTCGGACGGCCAGGGCTGGCTGCTGCTGCGCCAGCCGGAAGGCCGCTGGCGCAATCGCATGACCGACGTCGCGCGCCATGGCAAGCGGCAGCAGTTCTTTGACCACACCGCCGAGGGCGGCGTCAAAGTGGAATGGCGCGAAGTCGATTACGACGCACGCCGCCGCCCCTGGTTCGCCGCCGCCTTGCAGGGCGCCGACGCGCACGGCCCGCACTGGACCGCGCCGTATGTGTTTTTCACCACCGGCGACCCCGGCATCACCGCCTCCACGCGCATCCGCCACCGGGATAGCCGCGACTTCGTGATCGGCTTCGACCTCATGCTGCGCGACCTGTCGCTCTCGACCATGCGCGCGCGGGTGGGCACGCAGGGCCTGGCGTTGGTGGTCACCGCCGACAATCGCGTGCTCGCCCTGCCCGCCCCGCCCGGCGGCACCGCGGAGGCCGAGTGGCTCAAGCGGGTGCTCAAGGCGCCTGCCGAACTCGGGCTGGCGCCGGTTGATGCGGCGCTGACGGAATGGCAGCGCGGCGGCCGCGTGGATGTGGCGTCGTTCGAATTCGAGTCGGGCGGGCGCGGCTGGCTGGGCGGCGTGCGCGCGTATCCACTCGGCACCCAGCGCTTCCACGTCCTCACCCTGGCGCCGACGTCCGATTTCGCACCGGCCTGGCCAACCCTGGCGGTGGTCTTGCTGGCGGCAATGCTGCCGGTGGCGGGCGTGGCCTTCCTCATCGTGCGCGCGCATGCGCGGACCATCGCGCAGCCGCTCGAACAGCTGGCCGCAGCCAGCCGGCGCATCGGCCAGCTCGATTTCACGCCCGCGCGCGTGGACAGCTCGCTGGCCGAGGTGCGCGAGCTGGCCGCCGCGCAGGATGCGATGCGCGCGCTGCTGGAAACCAACCATCGCCAGCTCGACGAGCAGACGCGCCTGCTCAACAACCAGATCAACACCCTGCGCGCCACCGAGGCACGGCTGCGCGACAGCGAGGCCTACAACAAGGTGCTGTTCAACGATTCGCCCATTCCGCTGGTGGTGCTCGACCCGGCGACCAACCAGCTGGTCGACTGCAACCAGGCGGCGCTGGCGGTCTATGGGCTGCCGGATCGCGAATCGCTGTTGTCCTGCGGCCCCGCGGACGTCTCGGTGCCGGTGCAATACGACGGCACGCCGTCGGTGGAGGCGGCCGAGCGGCACGTGACGCGCGCGCTGGCCGAAGGGGTGTGCATCTACGAGTGGCGGCACCGCCGGCGCGACGGCAGCGAGTGGGACGCCGAGATCCACCTGATGCGCTTCAACCACGCCGGCCGCACCCTGCTGCAGTTCAGCGTGCAGGACATCACGGCGAAAAAGGCGGCGGCCGGCAAGATCGCGCAGCTGGCCTACTACGACACGCTGACGGGCCTGCCCAACCGGCGGCTGCTGACCGACCGCCTGCACCAGGCCCTCGCGTCCTCGGCGCGGTCCGGCAACAAGGGCGCCCTGCTGTTCATCGACCTGGACGACTTCAAGACCCTCAACGACACGCACGGTCACGACCAGGGCGACCTGTTGCTGCGCCAGGTGGCGGTGCGCCTCACTGAATGCGTGCGCGAGTCCGACTCGGTGGGCCGCTTCGGCGGCGACGAGTTCCTGGTCATGCTCGAAAACCTGCACGCGGATCCGCTGCAGGCCGCCGCGCAAACCGAGGCCATCGGCGCGAAGATCCTCGAGGCGCTGAGCCGCCCCTACGACCTCCTCGGGCGCGAACAGATCAGCACCCCCAGCATCGGCGGCACCTTGTTCGCCGAACCCGGCGACACCGTCGATGAGCTGTTGAAGCGCGCCGATGTCGCCATGTACCAGGCCAAGGCCGCCGGGCGCAACGCGATGCGCTTCTACGACCCGCGCATCCAGGCCGAAATCGCCGGGCGCAAGGCCCTGGAGGGCGAGCTGCGCATGGCGGCGCGGCGCGACCAGCTGGTGCTGCACTACCAGGTGCAGGTCGACGGCGAGGGCCACACGCTGGGCGCGGAGGCCCTGGTGCGCTGGCCGCACGCCACGCGCGGCCTCTTGATGCCGGCGGCATTCATCGGCCTGGCGGAGGAGTCCGGGCTCATCGTCGAGGTCGGCCACTGCGTGCTGCGGCTGGCCTGCCGCAGGCTGGCCGAATGGGCGCAGGACCCGCAACGCAGCGCGTGGCGCCTGTCGGTCAATGTCAGCAGCCGCCAGTTCCGCCACCCGTCCTTCGTGCAGCAGGTGCGCGATGCGCTCGATGCGGCCTCCGCCGATCCGCACCGCCTGCGCCTGGAACTCACCGAGAGCATGCTGGCCGAGGATGTCGGCGCGGTGGCGGCCAAGATGAACGTGCTGCGCGACCTGGGCATCACCTTCGCCCTCGATGACTTCGGCACCGGCTTCTCCTCGCTCGGCTACCTGAAACGCCTGCCGCTCGACGAGCTCAAGATCGACCAGACCTTCGTGCGCGACCTGCTCACCGATCCGAATGACGCGGCGATCGCGTGTGCCGTCATCACGCTGGCGCGCTCGCTCGGCCTGGCGGTGATCGCCGAGGGCGTCGAGACCGAAGCGCAGCGCGACTACCTGGCATCGCAAGGCTGCCACGCGTACCAAGGCTACCTGTTCGGGCGGCCGGCGGAGACGGTGTAGCGGTCGTTGCACGATCGTTCGCAACGCCGCGGCGCGGTGCGAGAATGCGCGCCATGCATGCCCCAACGCCACGCTGGCTCCTGTACCTGCGCCTCATTCGCCTCGACAAACCGATCGGCATCCTGCTCTTGTTGTGGCCGACCCTGTGGGGGTTGTGGATCGCAGGCGAGGGAAAACCGGACCCGCTGATCCTCGCCGTGTTCATCGCCGGCACCGTGTTGATGCGCTCGGCCGGTTGCGCCATCAACGATTGGGCCGACCGCGATTTCGACGCCCACGTGAAGCGCACCGCTGCGCGCCCCTTGGCGGCGGGGCAGATTGCGCCGCGCGAGGCGCTCATCGTGGCCGCCGTGCTGGCGCTGGCGGCCTTCCTGCTGGTGCTGCTGTTCCTCAACCGCCTCACGCTGTGGTTGTCGGTCCCCGCCGTGCTGATCGCGGCGAGCTACCCGTTCACCAAGCGCTTCTTCGCCCTGCCGCAGGCCTACCTTGGCCTGGCGTTCGGCTTCGGCATCCCGATGGCGTTCGCGGCCGAGACCGGTGCGGTGCCGCCGCTGGCCTGGGCGCTGCTCGCGGCAAACGCCTTCTGGACGCTGGCCTACGACACCGAGTACGCGATGGTCGATCGCCAGGACGACATGAAGATCGGCATCCAGACCTCGGCGCTGCTGTTCGGCCGCCACGACGTGGCGATGGTGATGTTCTGCTACACGGTGATGCTGGCGCTGCTGACCTTGATCGGCAAGTCCATCGGGCTCGGCTGGCCGTACTTCATCGGTGTCGGCATTGCGTGCGCGCTCGCGCTGTATCACTACACGCTGATCCGCCGGCGCGCACCGGACGCCTGCTTCAAGGCCTTCCTGCACAATAACTGGGTCGGGCTCGCGGTGTTCTGCGGGTTATTCCTCGACTACGCCCTCCGGAATGCAGCGCCCGCATGAACCCGATCACGAAACTCAACCGCCTGGCCGAATCGCACGGCGAACTGAAACCCGGCTCCGGGATGATTTCCGGCGTGATCGCGCTGTCGCTGGCGATCCTGTGCTTCCTTGCCGTGCTGGCGTTCCACTTCCCGGCACACCTCACCACCCCGGAATTGCGCAAGTCCTACGACGTGGAGGTGTTGCGCACGGTGATGTTCATCGCGCTGGTGATCGCCGGGGGCCTGTCGCTGACCAGCTTGATCTTCGGCCGTGCGCGCTGGGTGTCGCTGGCCGCCTTTTCATTGGTGATCCTCACCGTGGCGCTGGGCGGGCACCGCGTGCCGGTGGGGGACTTTCCCGACCACACGCCCTATCTGGGCCTGGACTGGTTCATCCTCGATTTGCTGGGCTCCACCATCGTCTTCATCCTGATCGAGAAGCTGTTCGCGCTCAGGGACCAGCCGGTGTTCCGCGCCGAGTGGCAGACCGACTTCCACCATTTCATCGTCAACCACCTGCTGGTCGGTTTCGCGTTGCTGGTGGTGAACAAGGCAGTCAACAGCGGCTTCGGTTGGGCGGTGAACGCAGACGTGCAGGCGTGGATCCGCGGGCTGCCGTTCGCCATCGAGTTGTTCCTCTGCATTCTGGTGGCGGACCTGGCGCAGTACGCCACGCACCGCGCGTACCACGAGGTGCCGTGGTTGTGGCGGCTGCACGCGGTGCACCACAGCGCGAAAACCATGGACTGGCTGGCCGGCTCGCGCCAGCACGTGATCGAGGTGATCCTCACGCGCACCCTGGTGCTGGCGCCAATTTTCGTGCTCGGCTTTTCCAAGCCGGTGGTCGATGCCTACATCCTGATCGTCGGTTTCCAGGCGGTGTTCAACCACGCCAACGTGAGCGTGCGCCTCGGGCCCCTGTCCTACGTGATCGTGACGCCCAACTTCCACCACTGGCACCATTCGCAGGACCAGGAAGCGCTGGACCGCAACTACGCGGCGCACTTTGCCTTCATCGACTACCTGTTCGGCACGGCCGTCAAGGCCGACCGCACCTGGCCGCTCCGCTACGGCGTGCTGGGCGACTACGTGCCGAACGGATTCCTCAAGCAGATGGCGTTTCCGTTCACCTGGCGGGACAAGCCGGCGAAGCCGCCGCACGGCGCCGACTGAGGCCGCCTGGCCGCAGCCGGATGCGGTCCCCGCAACTGAGGAATTGCTCTAATCGAGCGTGCTAGCCTGACCGCTTTCCCGATGGGCGCATTCCATGCAGACGACGTTTGACTACCTGATCCTGGGCGGTGGCTCCGCAGGCTGTGCGCTGGCCAATCGCCTGTCCGAGGATCCGGCCGTATCGGTGGCCCTGGTCGAGGCCGGCCGCGAAGGCCGCGACGCCTTGATCCGCACGCCCGCCGCGGTGGTGGCGATGGCACCGACCAAGATCAACAACTATGCCTACGAAACCGTGCCGCAGGCCGGGTTGAACGGCCGCGTCGGCTACCAGCCGCGCGGGCGCGCGCTGGGCGGGTCCTCGGCCATCAATGCGATGGTCTACATCCGTGGCGACAAGACCGACTACGACCACTGGGCCGCACTGGGCAACCCGGGCTGGTCCTACGACGACGTGCTGCCGTACTTCAAGCGCTCCGAGCACAACGAGCGCCTCAACGGCCACTTCCACGGCCAGGGCGGCCCGCTCAACGTGACCGACCGCTCCAACGACGGCCCGTTTCCGGGGCTGTTCCTGGAGGCCGCGCAGCAGGCCGGCCATATGCTCAACAGCGACTTCAACGGCGCCTCCATGGAAGGCGCGGGCTACTACCAGGTCACCCACAAGGGCGGCGAGCGCTGCAGCGCGGCGCGTGCCTACGTGCACCCGCTGATGGAGGGCGAGCACAAGCGCGATAACCTCACCGTGGTCACGCGTGCGGAGGCCGAGCGCCTGACCTTCGAGGGCCGCCGCGCCACCGGTGCCTTCGTGCGGGTGGCCGGGCAGCGCCTGCACCTCACGGCGCGACGCGAGGTGATCGTCTCCTGCGGCGCGATCCGCTCGCCCCAACTGCTGATGGTATCCGGCATCGGTGCCGGTGCCGACCTGCAGGCGCTGGGCATCCCGGTGCTGCACGACCTCCCCGGCGTCGGGGCCAACCTGCAGGACCACCCGGACTTCATCTTCGGCCACGCGGTGACCAGCCTCGACCTGGTCGGCTTCACGCCCAAGGGCTTCCTGCACCTCATCCGCGAATGGCGCCGCTATCGAAAGAGCCGTACCGGCTTGTGGGCCAGCAACTACGCCGAGGCCGGCGCGTTCCTCAAGCTGCGGCCGGACTCCCCGGCCCCGGATGTGCAACTGCACTTCGTGATCGCCCTGGTCGAGGACCACGCGCGCCGGTTCAACTTCCGCCACGGCGTGTCGTGCCACGTGTGCCTGTTGCGGCCCCGGAGCCGCGGCAGCATCCGCCTGGCCTCACACGATCCGTTCGGCATGCCGCTCATCGACCCGGCGTTCTTCGCCGACCCGCAGGACCTCGAGGACATGGTGGCCGGCTACAAGCTGACGCGTGCCCTGCTCGTGCAGCCCGCCTTGTCGCGCCTCTATGAACAGGACATGTTCACCGCCGGCGTTGCGAGCGACGACGACATCCGCGCCGTGATCCGCAACCGCGCCGACACGGTGTACCACCCGGTGGGCAGCTGCAAGATGGGCACCGACCCGATGGCGGTGGTGGATCCAGAGTTGCGCGTGCACGGTCTCGTGGGCCTGCGCGTGGTGGACGCGTCCATCATGCCGACGCTGATCGGCGGCAACACCAATGCGCCGGCCATCATGATCGGCGAGAAAGCGGCCGACTTGATCCGCAGGCGGCGGGCTTGATCCGCGCGCGCGGCAACGCCTAACGGGCGGCGGGCTTCTTTGCGGCGGGTTTTTTCGCCGCCGGCTTCTTCGCTGCGGGTTTCTTCGCCGCGACCTTCTTGGCGACAGGTTTCTTCGACCCCGGTTTCGCCCCCGCCGGTGCCTTGGCCGGGGCCTTGCCGCGCACCTTGGCGATGCGCGGTGCGCACGCGGCTTGGTAGACGGCGATGAACTGGCGCGCCGTCACCTTCTTGAACAGCTTGGCCACGACGTCGAGCGGCACGTCCTCGATGTTGCGGAAGCGGACGCAGGACGCGCCCATGTCGAGCTTCTTGCCGGCGGCGGTCCAGGCTTGGCGAAACCACGGCAGCGGCGAATCGGCCACGCCCGGCGCCTCCATGTACAGGCACATCAGATAGAGGCCCAGGTGGTTCTTCTGCGCGGCCAGTCCGGCGTAGGGCAGCGGCTGCTTCGGGTCGCAGTGATAGCCCGGCGGAAATACCTTGTGCGGGATGTAGTAGCCGATGGCGCCGTACTGCATGCCCTCCTCGATCAGCGGATCCTTGCTCTTGAGGATCACCTCGCGCAACGCCTGCAGCGCGGCGCGGCGGTCCGCAGGCAGTTCCTTCAGGTACTGGGCAACGCTGGTGGCTTTCGATCGCATGGCGTGCTCCCCCTCCTCGGTCACTTCAGGTCCAGATACTGCGCCTCGAACTCGGTCGCCGGCAAGGGGCGGGCGAAAAAGAACCCCTGGTACTCGTCGCACTCGAGGTCGCGCAGCACGCGGTACTGTGCCTCGTTCTCCACACCCTCGGCGACCACGTTGAGCTTCAGGCTGTGGGTCATCGCGATGATGGCGCGGATGATCGCCTCGTCGTTCGGGTTCATGCCGATCTCGCGCACGAATTGCGAGTCGATCTTGATGGTGTCCACCGGCAGCTGGCGCAGGTAGGACAGCGAGGAATAGCCGGTGCCGAAATCGTCGATGGCGATGCCCGGCCCCAGCGCGCCGATGCGGTCCAGCAGCGCGCGCGTCTCCTCGACGTTCTTGACCAGCATGCCCTCGGTCAGCTCGATCTCCACCGCCGCGGGTTCCAGCCCGCTGCTGGTCAGCGCGCCCTCGATGGCGCGCATCAGCCGCTCGCCGTCGAACAGCTGGGCCGGCGACAGGTTCACCGCCAGGCCGAGGTCGCGCCCGCTGCGCGCGCGCCAGTCCGCCACCTGGCGGAACGCATGCTCGAACACCCACTCACCCATGGCGGTGATCTGCCCGGAGTCCTCGGCCACGTGGATGAACTTGTCGGGCGTGAGCAGGCCGCGCCGCGGATGGTTCCAGCGCATCAGCGCCTCGACGCCGGTGATCTGTCCGGTGAGGAACGAGACGCGCGGCTGGTAGTGCAGTTCCAGCTCGCGGTTGCGCACCGCGAGGCGCAGGAAACGCTCGACCGACAAACGCTCCTGTGCGCGCGCATTCATCTCCTGGGAAAAGAACTGGAAATTGTTGCGCCCCTTGGCCTTGGCATCGTACATCGCCACGTCGGCGTGCTTCATCAGCGTCTGCGTGTCGTGGCCGTCGTGCGGGAAGATGCTGATGCCGATCGAGCAGGAGGTGTTGAGCGGCTGGTCGTTGATCAGGATCGGCGCGGCCAGCGCGCTGATCATCTTTTCGGCCACATGTTGCGCGCCCTCGGCGCCGGCGTCCTCGTCGGCGGGCAGGTTTTCCAGGATCACCGCGAACTCGTCGCCGCCCAGCCGCGCCACGGTGTCGGCGTTGCGCACGCAGGCGGACAGGCGCGCGGCCACCTTGCGCAACAACTCGTCGCCGACATCGTGCCCGAGCGTGTCGTTGATGCTCTTGAAGCGGTCGAGGTCGATGAACATGAACGCCAGCCGCGATTGCTTGCGCGCCGCATTGGCCACGCCGCGCTCGAGCCGGTCGTTGAGCAGCATGCGGTTGGGCAGCTTGGTCAGCGGGTCGCGCGTGGCGAGGAATTCCACCCGGTCCTCGGCCGCCTTCTTCATGGTGATGTTGGCCGAGGTGCCGGTCATGCGCATCGCGTGGCCGGTGGCCGGGTCGGTCTCCACGACCTTGCCCTTGCTCTCGATCCACACCCATTCCTCGTCGATGCCGTGCACGCGGTACTCGCAGACGAAGTCCGGCGTGTCGCCCTTGATGGTCGCGGTGAGCGCCTGCATCAGGCGCTCGCGGTCGTCCGGGTGGTTCCAGTCGATCACCTCGACGCCGCTGAACACGATGTCCTGCCGGTCGGTGACCTGGGCGCGCAGCAGGCGCGCCCAGTCCTGGCTGAAGGTGACCTCGTTGGCCACCAGGTCCCAGTCCCAGATCGCCAGGTTGGAGCCGGTGAGCGCAAGGTCGAGGCGTTCCTTGGCGCGGCGCACTTCGCGGTCGGCGCGCAGGCGCTCGCTGATGTCGCGGCCCACGCCGACGCAGTAGCGCATGCCGGCGATGTCCATCGGCCGGCCCTCGAACAGGTACGGCGCACCGCTGCCGTCGCGGCGGCGCATGCGCGCCTCGATCGAAGTCTCCTCGCCCTCGACCAGCACGCGGCGGATCGCCTCGGCCACGCGCGGACGGTCGTCCTCGGCCACGAAGTCGATGGCGCGCATGCCGGCGACATCGTCCTCCGAGTACCCGGTGGTGGCGGCAAAGCTCTTGTTCCAGCGCACCAGGCGGCCGTAGACGTCGAACATGAAGAACGCGCCGGGCAGGCTCTGCATCGCTGCGCTGGCGAATTCCTTTTCCTTCGACAGCTTCGATTCGATCGCCTTGCGCCCGGCGATCTCGTTCTCCAGCATCTGTTCGAGGCGCGCAACCTCGCGCGACAGGCGGTCCAGTTGATCGGCAGCCGGCTCGGTGAAGTCGGCATACTCCGACTGCGCCGGCCGCCGCTCCTGGCGCGCAATGGCGCGCGCCTCGAGCCGCTCGGCGACCTGGTCGGCGAGGCGCACCAGCGCCTCCAGCTCACGGCCGGAAAAGTCGCGCGACACGGTGTCGAACACGGCGACCACGCCGACGATCTCGCGCGCCGCGTTGAGCAGGGCGGCGCCGGCATAGCAGGCGATGTGCGGCGCGCCGTGCACCAGGCGGTGGTCGCGGAAGCGCTTTTCGGCGAACAGGTCCGGCACCGCGAACACGCGGGCCGGCGGCAGGCCGTCGTCGAGCGCCGGCAGGAAAAAACTCTCCGCGCGCGACAGCGCCCGGGCCGGGAAGCCGATGCTGGACTTGAACCACTCGCGCCACGGCAGTGCCGGGTTGGCCGGCCGGTCGAAAAAGCTGATCGCCGCCATGGTGGTCTTCAGTTCGCGCGCCGCGCGCTGTGCGAGCTCGTCGAACGCGGCCTCCGGCTGCGTGTCGAGGATCTCCAGCTGATCCACGGCTTCGCGCGACACCGGCAATACCACGTCACGGACATCCATCGGCGGGGCCTAATTGAGCGTGGCGACGACCGGTGCGTGGTCCGAGGGCCGCTCCCAGGTGCGCGGCTCGGCGTCCACCCCGGCGGCGGTGCAGCGCGCGGCCAGCGGCGCGCTGAGCAGGATGTGGTCGATGCGCAGGCCCATCTTGCGGCGGAACGCGTTCATGCGGTAGTCCCACCACGAGAACGTGCCGGCGGGCTGCTCGAACTGGCGGAAGCTGTCGGTGAGGCCGAGTGCGAGCAGTGCGGCAAACGCGGCGCGCTCGGGCGCCGAGCACAGCACCTGCCCGGCCCACGCGGCCGGGTCGTGCACGTCGCGGTCCTCGGGGGCGATGTTGTAGTCGCCCAGCAACGCGAGCGACGGGTGGTCGGCGAGCGCGCCGCGCAGGTAGCCGGTGAGCGCGCCGAGCCACTCGAGCTTGTAGCGGTACTTGTCCGAGTCCACCGCCTGGCCGTTGGGCACGTAGGCACACACCACGCGCACGCCGTCCACCGTGGCGGCGATCACGCGCTTCTGTTCATCTGCATAGCCCGGAATGCCTTTCACCACATCCTCGGCGCGCGACTTGGACAGGATTGCCACGCCGTTGTAGGTCTTTTGTCCGTCGAACACCGCGTTGTACCCGGCGTCCTGGATCGCCTGCAGCGGAAACTTCACGTCCTCGAGCTTGGTCTCCTGCAGGCACACCACGTCCGGCGCGGCGGACTTGAGCCAATCGAGCAGGTGCGGCAGGCGGACGTTGAGCGAATTGACGTTCCACGCCGCAAGTTTCATGTCCCCGGCCCGCTCACTTCTTCTTCGGCGCCGGCGGCGTCACCGGCGTCACGGTCTCCTCCGGCTTGGCGGCCTTCGCGGGCGGCGGGGAATCGGTCGGGCGCGAGCGCGGCGCGAAACTGCGCGGATAGCCGGCGCTGGTCAGGGCGGCGTGGAAAGTTTCCTCGGTAAACCCGCGCACCTGGTTTTCACCGACCAGCATGAACGGCACCTGCAAGTCGCCGGCGAGTTTTTTCAGCTCCTCCTGGGCCGCCGGGTCCTTTTCCGGATTGCGCTCCGAATACGGGATGCCGCGCCCGGCCAGCAGTTTGCGCGCGCCGTCGCAGGGTTCCCCGCAGGCATTGGCATAGAGCGTCACCGGGTTGCGCTTGGCGGCTTCGCGCATCGAGAACGGCAGGTCGTCCGAGGGCCCGGACACGTTGTCGCCGAACTTCTTCGGCTTCACCTCCTTGATGTCGGGCGGCGGTGGCGTGTCGGAATAGATCGTCTTGCCGTCCTTGTCCACCCACTTGTACAGCTCGGCCTGTGCCAGCGGCGCGGCGAGGATGCACAAGGCCATGCCCAAGGCAGGAATGCTCGCGAATCGTTTCATCACCGTCTCCTCTTGCCGCGGCGGCCCGCGACCTGTTGAAATGCATTATGGCGCAACCGCGTGCGCTTGACCCGGCGGCGGGGGCGGCCGGACGGGCAGTCAGCCGGTATAGACGAGGCGTCCGCCGACCAGCGTGGTGACCACGCGCGCCTGAATTTCGCGCCGCAACCAGGGCGTGTTCTTGCCCTGGCTCCGCAGCGTCTCGCGCGTCACCGCCCAATACGCTGCCGGATCGAAGATGCACAGGTCGGCCGGCGCACCGGGGGCGATCGTGCCGGCCTGCGCGCCGATCAGGCGCGCCGGTGACGCAGTCACGCGTGCAAGGGCCTCGGCCATGCCCCAGCGCACCTGCTCGGCCCATTTGAGCGTCAGCGGCAGCAGGAGTTCGAGGCCCGTGGCGCCCGGGGTGGCTTCGCCGAAGGGCACGTTCTTTTCGTCGTCGTCCACCGGCGTATGGTCCGAGGTGATGGCGTCGAGCGTGCCGTCCATCACGCCGCGCGCCAGCGCATCGCGGTCCGCGGGCGCGCGCAGCGGCGGCGCAAAGCGCAGCTGCGGGTCGAAGTAGCCGATGTCGCGGTCGGTCAGCAGCAGGTGGTGGATGCCCACGTCGGCGGTCAGCGGCAGGCCCTCGGCCTTGGCACGGCGCACCAGGTCCACGCCGGCGGCCGAGGAAATCCGCATCAGGTGCACGCGCGCGCCGGTGTCGCGCATCAAGGTGACGATGGTGGAGATCGCCACCGTCTCCGCGCTGACCGGCACGCCGGACAGGCCGAGCCGCGAAGCCACCTCGCCGTCGTGCGCAATGCCCCCGCGGCCGAGGTAGGCGTCCTGCGGCGCGAGCCACACCGGATAGCCGAACGTGGCGGCGTATTGCAGCGCGCGGAACAGCACCTGCGTATCGGTGATGGCCTGGTGCGCGTTGGAAAACCCGATGCAGCCGGCATCGGTCAACTCGACCATCTCCGACAGCGCCTCGCCGCGAAGGCCGCGCGTGAGTGCGCCCAGCGGATGCACGCGCGCCTGCAGGAGTGCGCCGGCGCGGCGCTTCAACATTTCCACCAGCCCGGGTTCGTCGAGCACCGGGTCGGTATCCGGCGGGCACACCAGCGTGGTCACGCCGCCAGCCACCGCGGCCAGCATCTCGGACTCCAGCGTCGCCTTGTGCTCCGACCCCGGCTCACGCAAGCGCGCCGACAGATCCACCAGCCCCGGGCACACCACCTTGCCGCGTGCGTCGAGCGTCTTGTCGGCCTTCCAACCCGCCGGCGCGTCGCCAAGGGCGGCGATCTGGCCCTCTGCAATGAACAGGGACGCGGCGCGGTCGAGCGAGGTCGAGGCGTCGATCAATCGGGCGTTCTGGATTTCGATGTTCATGGCAGGCGATGCGCGGACTTGATGAAAGTGCTTTTCCGCCGATGGACGCCGAAAGGGCGCCGATGAACGCCGATGAAAACTCTATATCCGGTGCGGCTCTCCAGGCAATATGACTTCGAACACCGCGCCAGCACTAGGGTTTGCACATTTGTTTCGCCTTTATCGGCGTCCATCGGCGCGCTTTCGGCGTTTATCGGCGGAGAGATTTGTTGCATCACGCCCCCACCACGGAGGCCATCACCGCCATGCGCACGGCGATGCCGAACGTGACCTGCGGCAGGATGACGCTTTGCTGGCCGTCGGCGATCGGCGAATCGATTTCCACGCCGCGGTTCATCGGCCCCGGGTGCATGACGATGGCGTTGGGCTTGGCGCGCGCGAGTTTCTGCGCGGTCAGCCCATAGCTCTTGAAGAACTCGTGCGCCGAGGGCAGCAGGGCGCCGTTCATGCGCTCGTTCTGCAGCCTCAGCATCATCACCACGTCGCAACCTTCCAGCCCGCGCGCCATGTCGTGGTGCACGGAAACGCCCATGCGGTGCACGTCGGTGGGGATCAGCGTCTTCGGGCCGATGACGCGCACATCCGGGCAGCCCAGCGTGGTCAGGGCGTGGATGCCGGAGCGCGCCACGCGCGAGTGCAGGATGTCGCCGACGATGGCCACCGACAGGTTGTGGAACGACTTCTTGTAGTGGCGGATGGTGTACATGTCCAGCAGCGCCTGCGTCGGGTGCGCATGGCGCCCGTCGCCGGCATTGATCACCGCCACGCCGGACTTGGCATGCTGGGCGATCAGGAACGGCGCGCCGGATTCCGAGTGCCGCACCACGAACATGTCCGCGTTCATCGCCACCAGGTTGGCCAGCGTGTCGAGCAGCGATTCGCCCTTGGCGGTCGACGAGGCGCCGATGTTCAAGTTGATGACGTCGGCCGACAGGCGCTTGGCGGCGATCTCGAAGGTGGTGCGGGTGCGCGTGGAGTTCTCGAAGAACAGGTTGAACACCGATTTGCCGCGCAGCAGTGGCACTTTCTTGACTTCGCGGTCGCCGACCGAGACGAACGGGTCGGCGGCCTCCAGCAGGCGTTCGATGTGGGCGCGCGACAGGCCGTCGATCGACAGCAGGTGCTTGAGCTGGCCGTCGGCCGTCAGTTGCGGGTGGTAGGTGGGCATCAGGCGGGCATTCCGGCGTGCGGGGCGATGTCGAACACCAGGCGCCCGTCCTGGAGCTTGAGGTGCAGGCGTTCGTCCGGCGACAGGTTCAGCGTGGCGGCGGCGTAGTCGGCCGTGAACGGCAGCTCGCGCCCGCCACGGTCGGCCAGCACCGCGAGCTTCACCGAGGCCGGCCGGCCGAAGTCAAACAACTCGTTGAGGGCGGCGCGCAGCGTGCGGCCGGAATTGAGCACGTCGTCGACCAGGATCAGGTGGCGTCCCTCGACGGCGAACGGCATGTCGGTGACCTTGCGCTGCGGATGCAGGCCGATCCTGGCGAAGTCGTCGCGGTGCAGGGTCACCGCCAGCTGGCCGAGCGCCTCGCTGCAGCCGAGCTTCGCGTGGAGTCGCTCCGCGACCCACACGCCGCCGCTGTGGATGCCGACCAGCGCCACGCCGGGCGCCAGCGGGCCGATCTTCTGCGCCAGGGTCTCGACCAGCGCCTCGGCATCAAGCTGCATGGGCGGTCCATTTGTCCAGGAAGCGTTGCAGGATCACCTGTGCGGCCTCGGCATCGAGGCGGCCGCGCCGCCGTTCGCCAAACACGCCGGCACGGTCGAGCGCTTCGGCGGCGGCGGCCGAGCTCAGGGTTTCATCTTCATATTCGACCGGCAGGCGGAACTGTTCGCGCAGGCGGTTGCCGAATTTCTTCGCCAGGTGCGCCACCTCGTGGGGCGCACCGTCCGCGTGATGCGGCTCGCCCACCACCAGGCGCGCGGGCTGCCACTCGGCCACCAGCGCCGCGACTGCGGCCAGCCGCTCCGCATTGGACTCCACATGCAGCGTGGTCAGCGCGCGCGCCGTGCGCGTGACCGAATTGCCGACCGCCACGCCGATGCGTCTTGCGCCGAAGTCGAAGGCCAGGATGGTCTCCTCAGGCATGTCCGGCGGTGTCCGAAAGATTGCCGTAGTTGAGGCCCAGCAGGCTCATCGCCGCGGGGAGGCGCTGCTCGGCCGGCACATCGAAGATCAGGTGGGCGTCGGCGGGCACGGTGAGCCAGCCGTTGCGCTTGATCTCGTCCTCGAGCTGCCCCGGCGCCCAGCCGGCATAGCCGAGGGTCACCAACGCGCGGCGCGGTCCGGTGCCGGCCGCCATCGCTTCCAGCACGTCGCGCGAGGTGGTGAGCCCGGTGTCGTCGTCGATCTTCAGCGTCGAGTTCCAATCATGCAGCGGCTGGTGCAGCACGAAGCCGCGATCGACCAGCACCGGGCCGCCGAAGTACACCAGCTCGCTGGCGAGGTTCGCGTCGTCCAGCGCGATGTCGACCTGGGAGAACAATTGCCCGTAGTTGACGTCGATCGGCTTGTTCACCACCAACCCGATGGCGCCCTTTTCGCTGTGCTCGCAGATCAGCGTCAGCGTCTTGGAAAAATACGGGTCGGCCATGCCGGGCATGGCGATCAGGAAGTGATTGGTAAGATTGATGCTATCCATCGTGACCGCATCGTCGCGCATCGTCGCCATCGTTCGGGGCATTTTACCCGACCGCCCCGCCCGCCATGGTTTCCAACCGCCCTGCCTCCCTCGACCGCGCGCTGTTCTGGTTCCGCCGCGACCTGCGCCTCGACGACAATGCCGGCCTGTACCACGCGCTGAAGTCGGCACGCGCGGTGCATTGCGTGTTCGTGTTCGACCGCGAGATCCTCGATGCGCTGCCCGCGAAGGCCGACCGGCGCGTGGAGTTCATCTGGCATTCGGTGGCGCAACTGAAGTCGGCGCTGGAGCAGGCCGGGGGCGGATTGCACGTCCTGCACGACACGGCGCGCACGGCCGTGCCCAGGCTGGCGATCGCATTGAACGCCGATGCGGTGTTCACCAACGGGGACTACGAACCCGCCGCGCGCGCACGCGACGGCGCGGTGGCGGCGGCGCTGTCGCGCGAAGGCATCGCCTTCCACGCCTTCAAGGATACGGTGATCTTCGAAAAGGACGAGGTGCTGACGCAAGCCGGCAAGCCGTTCTCGGTGTTCACGCCCTACAAGAACGCGTGGCTCAAGGCGCTGACCGACTTCCATCTCCAGGCTTATCCGGTGGCGAAGTACGCGCGGCACCTGGCGCGCACGCCGTCCACGCCGCCGATGCCTGCGCTGGCGTCGCTCGGCTTCGTGCGCACCAACCTCCAGGCGCTCACGCCCTGCGGCATGCACGGTGCGCAGGACCTGTTGCGCGATTTCGCCACCCGCATCGACGCCTACCGCGAGGCGCGCGACTTCCCGGCGGTCAAAGGCGTGTCGTACCTCTCGGTGCACAACCGCTTCGGCACGGTGTCGATCCGCCAGCTCGCGTCGCTCGCACACGCCGAGTCGCTGAGGAAGGCCAATCCCGGCGCCGCGACCTGGCTGTCCGAACTCATCTGGCGCGATTTCTATTTCCAGATCCTCTGGCACCACCCGCGCGTGGCCACTTCCGCCTTCCGCCCCGAGTACGACGCGATCCGCTGGGACAACGACGCGGCGCTGTTCGCCGCCTGGTGCGAGGCGCGCACCGGGTATCCGATCGTCGACGCGGCGATGCGGCAATTGAACCAGACCGGCTACATGCACAACCGCCTGCGCATGGTCGTGGCCAGTTTCCTGACCAAGGACCTGCTGATCGACTGGCGTTGGGGGGAGCGGTATTTCGCGCAGCATCTCAACGACTTCGACCTGGCAGCCAACAACGGCGGCTGGCAATGGGCCGCCTCCACCGGGTGCGATGCGCAACCCTATTTCCGCATCTTCAACCCGGTGAGCCAATCGGAGCGCTTCGACCCGCGCGGCAAGTTCATCCGCCGCTACCTGCCGGAACTGGCCCAGGTGGACGACAAGTGCATCCACGCACCGTGGACGATGCCGCCGCTGCAGCAGCAGGCGAGCGGCGTGGCCATCGGTCGCGACTATCCGGCGCCGGTGGTCGATCATGCGGCGCAGCGCGAGAAGGCACTGGCGATGTACAAGGATGCCAAGGGCGACGGTTGACGCCGCGCGGCCGCGCTCAGTGCCGGCCGCGGTCCAGCGTGCCGAACAGCCAGTCGGCGATGGGAAACGTGATGTTGAAGTTGCGGGTGGTCATCTTCGCCGGGTCGTGGTGCGCCACGTGCAGGCGGCGAAGGGCGACCAGAAACGGCAACCTTCCCAACCCACTCTGCGGCGGCAGGTGATGCGAGAAGTGCAGCCACTCGTAAGACAGGTAGTAGGCGATGGCCACGGCGAAGAACAAGCGTCCCGCATTGGCCGACCACAGCCACGCAAACGGCAGGGCGAACAACAGGGCGGTGACCACCACCAGGCCCACCGCCCACCACGGAAAGAACACCCAGAAGTACTCGCGCGCCGTGGCCACCGCCATGTGGCCCTGGTCGAAGTACACGTGGTGCTGGCGCGTATGGCGCTCGAACAGGATCGTCCACGGCGGCGAGCGATGGTGCATCGGCCCGCGATGCACGCGGTGCTCCACCAGGTTGGCCACCAGGAAGGCCACCGGGATCACACACCATTCAAGCAGCGTGACCTGGCGGAGGGCACCGAGCGACCCGCCGATGGCCGCCAGGGCCAGGAGGTTGACCGCGCCGAAATAGATCGCCGGGTGGTAGCTTTTCGGGATCTTCTCGCGCAGTCGCGCGCGGCGCTCGGCCAGCGAGGCGGCGTCGGCAAAGTCGAACTCGGGGTTCATGCGCGCGCCCTCATCGAACCTGCCGTCGCGTCGGTTGACCGGATCGCGGCAGGCCGGCGGCGCCCTAGGCCGGCTTGCGCCGCTCGAGCACCGCGAACGCGGAATGGTTGTGGATGGACTCGAAGTTCTCCACCTCCACCACATACGCGGCAACGCGCGCGTCGGCGTCCAGCGCGGCCGCCACGTCGCGCGCCACGTCCTCGACGAACTTCGGGTTCTCGTAGGCGCGCTCGGTGACGTATTTCTCGTCGGTGCGCTTCAACACGCCATACAGGGCGCTGGAGGCCTGCGCCTCGGCCAGCGCGATGATCGATTCGATCGCGATCGGCTCCGGCCCTTCGACGCGGATGGCGATGTGCGCGCGCTGGTTGTGCGCGCCATAGGCGGAGATTTCCTTCGAGCACGGGCACAGGCTGGTGACCGGGATGGTGACGCGGGTGGCGACGTTGGCGCGCCCGTCCTTCATCTCGCCGGCCAGTTCCACTTCATAGTCGAGCGTCGATTTCACGCCGGAAATCGGCGCATGCTTTTCCATGAAAAACGGAAAGCGCGCGGTGATGTGGCCTTCCCCGGCATCGAGGCGCGCCAGCATGTGCTCGAGCAGGCCCGGCAGCGTCGCCGCACTGAGCGGCTCGGGCTGGGATTCGATCAACTCCACGAAGCGCGACATGTGCGTGCCCTTGGCGGTTTCCGGCAGGCGCACCGAAAGGTCGAACACCGCGACCGAGTGCATCAACGCCCCGCCCTCGCAGCGCACGCGCACCGGATGGCGCAGCGACTTCACACCCACGCGGTCGATGGCGATGCGCCGCTG
>JAEUMZ010000086.1 GCA_016790765.1 Betaproteobacteria bacterium
CGCATCACCGTGTTCGACAACCTGCCCAAGGTGGAGAACGGCAAGTGGATCAACATCGGCCGCCTGGACATCAACACCTCGGGCCTCTTGATCTTCACCACCAATGGCGAACTGGCCAACCGCTTCATGCATCCGCGCTACGAAGTGGAGCGCGAGTACGCGGTGCGGCTGCTGGGTGAATTGACCGCGGAACAGGAAGCGACGCTGCTGGCCGGCCTCGAGCTCGATTTCAACGTCCGCCAGGGCGCGGACGACGACGAAGGCCGCGATGACGACATCGACACCGGCCTGCCGATGGACGAGGACGAGCCCGCGGGAAATGTGCAGGGCAATGCACTTCCGGCACACCATCGCCTGGCCAAGCTCGAGAGCATCGAGCGCCGCGAAGGCGAGGAGGGCGAGGGCGCCAACCACTGGTACCACGTGGTCATCAAGGAGGGCCGCAATCGCGAGGTGCGGCGCCTGTTCGAGGCGGTGGGCATCACGGTGTCGCGCCTGATCCGCACGCGCTTCGGCGGCCTGGTGCTGCCGCCGCGGCTAAAGCGCGGCATGATGCAGGAACTCACGCCCGACGAAGTACGCAAGGTGCTCACCGACCACGGCATGGCGGAACTGGCCAGCATGCACGAGGACGAGGACCGCCGCGGCCGCCGCAACCTGCGCGGCAAGGCCAGCCAGGCGCATGTCACGCCGCAACCGCCTGCCGCGCCACGCGAGGCGGTCCGCGGGCCGAAGCGCGGCAAGCGCCCGCCGCGTGGTGCTGCGCCCGGAAACAGCGAAGGCGGCATTTCCGAATTCGAAATGGAAGCGATGCCGCACGGCGAAAGTGCCGTGGCAGCGCCGCCGGGCGCCGAGTCCGGCGACGGTCCGCGTGACCCGCGCCGCCGCAATCGCCGCCGCAACCGGCGTGGCAAGAAACCGATGCCGGGCGCCGAGGGCGCAGGCGCCGCACCTGCAGCGCCGCATCAAGGCGGATTCGTCGCCGGAGATGACATCGGCAATCGTGCGCCGGCCCCGAGCGCAGCGCAGCCAGGCCCCCCGCGCGAGCCCGGTGCGCCGCGCGACCCGAATGCCCCACGCCGCAAGCGTCCACGCCGGAATTTCCGCAGCCGCAATCGCCGCAACTCCGGTGGCGGCGAGGGACCGCCGCAGGGTGGGCCGGCGGGTGGTGGGGAACCTGCCGCCTAGCGGGTACTACGCGCGCCACTGGGTCAAACTCCAGCAGGGGTGCGGCTGCTGGGGCGAAAATGGCCCAGGAAGCGCCAGGGATCTGGGGTTTGGCGCTTGCGAAGTTTTATCCTGAAGGTGCAGTAGCCGGAGTTCACGCCGGCAAGTCCCGCGCCTCCACCAGGAACACCACCTCATCCCCCGCGCTCACTTCCAGCCAGGTCATCGGCAAGTTGGGGAAAACGCGCTCCACGCCCTCGCGGTTGAAACCGACCTCGACGACCAGCAAACCGTCCTCCGTGAGGTGTTGCCGTGCCGCGGCGAGGATGGCGCGCGTGTGGTCGAGGCCGTCTTCGCCGGAGGCCAGTGCCATCTCCGGTTCGCGCAAATATTCCTCGGGAAGCGTGCGCATGGATTCACCGGTGACGTACGGCGGGTTGGTGACGATCACGTCGTAACGCTCGCCACCTAGCGCGAAGAACAGGTCGGATTCGACCAGGCGCACGCGATCCTGCAGCCCGTAGTCGGCCACGTTGCGCCGGGCCACCGCCAGCGCGTCGGCGGAGAGGTCCGCACCATCGACGCGCGCATTTGGAAACGCGATCGCGGCCAGGATGGCCAGGCACCCGGAACCGGTGCAGACGTCCAGCACGCGGGTCACCCGCAATGGATCCTCCACCCACGGTGCAAGCGCTTCCTGCAGCAATTCGGCGATGAACGAGCGCGGCACCAGCACACGCTCGTCCACGTAGAACTTGTGCGGCCCCAGCCACGCCTCGTGGGTGAGGTAGGCGATGGGTTTGCGCGTGGCGATGCGCGCCTGCGCCAGGGCGTCGATGCGCGACTGCTCTTCGGCGGTTACAGGGCGACCCCAGTGTGCATCCAGCGCATCGAGTGGCAAGCCGAGCTTGTGCAGCACGATGTAGGCTGCCTCGTCGAAGGCCTCCAGCGAGCCGTGGCCGAAGTGCAGGTCCGCGTCGAGGAAACGCCGCTCGATCGACTCGACCGCCTCGCCAACGGACCGGCCGGGCGTCGTGGCCACGCGCGCGCCGCGCTCAGCCGCCCGAGGCGGGGCCGATGGTGGCGCCGTTGCGTGCCGCCAGCGTCGGGCCGACGCGCGCCTCCACGTAGCGCTGCAGGTCCGGCTTCCACTTCAACAGGAAGAACACCTCGGTCATCACGAACAGGGGCCCGATGGCCAGGCCCATGACGTCGTCGAAAAACGCCGGCTTCATGCCCTCGAACTTGTGGCCGATGAACTGGATGATCCAACCCACCACGAAAATGCCCAGCGCCACGCCTGCGGCCATGCCGGTTGTGAACTGTCCCGCGACCATGATCGCCAGCCACAGGTTGAAGGTCATGTAGATGAGCATCGCCACGCCCAGCGCATAGTCAAGCCGGAAGTAATACGCCACGGCCACCAGCGTGACCACGAAGGCGAGCGTCATCTGCCCGGGCAGGAACGGCAGCGGCACCAGGGCCAGCCCCATCGCCACGGCAAACACGATCATGGGCACGCCGACGAAATGCGTGGCGATGTTGCGCCGGTCGCGGTGGTAGGCGGCGTACTGGGTGATCTGCTCTTCAAGGGTGCGCATGGAAACCTCCGGGGGATGCTGCGATTCTATCGCCGCGTTGCAGCCCCGGCGCCCTTGCATTGCGCGCGATCCTGCTCCGTGCGCTTTTTCCAGAGGCTTTGCGGCGCATGGAAGCGGGCCTGCAACTGCAGTGCGGCCTGGGTGTGCGCGAGGCAATCTTCGACCGCACCGGCCGCGCGGGCGATGCTGCCTGCCGCGGCGTGCACCTTGGCCAGCAGGAACGGGTAGTCCTCGGCGTTGGTGCTTTGTTTCAGGAACGACAGCGTCGAGTTGACGGTCTGCCGTGCCGCATCGTGCTCGCCTTTCGCGGAATGCAGTTCCGCGGCGAGCGTGTTCAAGGCAATGAACTCCTCGTCAAAGTTCTTGGGCAGGGTTGCATCCACGCCGTACTTGGCGCCGCCGTGCGCCAGAGCAGAAGTGGCGCGCTCAAAGTCCTTGCGGTCCAGGGCAAAGCGCGTTGCCGCATAGCGGAAGCTCGGATTGGTCCTGATAAATTCCACCGATTTCCCTTCATTCACGGCCAACGCGCTGGCCAGGGACTTGTCCGCTTGCTCCGGCTGGCGCAACTCGTGGAACGCCTGCGCCTGGGCGACGAAATGCTGGGCAGCGGAGAGGCTGTCGATATTCTGCAGTGCGTCGGCCTGTTGCGGGTAGCGGTTCAAGGCCTTGAGCGCCGCTTCCGCGTTGCCCATTTCCAGCAGCATGGTGGATTCCAGCATCGCTGCCTGCAACGGTGGATAGGTCAGGGCCTTTCCGGGCACGTAGAGCGCGCCCAGGCGCGCGTACACGCCGGCGGCCAAATCCGTGCGGCCATGGCGGACCACTGTGTGGGCGTACATCGACTCGAACATGCGCGTGCGCGGAAAGTCGGCACCGTACTGCGCGCGGAAATCCTCCAGGGCGCTCTCGAACAAAGGGATGGACTCCTTGACCTTGCCGGTCAGACCCATCGCGTAGGCGCGCGCGGCCTTGGCCTGGATGTAAAGCTGGTAATCCTTGCTTCCCGAGGGACCAAAGGCCTCCACGGCCTGGCCGAGGTATTTCTCCATGCCGGCAAAGTCCGACGAGATGCTGGCGTGCTTGCCCAGTTCGTACAGCACGGAAAAATACTCCGGCCGATTCTTGAATCCGCGCTCGGCGATCTCCAGCGCCGTCTTCAGGCTGGCGACGATGTCCTTGCCATCCATGACGCCATTGCTCAACACCGCCGCGTGGACCTGCAACCGCAACAGCTCGCTCGGCCTGTTCTCGGGCGCGATCAGGGCATGCATGCGCCGATGCGCCTCGAGTGCCTCGCTGGCCAGGCCCTTGTTGCCGGCCAGTTGCGAGCGGCCGCGCAGGATGATGAAGCGGCGCTCGACCGGGATGGTGGGCTCGGTCTTGGCAATCTCGTCGGCCTCGCGGTACATCTCCAGCGCCTCGTCCACGGCATCGAGGTCCGCAAGCATGGTGGCATTGGTGGCGAGCAGTTCGGACTTCAAGCGCGGATGCTTGGCAAACCGCTCGCGCACGTCCTTGCCCGCGCCTTTCAGCATCTCCACCACCGTCATGTCGCGCGCCGCCTTGGCGCCGGCCTGCTGCCGCTTGTTCTTCTCGAACATCGACATCAGGAACAGCTTCACCTGCTCGGCCCGCTCGGCCTCGATGCGCGCGATGCGCGCCTGCTCGCGCGCCACGCTGGCCTGCCACAGCGCGGCCGCCAGCCCGGCGACCAGCGCCAGGAAAATCCCCGCCGTTGCGCCCACCACCAGGCGGTTGCGGGAAATGAACTTGCGCGCGCGGTAGCCGAAGCTGTCCGCGGTGGCGAGCACCGGGCGGCCATCGAGATAGCGCACGATGTCCTCGCGCAACGCCGCCACCGTGGCGTAGCGCTGCGCCGGGTCCTTTTTCAGCGCCTTGAGAACGATGGTGTCGATGTCGCCGGTCAGCTTGTGCCGCCAGCGCGACACGCTGTCGTGGTTTCGTTTGGCGAAGTCCTCGCCCACCGCCGTGCTGGGGCGGCTGGCGTCGGCGTGGAGGATCGCCTCCTCGAGTTCCGCCGTGCTGCCGCGTTTCAATTTGTAGGGACGCTCACCGGTCAGCAGTTCATAGAGCATCACGCCGAGCGAATACACATCGGACGCCACCGTGAGCGGCGTGCCGGCGATCTGTTCGGGCGAGGCGTAGTCCGGCGTGAGGGCGCGGCCGGACACGCGCGTGAGCTCCGTGGCCTGGGCGGCGCCGGTGACATCCATCAGTTTGGCGATGCCGAAGTCGAGCAGCTTGACTTCGCCTGCCTTGGTGACCATCACGTTGGCCGGCTTCACGTCGCGGTGCAGCACCAGCGTGGCGTGCGCGTAGGCCATGGCATCGAGCACCTTCACGAACATCGCCAGCCGCGCCTGTGGCGAGGCGCCCTGGGCATCGCAATGCGCGGGCAGGGGCACGCCGTCGATGTACTCGAGCGCCAGGAACGGCTGGCCTTCGGCGGTGACGCCCACCTCGATCAGGCGCGCGATGTTCGGGTGGTTCAGGGCCGCGAGGATGGCGCCCTCGCGCTGCAGGCGTTCGGCCGCCGCCTTGCCGTTGCCCTGCGCGGCGGGGAGCTTGATGGCCACCGGCGGCAGCTGCGCCGCGCCGGTCTTGCGCGCCAGCCACACCGTGCCCATGCCGCCGGAACCGATGGGGCGCTCCAGCACATAGCCGCCGATTATCTGGCCGGCGGCGAATGATTCCTGCGGGTCAGCGCCCGCATTCGCCATGGCCGATGCCAGGGCGCCCGCACCGGCTTCCACCTGTTGGCGCAGCGTGGTGGCATCCTGGTGCGACAACAGGCGCGTCAGCTCCTCGCGAAACGCGGCATCCGCGCCCTGCAGGTGGGCCAGCCATGCAGCGCGAGCGTCGTCCGGCTGGTCGAGGACCGTACCGAGGAGGTCGAGGAGGCGGCGGTATTGTTGGGCGTCGCGCATGGCTCGGGGCGTCAAGGTTGCGGGGAAGGAGAATTCGGCAGGTGGGGCCTGCCGGGCTCCCCGACTTTGCCAGAAATCGGCCGGCAATCAAGCCTTGCAGGCCGGAATCCCGATGCCGTCCAGCCACGCCGCCTCGGCGAATCGCTTGTGCAGTTGGGTCCGGGCCTCATGCGCCTGGGTGGATGCACGGCACGCTGCGCCCGCGTTGCGCAGCAGGCGTTCCAGCCGCGCGCGCGAAGCCGAGACGCGGATGGCCTCGGCATTGAAACGCAGCGAATCCGGCTGCATGGCCAAGAGGGCGCGGGCGATACGTTCCGCCTCCGCGATCCTTGCGCGCGCGGACGCCGCGCGCGCCTCTTGGGCGTCGAGCTCCGCCAGCGCGGCCAGCGCCGGCAGCAGGTTGAACTGCGCCTCGGCATCGCCGGCGTCGCGCGCGACGAGCTGCCGGCGCCGGCGCAGCGCGTCCTCGAAGTGCATGCGCGCGGCCTTCGCATCGCCGGCGCGGCGCGCGATGGTGCCGAGCAGGTGGCTGTAGCTGCCGAAGCCGGTGAGGATAGAGTAGTGGTCGGGCTTGTCCGCCGACAAGGCGCGCGCCAGCTCGACGGCGCGTTCGATGCGCGCCTTGGCCTCGGCAACGCGCCCGAGTTCGAGCAGCACCTTGCCGGTGTTCTCGTAATACGTAATGAGGGCCCAGCGGTTGCGCGCGCTGGCCGGGTCGCGCGCCAGCAAATCCTGGTACGTGGCGTGCGCGCGCTCGTACCAGGCCAGCGCGCCCTTGGGGTCGTTCAGGTCCAGGCGTATGTTCGCCAGGTAGAACTGCGTGACGCCGACATCGAACGCAAAGGCCGCGTTGGCCGGTTCGGCCTTCCACAAGGCTTCGCGCAGGGCCAGCGATTCCTGCAACACCCCGGTGGCCTTGCCGATCTGCCCGAGTCCGCGCAGGTGCGTGCCTTGCGAACCCAGCACTTCCGCGAGCTTGGCGCGCTCGGCGGTCGTGCCGCCGGGGAGCGCCACGGCGCGGCGCAGCAAGGCGACCGCCTTGTCATAACTCTGGCCGGCGCCGCGCGCGTCGCCCAGGCTGGCCGCGTTGGGAAAGTACTGCGCCCAGGCAATCTTCAGGTACCCCTCGGCCAGTTCGCGCAGCACCGCCGGGTCGTTCGAGTCCGCGGCCGCCACCTTGTCGAGGAACTCCACCGCCTTGGCGGTGAGTTTCCTGCGCGCCTCGGTCGCGCCCGGCACGTACTCGATCGCCCCGTGCACGTCGAAGATCAACGCGTTGGCGATGCCGCGCACGTCGTTGAAGCGCTGCTCGGCCTGCGCGCGCGCCGCGGCCGCCTCGCGGGCTTGCTCGCGCGCCACGCCGGCCTGCCACAGCGCCGCGGCCAGGCCGCCGAGCAGCGCGAGCAGCACGGCCCCCGCCGCGCCCACGGCCATGCGGTTGCGCGCGACGAACTTGCGCGCGCGATAGAGGGCGCTGTCCGGCGTGGCCAGCACCGGGCGGCCGTCGATCAAGCGCTGGAGGTCGTCGCGGAACTCGGCGGCCGTCGCATAGCGTTCCGCCGGCCGCTTTTTCAACGCCTTCAAGATGATGGTGTCGGCATCACCGGCGATCTGCCGCTTCAGGCGCGCGAGCGGCACGTGGGCCCTTTGCGCGAACGCGCCGCCGACGGCCGTGCTCGGGCGGCGCGTGTCGGCCGCCAGGATCGCCTCTTCCAGTTCCGCCGCGCTGCCGCGCTTGAGTTGGTACGGCCGCTCGCCGGTCAGCAGTTCGAACAGCATCACGCCCAGCGAGTAAATGTCGGAGGCCACCGTGAGCGGCGCGTCGGCCACCTGTTCGGGCGAGGCGTAGTCGGGGGTCAAGGCACGTCCGGCCAGGCGCGTGAGCTCCGTCGCATGCGCGGTGCCGGTGGTGCCAATCAGTTTGGCGATGCCGAAGTCCAGAAGCTTGACCTCGCCGCTGGCATTGACCATCACGTTCGAAGGCTTCAGGTCGCGGTGCAGGATGAGCGAGGCATGCGCGTGGGCCACCGCGTCGAGCACCTTGACGAACAGCGCAAGGCGCGCGGGGGTATCGAGCCGCTGGCGATCGCAATGGGCAAACAGCGGCTCGCCCTCAATGCACTCCATCACCAGGTACGGCGCGCCGTCGGCGGTGACGCCGGTGTCGATCAGGCGCGCAATCCCGGGATGGTTGAGCGCCGCCAGGATGCGGCCCTCGCGCTGCAGCCGTTCCGCCGTGCCGCGCGCGGCCGGCCCCACGGCCGGAAGCTTGATCGCCACCGCCGGCAGGGCGCGGTTGCTGGCCTCGTAGGCGCGCCACACGGTTCCCATGCCGCCGAAGCCGAGCGCCGAATCGAGCACATAGGGGCCGATGGCATCTCCCGGCCAGTGCGCGTCGGCAAACCCGGAGGGGCCGGCCTCAGGGAGCATCGCTGCCGCGCCGCCGTCGATGTGCGCGCCCAGCGCGGGATCGTCCTGCCGCGACAGCAGGCGCCGCAAGTCTGCCTGCAAACCGGCATCGTCCCCGCCCAGCGTCTCCACCCACGCTTCGCGCGCATCCTCCGGCTGGTCGAGCGCCTCGCCGAGCAGGTCCAGCAGGCGCCGGTAGCGCAACGGGTCCTGCGCGCCCATGGGTTATCCCGTTTCGCGCAGTGCGTCCACCAGGATCAGCCGCGCCTTCTCCCATTCGCGGAACAGCGTGCGCGTGGACATCTCCAGCACCTCGGCGGCTTCCTCGGCCGTGAGCCCGGCAAAGAAGCGCAGTTCGACGATCCTGGCCAGCTGCGGGTCGGCCGTCTCCAGCAGGGCCATCACGTCCTCGATGCGGATCACGCCTTCCTCCAGCGTGACGTTGTCGAGGATGGCGCTGTTCAGGGTCGTCATCTCCGCGTCGCCGCCGCGCCGTTCGGCATTGCGCGCGCGCGCGGCATCGACGATCACCGAGCGCATCACCTTGGCCGCATAGCCCAGGAAGTGGCGCTTGTCGACCATCTCCGGCGCGTGCGCGGTGGCGAACTTGACGAACGACTCGTGCACCAGGCCGGTGGTGTCGAGCATGCCGGTGCGCTGGTGGCGGTTCAACTGCGCATGCGCGATGCGGCGCAGTTCGTGGTACGCCGCCTCGTAATGGGCGCCCACGCCCTGCCCGGGGGCGAAAGGTGCGTTCAGGCTGCCGGTGGGGATCGAGGTCATGGTCGCATACGTTGCGGGTGTCGCCCCGATTCTGCCCGGAATTCTCCCGCCCGGAGGATTTCCGGGTCCGCGCGGCGCCGGGCGCGACGAATCGATCGCAAGCGGGCATACTGCGGCAGCACCGCCCCCGCCCCGATGAGCCCACTCAAAGTCCTTGCGCGCCGCACCTTCCTCATCGGTACCGCCGCCGTGGCGGGGGGCCTGTTGGTGGGCGTCGTGGCCTACCGCCGCGCGCCGGAAAACCCGCTGCGCAAGGACCTGCCCGCAGGGGCCGTGGCGCTGAATGCCTACGTGCGCATCGACGCCCAGGGCATCACGCTGATCACCCCGCGCGCGGACATGGGGCAGGGCGCGTATTCGTTGCAGGCGGCATTGATCGCGGAGGAACTCGACCTCGCGTGGGGTCAGTTCAAGGTCGATCCCGGCCCGCCGGCGTGCGCCTACTGGAACGGCAAGATTCCGGCCGAGGCCCTGCCGGTGGCCGCCACCAGCGACACCTTTTTCGCGCGCACCATGCGCCAGGGCGCCGAGGCGTTCGGGAAAATCGCCGGCTTCCAGATGACCGGCGGCTCCTCCACTGCGGCCGACGGATTCGACCGGCTGCGCACCGCGGGCGCGGTGGCGCGCGCGATGTTGCTTGCGGCGGCGGCCCAGGCGCACCAGGTGCCGGTGGAGAAGCTCGGCACACGCGATGGCCAAGTTTTGTTGCCCGACGGCCGGGCGGTGCCGTACCTCGCACTGGCCGCGTTGGCCGCGACCTTGCCCGTGCCGGACAACGTGGCCTTGAAACCAGCCAGCCAATGGCGCTACCTGGGCAAGCCCATGCATCGGCTGGATGTCGATGCGAAGACGACCGGCAGCGCGGTGTTCGGGCTCGATGTCCAGCTGCCGGGGATGGTGTACGCGACGGTGCGCGCCAGTCCGCACCTGGGTTCGCCCATCGCCGTGTGGCATGACGAGGTGGCGCGCACCCTCCCCGGAGTGCTCAAGATCGTGCGCATCGACCAGGCCATCGGCGTGATCGCCGACAGCACCTGGCGCGCGTTCAAGGCGGCCGAGGCCCTGGAGATCCATTGGCAGGACGCGCGCTACCCCGCGACCACCGCGGCCATGCTGGCGGAACTGGCCGCCGCGTTCACGGCGAAACACCGCGACAGCCGCCTGCGCAACGACGGCGACGTGGAGGCCGTGCTGGAGGGCAGGGGCGCGGCGCAGGGCGCCACGCTCGCCGCGAAGTTTCGCGTGCCGTTCCTTGCCCACGCGCCGCTCGAACCCCTGAATGCGGTGGCGCAATTCAAGGACGGTCGCCTGTCGATCTGGACCGGCACCCAGATCCCGCGCTTCTTGGTCAAGGCCGCGGCGAAGATCGCCAATATCGCCGTCGAGGACGTCACGCTGCATGCGATGTTGATCGGCGGCAGCTTCGGCCGCCGCCTGGAGGACGACTATGTGCGCCAGGCGGTGCACCTCGCCGTGGCGTATCCGGGCGTGCCGGTGAAGCTCACCTGGACGCGCGAGGAGGACATGACGCACGACATGCCGCGCCCGTTGGGCCTGGCCCGCGCGCGCGGCCGGGTGTTGAACGGGCAGGTCGACGCGTTGGACCTGTCCATTGCCACGCTGTCGGTCAGTGCCTCGCAGATGGGCCGCCTGGGGATGCCCTCGGGAGGATCCGACGTGGTGATTGTGGCCGGCGCCTGGGACCAGCCGTTCGCGATTCCGAACTACCGCGTCACCGGCTATCGCGCGCCGATCGAATTTCCAGTGAGCTCCTGGCGCTCGGTCGGAGCGTCCGGAAACGCGTTTTTCCACGAGAGCTTCCTCGATGAATTGATCGTCGCGGCGAAGGCCGATGCGCTGGCCGAACGCCTGCGCCTGTGCGTGCATGAGCCCAGCCGCCGGGTGCTGCAGGCGGTGGGCGACATGTGCGAATGGAGCAAGCCCCTGCCGGCCGGCTGGGGCCGCGGGCTGGCGTTCTGCCTCTCCTTCGGCGTGCCTGTGGCGGAGGTGGTCGATGTGCGCGTGGACGCGGCGGGCGCGATCAAGGTCGAGCGCGTGTTCGTGGCCGTCGAATGCGGCCGCGTGCTGGACCCGGACAACTTCGGCGCGCAGGTCGAGGGCGGCGTGCTGTGGGGCCTGGGCCACGCCATGTACGCGGAGTTGACGCTGGCCGACGGCCGGATCGAGCAGACCAACTTCCACCAGTTCCAGGCCATGCGCATGAAGGACGCGCCGCGCATCGCGTATCGCGCACTCCAATCCACCAGCGAAATCCGCGGCATCGGCGAACCCACGGTGCCGCCCGCCGCGCCCGCGCTGGCCAATGCCATCCACCGCGCCACGGGCAAGCGCATCCGTGAATTGCCGCTGGCAAAGCACGTCGCGTTTGCCTGAACTCACAGCAACCGCGTCATCCGGTCCATCTGGCGATCGATCCAGTCGTCGAGCAGCGTGCTGGTCGGGTAGCGCCACCGCGCGCGCGCGATGATCGCGTAGGCCTCGTCGGAGCGGCCCGCGTCCATCGCGCGGTCCGCCTCCGCGACCAGGTCCTCGACCGGCTCGGGCGGCTGCCATTGGGGGGCCGACGCGACCAGCGTGCCACGCGCCAGGAAGGCGCGCCGCGCGTTTGGATTCAACACCAGCACTGCCCCGCACCAGCCGCACCAGGTCGCCAGGCGGCCCTGCGGCTTGAGCGGTGTGCGGCAATGCGGGCAGCGGCTGTCCGCGAATGCCAGCGCAAGGCCTGCCGCGAGGCTGATCGCCGCCAGCACCCCCAGGGCGTGCGCCCCGGCCGCGGCCGGCAGCGGACTCCAGCCGTACTTCATCTGCACCAGCCACAGCCCGCCGAGCAGCAGCGCAAAGCCGCCGAGGGCCAGGCCGGCTTGCGCGATTCGCTTGCGTTTGGCGTACCGGACCGGCATCGGCGGGTGCAGCCAGCACGCCTCCAGTCCGTCCGGCAGCGGCATGTGCTTCGGCGGTGCGCCCTTGTCCTTGAGGTAGCGCCGCCCGGGATCGTGGTGAATCGCGCCGCATTCCGCGCAATCGAATCCGTTGCGCAGCGACGCGTTGCGGTTGTAGGCGCCGCAGTGCAGGCATCGGCTGGCTGGCACCATGGGCAGCACCGAGAGGATCATCAGCCCCGTCATCACCTTCAGGCCTTGATCGAAATCCTCGAACACCGCCACGTAAAGCCCCACGCACACCGACAACCAGAACCACGCCCAGCCGGCCTTGTACAAGGCGAGCCGCCAGCGGAAGCGTTTCAGAAGTTCCGGGGTGGTCCATGCGTCCATGGCATGCGGCCTCGATGGATCGTTGCTCTCGAAGGGGGTACGTGAAACGGCGGCAGGCCGTGCCAAGCCGGGCAGTTGTAAGGGGTTGGCCGAAAAACTCCAGCACTGGCGCGGGTTTCAGGCCGAAAGAGGCCGGAGCCCCGCGCCCAATCCAGGGTTTGGCGTGCGCGGCACACTTTTCCAGCAAAACCCGTATCCCCGACCAAGACCATCCAATTTCGGGGAACTCCGCATGATCCGCGCCCGCCTGTTCGCTGCCTTGCTGCAATCCATCATGCTCCTCGGCGCTGCCCTCGCGCAGGCCGCGCCACCGGCGACGATCAATTACCAGGGCACGCTGACCAACGCCTCCGCCCAGCCGGTGAATGGCAGCCAATCGATGACCTTCAGCCTCTATGCGGCAGCCACCGGCGGCACGGCGCTGTATTCGGAGACGCAGACCGTCAACGTCGCCAATGGCCTGTTCAACGTGCGCATCGGTGCGGTGACGCCGCTGGCGCTGCCGTTCGACGTGCCGTACTTCCTCGGCATCAGCGTGGGGGGAGATGCGGAGATGGCGCCAAGGCAGCCGCTGTCGTCCAGTGCCTATGCGTTTCGCGCAGGAAGTGCAGAGGGCGTGGCGGCCAGTGCCACGATTCCAGCCGGGCAGGTCAGCGGATCGCTGGTCAATGCCACCATTCCGGCAGCCAATGTGGTGGGTGGAGGCGCTGGCGGCGGTACGGTGACCAGCGTGGCGACGGGCGCGGGGTTGAGCGGCGGGCCGATCACTTCGAGTGGGACGATCAACCTGGCGGCGACCAATCTGTTGCCGACCACCGCGTGCACTGCGAATCAGATTCCGAAATGGAGCGGCACGGCATGGGCGTGCGCCACGGACAACGCGACACCTGCCGGAGGCGTGAACGGCGAAGTGCTTGCCGGATCCGCCGGTGGACCAGTCTGGTCGCCCTCGCTCGCACTGTCCGGAAACCTCGCGCTGGCTGATTCCTCAGCCACTGCAGGGAACATCCTGAAAGCAGGATCGCCATTCCTCCATTCGTTCGGCACCGGCAACGTGTTCCTGGGCAAACAGGCGGGCAACTTGGCGTTGAGCGGACATTCGAACACCTCGATCGGTACAAACACACTGCAAGGCACCACGATTGGGACGCTCAACACGGCCATCGGGTTCTCCGCGCTAAAGGCCCTGACGACGGGCGGATCGAACGTGGCGGTGGGTGAATCAGCGCTGCTGACCGCCACCAACGGCAGCAGCAATGTTGCTGTGGGACCCAGGGCGCTCGAACAACTGACGACCGGCAGCCAGAACATCGCCATCGGCGCGTCGAGCGGGTTCCATACGACCACCGGCGGGAACAACATCTTCATCGGCAATGTCGGCGAAGTGGGCGGACTGGACGCCAACCGGATTCGCATCGGCAGCTCGCAACTGCAAACGTATGTGGCGGGCATTCATGGCGCGAGTCCCGTCATGACCAACAACGTCCGCCTTGTTGGCGTGAGTCCCGAAGGGCAGCTGGTGACCGAAGGTCTGCCAAGCGGGAGCGTCATGCAGGTGAACACCGGCAATGGACTGACCGGCGGACCGATCACCGGCAGTGGCACAATCAACCTGGCCGCCACAAACCTGCTGCCCCTGTCGCCATGTAGCGCAGGCCAATCCATTTCATGGAGCGGCAGCTTTTGGGTTTGTTCAACACCTTCATCCGGCTCGGTGACCTCGGTTGCGGTGGGCGCAGGCCTGACAGGCGGGCCGATCACCGGCAGCGGCACCCTCAACCTGGCCACCACCAATCTGCTGCCCACCACCGCGTGCGCGGCAACACAGATCCCGCGTTGGAGCGGGACCAACTGGACGTGCGCCGACAACATCGGGTTGCCGGTGGGGGGCGCCAGCGGCGCGTTGCTGCAACGCACGGCGTCCAACTACGTGTGGTCTACCAACCCGGTGATCGACACCGTGAGCACGCGGCAGATCCTGACCGCGGCGGGGCACCGCATGGTCAGTTTCAATACGTCGGGCAGTGTTGCCGTGGGGTTTCAAGCGGGCCCGTTCACCAATGACGGCGTCAACAATACCGCCATCGGGGCCAACTCCATGGTGAACATGGGCACCGGGCCGTTCGCGAGCGGCAACATCGCAGTGGGCGCGCAGGCCATGTCGAATGCGACTGGGGGGCAAGGCGGGATCGCGATAGGCATGAATGCGCTCAACCTCGTGACCGGCGGATTCGGCGCAATCGCCATCGGCCAGAATGCGCTGGCGGTTGCGGCGCAGACCGGGCTGGAGACGGTGGTCGGAAGCCAGGCTTTGAGCAGTTACAACGATCCCAGTGGCGGCACGAACGTCGCGCTTGGCTTCAGCGCGCTGAACAACCTCGCGGCGGGAAGCGGCAACCTGGCGCTTGGATCGTACGCCGGGACATCGATGACCAACGGGTCCAACAACGTCCTGCTGGGCAGCGCCGGAGTGGCCACCGAAAGCGGCACCGTTCGCCTGGGCAATGCCGGAACCCACACGCGCACGTTCGTGGCCGGTGTGCGCGGCGTGACGCCGGCCGGCGCAGCACCGCTCGCGGTCATCATCGACGAGAACGGTCAATTGGGCACTAGTGGTATCAGCGGCAGCGGCACCGTGACCAGCGTGGCCACCGGTGCGGGACTTACTGGTGGACCGATCACCGCTAGCGGCACCATCAATCTTTCGGCCACAAACCTCCTACCCACCACTGCGTGCGCCGCGAACCAGGTTCCGAAGTGGACCGGAAGTGCTTGGGCATGTGCGGCGGATGCGGATACCAATTCCGGCGGCACGGTGACGAGTATTGCAGCGGGGACGGGGTTGACGGGGGGCACGATCACGGCATCCGGCACCATCGGTTTGGCTGCCACCAACCTGCTGCCGACCACGGCATGCGCATCCAACGAAATTGCCAAGTGGAATGGCAGTGCATGGGCCTGCGCCGCCGACAGCGCGCTTCCGGCAGGTGGTACCGCGGGTCAGGTACTGGCCGGCTCGGCCGGCGGCGCGGTCTGGACTGCTTCGCCATCGTTGTCGGGGAATCTCGTGCTGCCCGGTTCGTCGGCTAGCGCCGGCAATCTGATCAAGGATGGCCTGCCGTTCCTGCACAACTTTGGCAGCAACAACGTGTTTGCCGGCAGTGACGCAGGCAACTTCAACCTGCTCGGCGCGAGCAACACCGCGCTCGGTGTTCGTGCGCTCAAGTCGCTGCTCATGGGAAGCCACAACGTGGGCGTCGGAAGAGATGCACTTGGTCTCAATCAGGACGGTGCTTCAAACGTCGCGGTTGGCTCGTCCGCACTCGGCGCGAACAGCGCCGGTTCGAGCAATGCCGCGTTGGGTCACGATTCCCTCGCTTCGCTAGGGGAGGGGAACGGCAACGTGGCGCTCGGCGCATCGGCTTCGCGGAATGCGACCAACAGCTACTTCAACACGGCGGTGGGCAATGGCTCCCTGCTAAACAACAACGGCAATTACAACATCGGCATCGGCAATCAGGCGGGTTCCGCACTGACCACAGGCCACTACAACATCGCGATCGGCCATGGCGGCGCTGCGGGCGAATCGAACACGGTCCGCATCGGCAATCCAACCGACCATACGCGCACATTCGTTGCCGGCATTCGCGGCGTGACCCCGCCCGGCGGCTCACCCTTGCCCGTCGTGATCGATGCCAATGGCCAACTGGGCACAGGTGCCGCGGGCAGCGGCGGGACGGTCACCAGCGTGGCGACCGGACCGGGCCTTGCCGGCGGGCCGATCACGGCGACGGGAACGATCAATCTTGCGGCGACGAACTTGCTGCCAACGACGGCCTGCGCCACCAATCAGATCCCGAAGTGGACCGGCACCGCTTGGGCGTGCGCTGCGGATGCGGACGCCAATTCCGGGGGGACGGTGACGAGCATTGCCACGGGGGCTGGATTGACCGGCGGCACCATCACGGGCTCTGGCACCATAGGCCTGGCGGCGACGAACCTTTTGCCGACCAGCGCGTGCTCGACCGATCAAGTGCCGCGTTGGAACGGCACGCAATGGGCTTGCACGGGAAATGTCTCATTCACCGGGCAGTTGTCGATTCCTGCGACCTCCGCCGTTTCCGGACAAATTCAGATCAGTGGCGTCCGTGCCCTTCACTTCCAAGGCACTGACGGCGTGTACTTGGGGCGCGGTGCGGGCAATTTCACCAGCACAGGTGCCCGCGCGACGGCCATTGGCACGACCGCGCTCCAAAACCTGACGACCGGCGGAAGCAACACGGCGGTCGGGTACTTTGCACAGCGGCTGGCATCTACTGGTGCGGGCAACACCGCGCTTGGAGCATTCGCCTTGGACGCGAATGCCGCGGGGTCAAGCAATACTGCGATTGGCGCGGCCGCGCTTGGCTTCAATAAAGCAAGTCTCAATACGGCCGTCGGAACAGAGGCAATGAATGTCAACGATACGGGAGCCTCCAATACTGCGCTTGGGTATCGCGCGCTGACGGCCAATGACACCGGATCAAACAATATTGCCATTGGCGCCGAAAGCGGCAATGCCCTGACTGCCGGCAGCCACAACATCGCCATCGCCAACCCGGGCGTCGCCGCCGAATCCAACACCACGCGCATCGGCACCGCCGCGAACCAAACGCGAACCTTCGTTTCCGGCATCCACGCCGTGACGCCCGCCGCATCCACTGCGCGCGTGGTCTCTATCGACGCCAATGGCCAGCTCGCCACGGAGGCGACCGCCGTCGGCTTGGGCATTGCATCGCCGGAAAACAAGCTCCACATCGCCGAATCCATCGACGGCAACGGCATTCCGTCCAACCATGTGGTGCAAATCGAGAACACTTCCACCGGCAGCTCGCCGGATGTGCTGGCATTGCGCATCCGCACCACGGGGGCCGTCAACGCGGGGATGAACTTCATCACCTTCTACAACGGCGATTTTGTCTCTGGCGCCGGCGGGGCAGACCAGACGCTGGGCTCCATCCAGGGCAACGGCGCCAACAGCATCGTGCTGGCCGGTGCGGGCAACGACTTCGCCGAGTACCTGCCCAAGCTCGACCTGCGCGAGTCCTTCGCGCCCGGCGAGGTGGTGGGCATTCGCGGCGGCAAGGTCACGCGCGAACTGAACGGCGCGGAACAACTCATGGTGGTCTCGACCGGCGCCATCGTCTCCGGCAACGACCCGGGCGAAGCCCGGCGCGACCAGTACGTGCTTATCGCCTTCATCGGCCAGGCCGACGTGAAAGTGGCGGGGCCGGTGCATGCGGGCGATTACCTCGTCGCAAGCGGCAATGCCGCCATCGCGGTCCCGCCTGCCGCGATGAACCTCACGCTCCTGCCGCGCGTGGTGGGCCGCGCTTGGGCGTCCTCGAACGAGCCCGGCATCAAACCGGTGCGCGCCGTGGTGGGGGTCGATCGCGGGAACGAGGCGCTGATTGCGTCCTTCGAGGATCGGGCACGCAACCTGGAGGAACGCATCGCCCGGCTCGAGCGGGTGTTTGCCGCCAGCACCGCATCGTCCTCTGCACGATAACCCCGCCGTGCCGCGAGAAAATGAGAACGCCAGCATGGACGCGGCGTTCCATGGTGTTTAGCCCGGAAATCCGCACCAATGCTTGGCTTTGCCTTTCTGGCAGTGTTTCCGGGAGGAATCCGTACCTAAGGACATGTTTGAACTCCTTTTCGGAGGTCCGCCATGTCCGCGCGCCGTTCCGTCCTGAAGTACGCCGCCTTGGCCTTGGCCTTTGCCATGACGCTGGCGCAAGCCGTTGCCGCACCCCCGGCGACGATCAATTACCAGGGCACGCTCACCAATGCCTCGGCCCAGCCGGTGAACAGCGGCGCGGTCGCCATCACCTTCAGCCTCTATACGGCCGCCAGCGGCGGCAGCGCGATCTACAGCGAGACGCAGGCGGTCAGCGTCACCAATGGCCTGTTCAACGTGCGCATCGGGGCGGTGAGCCCGATCGCGCTGCCGTTCGACGTGCCGTATTTCCTCGGCATCACCGTGGGCGGTGACGCGGAGATGGTGCCGCGCCAGCCGCTCGGCTCCAGCGCATACGCCTTTCGCGCGTTCAGCGCCGATGCAGTGGCGACCGGCGCCGTTCTGCCTGCCGGGCAAGTGGCCGGCTCGCTCGCCAATGCCACCATCCCGGCGGCAAACGTGGTGGGCGGGGGCGGCGCCGGCACGGTGACCAACGTGGCCACGGGGGCGGGCCTCAGCGGCGGTCCGATCACCGCCAGCGGCACCATCAACCTCGCGGTCACCAACTTGTTGCCGACAACGGCGTGCGCGACGAACCAGATTCCAAAATGGAACGGCAGCGCGTGGGCGTGCGGGACGGACGCGGACACCAACTCTGGTGGCACGGTGACCAGTGTCGCCACCGGGGCGGGGCTTACAGGCGGGCCAATCACCGGATCCGGCACGATCGGGTTGGCGGCGACCAGCCTGCTGCCGACCTCGCCCTGCGCACCAGGCCAGGTTCCGAAGTGGAACGGCACCGACTGGGCGTGTGCCAGCGATGCCTTGCCCGTAGGCGCGACGGTCGGTTCAGTGCTGGCGCGCGGCGTCAGCGGCATCGATTGGTATCGGAATCTGGTGCTCGATGGCGAGCTTTACGTCACCAACTTCGTCAGCATCGACCACGGCATGCTCCTGAACGACACGGGCAAGCGCGTGTTCGCCGTGTCGGGCGGACCGGATGTGAGTTCGGTCTTTGCCGGTGCCGACGCCGGCGGCGCGCTCGCGGCGGCCTGGGGATCTTTGCGCAACGCCGGCTTCGGCAATCTTGCCTTGGGCAGCATTTCAGCGGCGACGAGCGTCGAGAATGCCGCACTCGGGGCCACCGCGCTGCGCAACGCGACCGGCTCGCGCAACATCGGAATCGGCTTCTTTGGCGGCGGAAATCTGACCACGGGCGACGACAACATCGCCATCGGGCACGCCGGCGTCGCGGGGGAATCCGCGACCATGCGCCTGGGCTCGGCGCAGACGCGTACGTTCATGGCCGGTATCCGTGGTGTGACGCCGCCGGGCGGCTCACCGCTCCCCGTGGTGATCGACGCCAACGGGCAATTGGGCACGGGCGCGGCCGGCGGCGGCGGGACGGTCACCAACGTGGCCACCGGCGCGGGTCTTACCGGCGGGCCGATCACGGCGACGGGCACGATCAACCTTGCGGCCACGAACTTGCTGCCGACCACGGCATGCGCAATGAACCAGATTACCAAGTGGAACGGCAGTGCCTGGGCCTGCGCGGCGGACGATGTGGGGACGGGAGACATTACGGGCGTCACCGTCGGCGCCGGCCTGTCGGGCGGTGCGACATCAGGCTCGGCCGCGATCAATTTGGCGGCGACGAATCTGCTGCCCACCAGCGCATGTGCCACAGCCCAGGTGCCAATATGGACCGGATCTGCGTGGGCTTGCACGGGCGACGTGGCATTGACCGGATCATTGTTTTTTCCCCTGCCGACCGCCACCACCGGCGTCCTGTCGATTGGCGGCAATCGATACTTGCACGCCTACGGCAACACCAGCGCTTTCTTCGGCCGGAATGCGGGCAACTTCATGATGACCGGCACCGACAATGTCGGCATCGGCACGAGCGCGCTGACCGCAGTGACCAGCGGAGCCAGCAACGTGGCCGTGGGGGCCACGGCGCTGGACAGCAATACGACCGGCACAAGCAATGTTGCTATCGGTGCAAGCGCGATGTCGGCCAATGCCTCCGGCACCGAAAGCGTGGCAGTGGGGCGCAACGCGCTCGCGGCCAGCGTTGGCGCCACCGGCAACACGGGTCTCGGCCACAGCGCATTGCAATTCAACAGCACGGGCACGCAGAACACGGCTGTGGGCCGCAATGCGCAGGCGTTCGGAACTACGGGAAGTTTCAACACCGCGCTTGGCCATGGGGCGCTCAGCCAGGTGACGGGCGACTCCAATATCGCGATCGGCGTCAATAGCGGCACCGCCATCACTTCCGGCGGGAACAACATTGTCATCGGCAATACAGGGGTCGCGGGTGAGTCGGACACGATCCGAATCGGTCGCATTTCGCACTTTTCGACCTACATCAACGGCATCCGGACCGCTGAAGTCTCGGGAGGCCAACCGGTGTATATCGACTCCCAGCACCAACTGGGCGTGGGACAGACGGGCATGGCCAGCGTGGGTACGGGTGCCGCGGGCGTCAACGTGTTCACCATCACGTTTCCGACCGCTTTCACGTTCCCGCCCAAGGTCCTGGTGACGCCAAGATTCGATCTTTTCGGCGGCGGCGAGGTCAACGACACGGTTGTCGCGACCGTACGCGCCATCAGCACCACGCAGTTCAAGGTAAACGTTTACCGCGTCGATATTGCCGGGGGCTCCTGGAGCGCCAACTTGAATTTGGTCTGGCAGGCGTGGCGTTGAGCGTCAGTCGAATTGATTTGGAGGACGAAACATGAGTATTGGGTTCTCAATGTCTCATGCATGCTCGATCATTTGTGTCGGAATCGCCATGAGTGACGTGACAGCGGCCCACGCCGCCGGCCAGGCCAGCGCCAACTACATCATCCCCAAGGACACGATCAACAGCGGCGTGGGCGACATGGCCTCGGCCAATTTCGTGCTCAGGGGCTCTGTGGGCGATGCCGTGGCGACGGGAAGTTCCGTCAGCGCCGGCTTCATCGCCAACGCAGGCTTCCGCTACCAGCTCGACCTCTCAGTGCCGACGATGGTGCAACTGCTCTCGGTGTTCTCGCGCAAGGTGCACGGCGCCGCAGGGCCGTTCGACGTGCCGGTGGATCTGGCGCAACTGGTCACGGGGAATGTGAGCATCGAGCCGCGCGGCATTGGAGCCGGCCACACGCTGCACTTCCGCTTCGATGGCCAGATCACTGTGGCGGGCAACGCGGCCTCGAGCAATCACCTGATGGCCCCCACCGGCATTGCGACGACGGCCATTTCCGGCAACGACGTGATCGTCACGCTGACCGGCATCCCCAATGCCGCGCGCGTCAAGGTGGATTTGACCGGCGTGAACGGGAGCGCGACGGCGACTGCGGCGCTCGGCTTTTTGCTGGGCGATGTCAACGGCAATCGTTCCACCAGCAACACGGACGTGAGCGCGGTGAAGGCGCGCGCGGGCCAGGCCGTGGTGCAGGAAAACTTCCGCAACGACCTCAATGCCAGCGGCACGGTTACGGCGGCGGACGTGGCGGCGGCGAAAGCGAAGTCGGGGTCGGCATTGCCCTAGTGGACGAGACAGCGCCTGGATGATCGTCGCCGTGATGGCAAGGACCATGGACATGCCACCACCAAAACACGAACGCGTAGGTCACGTTGCCGAAGGCTACGTGACAGACCCGTGGCAAGTTTCGGGCGATGCGTAGATGGTAGGTCAGGTAGCCTTCGGCAACCTGACCTACCGTGTCGGCGGCAAACTCAAGTACCGGTGCGGTGTTCCAGGCGAAAGCGCCCGGAACTCCGCGCCAGTGCTGGGGTTTACCGAGTGGCGCGCTGAGGTGCGGGCTCGACGCGCGCGCCGCTCACCGCATGACGCCTGAGCGCCTCGTCGAGGAATCCGCTTTCTTTCAAGGTGTCCAGGAACAGCGCTAGCACGTCGCGTGCGTCTTGCCGCGCGCGCGGCACCGCCATGGCCTGTTCGCTGCGCAGGAGGGTTCCGTCGAGGATTCTGAGGCCCGGCAGGCGCTTCACATCGGCCTCGAGCTGCGATCGCGCGGCGGCGGCGGCGTCGTGTCCGCCCTTGAGCATGTCATCGGCCACCACCGGCGAGGTGGCCGCGCGCACCAGCGTCGCGCGCCGCAGGGTGCGCGTGAGGTGGAGGTCGTAGGTGCCGCCCTTGCCCACCACCACGCGCACACCGGGCAGGTCCAGGTCTTCCACGCGCTGGAGCGTGGAGCGCGCCGGGACCGCGACGGCGCCCTCGAAGGCGAGATACGGCGGCGTGAATGCAACGTCGTCTGCGCGCGCCGGGTCGACGGCGAAAAACGCCACGTCCCACTCGCCGCGCTGCAGGCCCTCGAACGCCCGGGCCGCGGAGGGGTAGGGCACCAGGGTCACGGACACCATCAACTGCCGCGCCAGTTCGTGGGCGAGGTCCACCGAGACGCCGTGCAGCCGCCCGTCCTTGCCGCGCGAGGCCAACAAAGGGTTGCCGGTGTTGATCGCAGCGCGAAGCGCGCCGGACGGCGTGAGCGCAGCGCGTGCCTGTGGCGTGAACACCACTGGCCGCGCGCGGTCCAGCACCTTCTTGTACGCTCCCAGCGGGTCGAGCGTGGCGGCGGTCAATTCGATCTGGCCGGCCGGGGTCAGCGGGTAGCCGCGCGGCGCGACGGCGCAGCCGGCCAGCGCCGCACATGCGAGGCCCAGGGCGGCGATGCGTGCCGGGTTCATGACGGGCTTCGCGTCACCAGCGCGACGCCGACCGCCGTGATGGCCATGCCGGCAATGGCCAGGCCCGGCAGCGTTTCATTGAACAGCAGCCACGCCAGCACGGCGGTGACCGAGGGTGTCAGGAAGAACAGGCTCGCCACCTTCGAGGCCGCGCCGCGGCGGATCATGAGGTAGAGCAGCGAAATGGCGCCCAGCGAGAGCACGATGGCGAGCCAGAACAGCGCGAAGATGAACTCGCCGGTCCAGTGCACGACGCGCGTTTCGAACGCAAACGCCAGCACCGTGAGCACCGCGCCGGTGGCCGCGAACTGCACGATGCCGCCGGTGATGAGGTCCATGTGCGCGCAGTGGCGCTTCTGGTACAGCGTGCCCAGCGTGATGCCGGCCAGCGCGAGGGCGGCGCTGCCGACCGCCGGCCAGTCGACGGGTGCACTGCCGGTCTTGCCCGCCACCACCAGCACCACGCCGGCAAAGCCGATGGCCAGCCCGCTCCACTGCATTGCGCCGAGGCGCTCGCCGAGGAATCCGGTGGCAAGGAGCGCGGTGAGCACCGGCTGCAGGCCGGCGATCAGCGCCACGTAACCCAGCGGCAGCCCTTTCTGGATCGCCACCAGCACGCCACTCAGGTAGGTGGCGTGCGTGAGCAGGCCCGCCACCGCGATGTGCCCAGCCTCGCGCGGCGTACCCGGCCAGGGCGCGCGCAGGACGGCGGCGGCCGCCAGCAGGATCGTGACCACCAGGCCCATGCGCCACATCATGAACGTGAACGGCTCCGCATGCGGCGCCCCCAGCCGCATGCCCAGGAAGCCGGTGCTCCAAAGCAGCACGAACAGCGAGGGCATGAGGGTGAGGAGAACGGCGGAGGCGGGCGCTTTGACGGATTGCGGTAGGGTCATGCGCGATCGGTGCCGGTAGCGACAACCCGGAAAGGGAAGCGGAAGGGACGCATTGAACGGGTCTCATGCGAAATGCAAGAATCAATCATGCGCCCCTCTGATTGTAGTCGATGAACCTCGCGCACTGGCTTGAGCGCAGCGCGCGTCAATGGCCGGACCGGCCCGCGCTGGTGCTCGGCCGCGAAGTTGTTGCCGATTACCGGCGCTTTGCGCTGGACGTGGCCGCAATGGCACACACGTTGAGCGCGCAATACGCCGTCCTGCCCGGCGACCGCGTGGCGGTGCTTGCCGCCAACTGTCCAAAGATGCTCGTGGCGATGTACGCCACCTGGCACTGTGGCGCCGTGGCGGTGCCGGTGAACGCCAAGCTGCACCCGAATGAGGCTCGCTTCATCCTCGGGGAC
>JAEUMZ010000139.1 GCA_016790765.1 Betaproteobacteria bacterium
GCCTGGCTCAAGGCCACCACCACGGTCCTGGAAACCTCGGTGGAGGCGATGATCATGCAGAAGAAGTTGCTTGAAGGATTGCGCAGGCCCGGCGTCGAAAGGCCCAAGCGTGGACGCCGATGAACGCCGATAAGGTCAAAGGCGGGACACCTTCGTATTGTTGGGTTTGACTGTATCGGCGTCCATCGGCGCGGTTTTAATCGGCGTTCATCGGCGGAGAGATCTTCCTAGCCTCAACCCGCCCGTTTCTTGAGAAACCGCATCAGCGCACCGACCACCGGCAGCTGCTCGTAGAGTTCGCCCGCCGCATCCCAGTAGTCGCGGTGCACGCAGACCCGGCCGTCCGGCGCAAAGGTGAGGTGCGTGCCGCCATGGATGGTGCGCGTGAGCCCGGGCTTGAGCGCGCGGATGCGGAAGGTGAAGTCCCAGGTCAGGAATGCGCGATCGCCTTGCTCGATGGTGTCGAGGATCCTGAACCGCGGCTCGTCCAGTCGCACGAACATGTCCGCGCAGATGTGCGAGAGCTTGTCGATGCCGGCAATGTCATTGAACGGATCGCGGAATCGCACGTCCTCTGTGTAGACGGTTGCGATACCGGCCAATGCGTCGCGCGTCATGGTTTCCCAGAACGCGACGGTGCGCTGGAGTTGCGGTGACCGGTTCATAGCTTGGTGAACTTCTTGACCGCCTTGAAGTACAGCGGATACGAGAGGTGGCGCATGGTCTTCAGCATGCGCGTGAACGCCTTGGGGAAGTGGATCTCGAACTCGCCGGCTTCCAGCCCCTTGGCAATCTCGCGCGCCGCCTCCTCGGGCTCGATCAGGAACGGCATTTCGAAATCGTTCTGCGCGGTCATCGGCGTCTTCACAAAACCGGGATTGATGATGTACACGTCGAGTCCCTTGTCCTTCAGGTCCACATACAAGGTCTCGGCCAGGTTGATGAGCGCCGCCTTGGTGGGCCCGTACACCAGCGCCTTGGGCAGGCCGCGGTAGCCCGCCACGCTGGAGACCAGGGCGATGCCGCCGGCCTTGGCGGCCATGAAGCGCGGGATCACGACCGACAGGCCGTTCAGAAAACCTTCCCAGTTGACGGCCACCATCTGCCGGGCGACCTTGAGGTCAATTTCCCAGGCGCGCATCGACGAGTAATCGCCGGCCATGAACACCACGAGGTCATAGCCCTGCCACGCCTTGGCGATGCGCGCATCCGCCGCGCGAATCGATTCGACGTCGGTGATGTCGAGCGGGGCCGCCATCGCACGGTCCTTGCCCAATTCGCCGACCAGCGCGTCGAGCTTGTCCGCACTGCGCGCCGACACCGCCACCTGCACCCCCTTTGCGTGCAGCAGCCGCGCCAGCGCCGCGCCGATGCCCGTGGACGCGCCGATGATCCACACGCGCTTGCCGCTCCACTGCTTGATCTTCGGATTCAGGGCCATGGTTCGTTCTTCAAATGAGGATCAATCAACGTCACAATCAAACTCAAGCACTGGCGGTCCTTTCATGGCGTTTTTGCCCCAAGTGCCGCTCCAGTGCTTGAGTTCACCCTTCATTGCGCACGTCACTCACCGCTTGCGGAAGAAAATCGTGATTTCCGCAAACGTGAGGCCAAACTTCTTCATCGACGTCCGGTTGGTGAGCGTCCTGCCATCGATCATCCACATCCAGTCGTCCATGGCCATCTCGTGGCCACCCAGCTCGTCGGGGAGTTTCAGCGTGTAGCGCCATTGCAAGGCAGGGCCGGCGGCCACGCCCTGCGCCTCGCCGACTACGTCGCTGGCGGTGCCCACGTAGCGGTCACCGTCCTTGCGGATGCGCCAGATGCGCTTTTCGGTCTTGCCGTCGGACCACGTGAACGACTCATCGAGCACGCCCTCGTTGCCGGTCCAGGTGCAGTCGATCTCGACCACCATGCGGCGCACCACGCGGCCGGAGCGGTCCTGCACCATGCCCCAGCCGTCGACCTTGCCGTTGAAATAGGTCGCCAGGTCGAGTTTCGGGGACTGCGTCGCGTAGTCGGCGGGCGACAGGCTGGCGCACGCGGCGGTCATCAACGCGATGGCAAGGGCAAGGATATGTTTCATGGCAAGGCCTTCTGCGAATGGGGACGTGCGAAGAATGGCGACCACAGCAGCGCCACGCCGGCGACGGCTTTCAAGGCGCACGGCACGAGGGCGTAGATGCCGGCCAGGTACATCAGGGCCTGCGGCGAGGTGGTCACCTTCGACTGGTACCCGAGCAGGGCCAACGCGGGCAGCGCGATGCCGGCCGCCAGGGCCAGGTTCATCTTGGTGACCAAATTCCACAGGCCGAAGTAGGCCCCCTCGTTGCGGCCGAGCCCGGCTCGCTCGTCGTCGTCGATCACGTCGGCGAGGATCGACGGCGGCAGCGCCAGATCGGCGCCCAGCCCCAACCCCGACAGCACGCAGATCACCATGAACGGCACGGCATCGCCCGCCCCGAGCAGGAACGCCCAGATGAAGGCCACGATCGAAACCGCCATGCCGATGCCCCAGGTGCGCCCCTTGCCCAGCACGGCGGACAACTTCAGCCAAAGCGGCATGCCGCACGCGCCGGCCGCGAAGTAAGCGATCAGGAAATGCGCCGACCAGTCCGGGCGCTGGACCACGTCCTCGATGTAGAACAGCACCAGGGTCGCGGGGATCGAGGCCGCGATGCCGTTGAACACGAAGATCAGCAGCAAACTGCGAAACCGCGTGTTGCGCAGCGGCTTCAACATGGCGCGAAACGCCTCGCGCGTGACGGCTGCGCGGCGCACGACCGGCTTCGGCGAGGCCGCCAGCGTGAGTCCGGTCAGCACCAGCAGCAGCGGAACGAACAGCAAGGCAAACTGCGCGTAGCCCTCGCGCGGGCCGGACGACTCGGCCAGCACCTGCGGCAACGCGGCGGCCAGGAACACGCCGACCAGGCCCAGTCCCTCGCGGAACGCGGTGACGCGCGTACGCTCCACCGGGTGGTCCGAGATTTCCGCACCATAGGCCTGGTAGCTGATCTGCACCATGCTGAAGGCGAGGTACACCAGCGCCAGCATGCCCAGGAACCACCCCGTCAGCGCGCCCGGTTCCCAGCTAGGCGGGCGGAACAGGCCGAGCATGCCCAGCGCCAGCATCGGCGTGCCGATCACCACCCAGACCATGCGCCCGCCCTTGCGGTCGCGCGTGAGGTCGCTCCAGTAGCCGAGCAGCGGGTCCTGCACCGCGTCGAACACGCGCGCCATCAACAGCAGCCCGCCGATCGCCATCAGGTTGAGGCCCATCACGTCGGCGTAGAACTTCGGCACGTGCACGTAGATCGGCAGCGCCGCCATCGCCAGCGGCACGGCGGTCGCGCCATACGCCGCGAGCCGCCACGCAGGAAGGGGGGTGGCGGCGTGCGGGCCCACGCGCTACTTGCCGGCGTCGCCGAGCAGCCTGGCGCGCACCCGGGGTTCCGTGGTCGTTTCGGCGAGCCAGATATCGAAGAACGCCTTGGCGAACTCCGGGTCCGGGACGGAGGCGATGAACCGCTCGCGCGAGTAGAAGCGCGCCTCCTTGCCGGGGATCGACACGCCGATCAGCGCGTCGCCCTTCTTGATGTCCGGAAACACACGCGCCATCGCCTCGCCCCAGCGTTTCAGCTTGGCCTCGTCCTTCTGGCCCTGCTCGCGGATCAGCTCGACGCTCTTGTTGGCAATGTCCTTGCCTGACAGGTTCATGTCGTAGATCAGTTCCAGTGCGAACGGCTCGGCATGGGTGAACTTGCGCGCCTGCGTCCACAGGCGGATGTCGTACACCTTCAACCCGAACCAGCGCATGGTGCCGTCCCCCTGCAGCAGCAGCATCGGGGCATCCATCGCCACGACCGCGGGCAGCATCTGCGCCCCCGCCGAACCGGCAACGGCCACCAGCCACAAGATCAGCCATTTGCGCATGGGATCCTCCTCAAGGCTTTGCCAACTCGATTTGCATCACGTCCGTGCGTCCGCTGCGAAACCCGGCTTCGCAGTAGCACAGGTAGAAGCGCCACAACTGCAGGAACTGCTCATCGAATCCCAACGCGCGGATCGGCTGCGCAGCGGCATTCACGCGCTCGCGCCACCACGCCAGCGTGGCAGCGTAGTCGGCCCCGAAACGGTGCGGCGCGCCCGCCACCAGGCCCGCCGCCCGGGCATCATGCACGAAGCGCGACGGCGGTGCCAGCATGCCGCCGGGAAAGATGTACTCGCGGATGAAGTCGCTGGTGGCCCGGTAACGGGCGAAAGCGGCCTCGTCGATCGTGATGGCCTGGATCACGGCGCGGCCTCCGGACTTGAGGCGATCGTGCACGGTGCGGAAATACGTCGGCCAGTAGCGCTCCCCGACCGCCTCGAACATTTCGATCGACACGATGGCGTCGTACTGCCCCTGCACGTCGCGATAATCGACGTACTGCAGGTCGACGAGGCCGGAAAGCCCCGCGCGCGCCATGCGCGCCTGCGCAAAGGCCAGTTGCGCCCTCGACAGCGTGATGCCGTGCACGCGCACGCCGCGCGTGCGCGCCGCGTGCTCGGCGAAACCGCCCCATCCGCAGCCGATCTCGAGGATGCGCTCGCCCGGCTTCGGGTCGAGCATCTGGAGGATGCGCTCGTACTTGGCCGTCTGCGCCGCCTCCATGCTGCGGCCTGCATCGCCCTCGAACAAGGCCGAGGAATAGGACATCGTGCCGTCGAGCCACAGCGCGTAGAAATCGTTGGACAGGTCGTAGTGCGCGTGGATGTTCTTCTTCGAGTTCGCGCGCGTGTTGCTGCGCAGGAAGTGCTTGAAGCGCAGCCACAGGGCGACCAGCGGCCGGCCATAGAACACCCGCTCCAGGGCCGACTGGTTGGCCGCGCACAACGTGAGGAAGGCGGTCAGGTCATGGGTGTGCAGCCTCCCGTCGCGATAGCACTCGGCGAGGCCGATCTCGGCCGATCGGATGGCCTCGGTCGCCACGCCCCAGTCGAGAAAGGCGATGTCGGCCACCGGGCTCGGATGCGCGCCGCGAAACGTCGTGGTGGTTCCGCCGGGCGCGGTGAACGTCAGCGTGCCGGCCTCCAGCCGGCTGAGGAGCGTCAGCAGCAGGCGGCCGGCACGCGGGATGTCGTCCCGCCGGGCAACGCCGATCGGAAAGTCGGTTGCAGGTGTGCTCATGGCAGTGGGGTTGTCGGGTTATCGGGTGGTTTCAAGGGATGGGGGTTCGGGCTTGGTGAAGAACGGCGCACGCTTCATCCACAGCCGCAACGCCTGCCAGTGGATGCGCGCGATGACGCCAAAGGTCATCAACGGGTACTTGAGCACCGCCGCGAAGGCGGAAGATGCCCCCAGCGGCTGCGGGTTGCCGTGCAAGGTGGTGACCAGGAGCTTGCCGGAATCGGCCGCCTCGTCGTGGTAGTCGATCTGCGCAAATGCCCGCCCGCCATGCTGTTCGAAACGGAACCGGTAGTGGCCCTTGATCTGGCAGAACGGCGAGACGTGGAACACCTTCTGCGCGCGGATCCAGTCGCCGGGCAGGATGGGCCGCTGATCGGCATGCGCCACCACGTAGTTGTGGCGCTCGCCAAAGGTGTTGCTCACCTCGGCGATGGCCACGCGCAGCCGGCCCTCGCGATCGTGGCAGTACCAAAGCGTGATCGGGTTGAACACGAAGCCGAACAGGCGCGGAAAGGCCTGCAACACGATGGCACCGTCGGCGCGGTCGAGGCCCTGCGCCTGTAGCAATCCGCGCGCCCAGGCGTCAAGGTCGGTGCCGTCGCGCGGTCCGTAATCGCGGCGATGCAGCGACAGCACGTTGAAGCGGTCCAGCGACAACCAGCGATTGGCCGCTGCCGTCCATGCGGCAATCGGCACGCGCACAAAGAACACCCCATAGGAAAACGCATGCTCAAAGGGCCGCAGGCGCTTGTGGAACACGCGGCCCAGGCATAGCTCGGGCATCGCCTGGTTGGGCCAATGGCTCATGCGTCCACCCCGGGGTACGGCATGGACAGATCGTTGGCGGCCGGAACGTCGGTGGCCCACGGGACCGTGGCCCCCAGCGCGCGCGCCACCGCCACGCCGGACATCACACCGTCCTCGTGAAATCCAAAGCGCGTCCACGCCCCGGCAAACCACAGGCCGCTGCCGCCTTGCACCTTGCGGATGGCGCGCTGCGCCTCCACGCTTGGCTTGAGGAACACCGGGTGGTCGTAGGCGATGGTACGAAGCACGCGGTCCGGGTGCGGCTCGATCAAGGGATTCATGGTCACGATGACGGGGGACTTGAACGGCAGCGGCTGCAACTTGTTGATCAGATACGACAATGATACGGGCGCCCCCCGGAGGGCGGCCTGGCGCGCTGCGCCGGCGGAGGCATGCCACCCCAGGTAGTTCCACGCGCCCCAGGCGCGCGACCGGTCGGGCAGCAGGCGCCGGTCGGTGTGAACGACGGCGGTGTTGGCTTGATAGGCGATGGCCGAGAGCGTCTCGCGTTGGGCATGGAATCCGTCCGCGAGGATCTGGCACGCCTGGTCGGTATGGCAGGCGAGAACGGCGTGATCGAATCGTTCAGTGCCGGCATCGGTGCGGACCTCGAGGGCCCCCTCGCGCCCCGCCACATGCCTCACGGCGCGGCCGAGCCGCACGTCCGGCAATTGCGCGGCGATCGCATCCACGTAGGCGCGCGCACCCCCTTTCACCGTGCGCCACTGGGGCCGATGATTGACCGAAATGAGGCCGTGGTGCTTGCAGAACAGCAGGAACTTCTCAAGCGGGAACCCGGTGACCCGGTCCAGCGGTGTGGACCAGATGCACGCGGCCATCGGCTCCAGATACCAATCGCGGAAGGCACGCCCGTAACGATGGGCGTCGAGAAACTCCCCCAGCGTGCCCGTGAGTACCGGCGCGTCGGCCGCCGTAAGCCGCTGCGCCTGACGGTTGAAGCGCAGCAGATCGAGCAGCATGCCCAAGAAGGCGGGTCTTGCGAGGTTCGAGGGCTGTGCCCATACCGTCGAAAGCCGGTCGGAACCGCACCATTCCATGCGGCCGCGGCCGGCATCGTCCATCAACTTGATGGAAAACGACATGTCCGAGGGCACCGTGCGGATTTCGAGCCGCTCGAACAACGCGATGAGGTTCGGATAGGTCCAGTCGTTGTATACCAGGAAGCCGGTGTCGACCGGGTGTTCAATCCCTTCCAGCGTGACATCCACGGTATGCGTGTGCCCGCCCAGGCGCGTCTCCTTTTCGAACAGCGTGACCTGGTGCTCGCCCCCGGCATGACGGGCCAGCAGCCAGGCGGCGGACAGGCCGGCAATTCCAGATCCAATGACGGCGATTTTCATGGGCGCGTTGACAGAACCGGACAGGCGACGGCGAGGTTGAGCGGGCACGAAAGCTGCCGGCGTTCCCTACGCGCCGTGTTCGGAATTGGATCAAAAAGACTTGGAAATTTCACAGGGACGTGGCAAACTTGATACTTGAAAGTCACATTATGACTCAATAGTCACGTTTTGCACTGAAAAGTTTCTTCTGCTTCCCGCACCCCATGCTCGGCCTGAAACTCCCGTTCAAGCAGCAACAATTCGAAGCGCGCGAAGAGGCCATCCTCGACGCGGTGAACTCATTGTTGTCGCGCAAAGGCTACGACCTCATGACCATGGACGACGTGGCCGAGGCGGTCGGCATTGCCAAGGGCAGCCTGTACAAGCATTTCAGCTCGAAGGAAAAGCTGGCGGCGGCGGCGATGGTGCGCCTGCTCAACGAAACCCTGGTTGAGCTCGACGCCATGCCGGAGGCCTGGTCCGCGATCGACCGCCTGGAAGGCATGTTGCGCTGGTCGCTCGAGCATCGCCTGAAAGGCGGCGTGCCGCATCTGCCGTCCACGCGCGGTGCGTTTCAGCGCTCGTTGCTCATGAACCTCGACTATGTGGCGGCCGCGATGAAGCTCAACAAGCGCGTCTACGCGCTGATCGACGAGGCCAAGTTGCACGGCGACATCGCGCAGGACATGCCCAACGAGGTCGTCGCATTCACGCTCTATGCGCGCTCCTGCGACCCGACGGTCGATTTCCTGCGCCAAAGCAAGACCCTGAGCGACGCCGAAATTGTCGACGCCCTGGTCGACACCACCCTGCGCGGACTGACTGGATCGCGCCGCAAGGCACTGCGCCGCAAGCCCGACGCGCATCCGCCCGCAGCGGCGCCGCGTAGTCTGGCAAGGACCCGTTAAACCCCCACGCCCCCCGAACGGCCATGCTCTATCCCGACCTCTTTCGCGACCTGGAAAAATCCCGTTGGAACATGGCGGCCGACATCCCCTGGGACATCTTCGACGCGGCCAAGCTGTCCGACGAGCAGGCGATGACGATCAAGATGAACGCCATCACCGAATGGTCGGCGCTGCCCGCGACCGAGATGTTCCTGCGCGACAACCAGCACGACAGCGACTTTTCCGCCTTCATGTCGATCTGGTTCTACGAGGAGCAGAAGCACTCGCTGGTGCTGATCGACTATCTCCGGCGCTTCCGCCCCGACCTTGTCCCCACCGAGCAGGAACTGCACGCGGTGCGCTTCCCGTTCGATCCGGCGCCGGCGCTGGAGACGCTGATGCTGCACTTCTGCGGCGAGATCCGCCTCACCCAATGGTACCGGCGCGCCGCCGAGTGGCACACCGAGCCGGTGATCAAGAAGATCTACGACACGATCTCGAAGGACGAGGCACGTCATGCCGGGGCCTATTTCCGCTACATGCGGCGCGCAGTGGAGAAGATGGGCAACGAGGCCAAGGTGGCATTCGCCAAGATCGGCGTGCTGATGGCGTCTGCCGGGAAGTCGGGCAAGCCGCTGCACCCGACCAACCTGCACGTGAACAAGGACATGTTTCCGCAGGACACGGTGCAGTCCAAGCTGCCGGACCCCGAGTGGCTGGAACGCTGGCTCGACACGCAAATCCGCTTCGACAAGATGTGGGAGTCGCGCGTGGCCAACGGCATCCTCAAGCAGTTGTCCATGCTCTTCGACCGCACCTTCGTGACGGTGGCCGACCTCAACAAGTTTCGCAAGGAAATGATCGCCAGCCTGGGGACGCCGGCGCCCGTGCCCGCCGTCTGAGGCGACAGTACAATGCGGGCATGACCCCCGCCTTCGAGCAGAAGTTTTGCCCCCCCGGTGACCTGGCGGCGCGCGCGGACCGGCTGGCCAAGCCTGTGGTGTTCACCAACGGCGTGTTCGACCTGCTGCACCGCGGCCATGTGACCTACCTGGCCGAGGCGCGCGCCCTGGGCGCCGCGCTGATCGTGGCGCTGAATTCGGATGCGTCGGTGAAGCGCCTGGGCAAGGGGGCAGACCGTCCCATCAACACGCTCGAGGACCGCATGGCCGTCGTTGCCGCGCTCGAATGCGTTTCCCTGGTGACCTGGTTCGAGGAGGACACGCCGCTGCAACGCATCCTGGCCGCGCGCCCCGGGGTGTTGGTCAAGGGCGGCGACTGGGCCTTGGACCGCATCGTCGGCGCGGCCGAGGTGAAGGGCTGGGGCGGCTCCGTGCATTCGATCGCCTTCCAGCATGAGCGCTCCACCACGGCGATGCTGGGCAGGATCCGCACGGCATGACGGCCGTCCCTGCATCACCCCAGGGCTTCGTCGAACGCCTGGCCGGAATCGTCGGACCCGCGCACGTGCTCACGACAGACAACGACACCGCGCCCTTCCTCACCGATTGGCGGCGCAACTACAGCGGACGCGCGCTTGCCGTGGTGATGCCCGGCAGCACGGAGGAGGTGGCGCAGGTGGTCTGCCTCTGTGCCGCGACGCGCACGCCGGTCGTGCCGCAAGGCGGCAACACCGGCCTCGTGGGCGGCGCCACGCCGGATGCGGGAGGCCGGTCGATCGTGCTGTCCACGCGGCGCCTGAACCGCATCCGCGCCCTCGACACCGACAACAACACGCTCACCGTCGAGGCTGGCGCGATCCTGCAAACCGTGCAGGAGGCGGCGCGTGCGGCCGGGCGCCTGTTTCCCCTCTCGCTCGCTGCCGAAGGCAGCTGCACCGTCGGCGGCAACCTGTCCACCAACGCCGGCGGCACCAACGTCCTGCGCTACGGCAATGCGCGCGACCTGGTGCTGGGCCTGGAGGCCGTGCTGCCGGACGGGCGCGTCTGGCACGGGCTGAAGGGGCTGCGCAAGGACAATACGGGCTACGACCTGAAACACCTCCTGATGGGCGCCGAGGGCACGCTGGGCCTCATCACGGCGGCCACGTTGAAACTGTTTCCGCTGCCGCAGGCGAGGCTCACGGCGCTGGTGGCGGTGAATTCCCCGGGCGATGCGGTGGCGTTGCTGTCCGCCTTGCGCAGCGAACTGGGCGACCGGGTTAGCGGCTTTGAACTGATATCGCGGCACTGCCTGGACCTGGTGGTCAAGCACTTTCCGGCCACCGTCGAGCCGTTCGCGGCCGCGCATCCCTGGCAAGTCCTGGTGCAGGTCGAGGACACCTGGCGCGATGCGCCGCTGCCGTCGCTGTTCGAGCGCGCACTCGAGCCGGTCCTCGAGCAAGGCATCGCGCGAGACGCGATCGTGAGCCAAAGCGGCGCCCAGGCGCGCGCGTTGTGGACCATGCGCGAGCACATCCCGGAAGGCGAGCGCCTGGAGGGCAAGAGCGTGAAGCACGACATCAGCGTGCCGGTGTCGCGCATCGCGGACTTCATCGCGCGCGGCGACGCCCAGTTGGCCGCAGCCTTCCCGGCCGCGCAGGTGGTGTGCTTCGGACACCTGGGCGACGGCAACCTGCACTACAACCTCGCCTTTCCCGGCGCCGTGCCGACGCCGGAACAAGCGGCGCGGGCGAATCAGCTCGTCTATGCGCTGGTCGACGAACTCGACGGTTCGATCAGCGCCGAGCACGGCCTGGGACAGCTGAAGCGCGAAGAGATCACGCTCCACAAGAGCGCCGTGGCGCTGCAGGCGATGCGCGCCATCAAGGGCGCGCTGGATCCGCTGGGGATCATGAATCCGGGCAAGGTGCTGTAAGCCTGCCCACTGGACGCGAGCAGCCCGCTTGCCGGGTCCGGCACCTTGCAGGATCAAAGTAGGGGAAGCGCGCCGATAAGCCGGATTCTGTTACGGCACTTGCGTGCTATGACAGTCATTCCTCTGGGACCCACGTTGCCGTGGGCCTCTAGCACCCTACCCGCAGGCTCCGCGGGCCGCCTCAACGCCTGCCTATTTGGGTTTGCTCCGGGTAGAGATTGCCCGTTTCACCCGCCCGGTCTTGAGCAGACAAGCTCGCGGCTTGCGCCGCTCGCTGGTCGCCAAGACCGGACGACTCGTCTCTGTTGCTCTGATCCGCACCTTGCGGTGGATGGGTGTTACCCACTACCCTGCCCTGTGGAGTCCGGACTTTCCTCTGTGCGAACACAGCGACTGTCTGGCGCGCTTCCGGGCGCATTATCCCACGCGGGGCAGTGGCGACTCCTGCGCGCCGGCGGCCGCGCGGTGCGCAAGCCCGCGGCCGGCGCGGAAGTAGCGCGGGTTGTCGTAAAACGCCGGCTCTGCGTTGGCGGCGAACCAGCCGGGGAACCCGAGATACGGAAACGGATGAAGGTGGTGCGTGCCGGACAGATTGCGGCGATCGCCGAGCCAGCGCGCGAGATGATGGTCGAGCGTGACAACCTGCGCCTCGCGCGAGGCGGCCAGGAACACCTCGCCGACCGGCACGAGGATGGCATGCGCCGTGACACCCACGTAGGGATCGAGCGCCTTTTCCAGTTGCCCGTGGCCGAACAGGAAGCAGCGCAGTTTCGCCGCGCAGTCGGCACGCCGCTCCCAGAACAGCTCGCGCCAGCGGAATGCGCGGATCGCCTCGGCCAGCGCGGGATCGGCGCAGGCGATGGCGATGCCGCCCTCGTCGAACAGGGTCAGCACGTCGCGTTCGACGGACCGGGCGCGCGCTTCAACGTCGCCGCGTTCGGCCAGCAGCGCGGCGTGCTGCGCATTGATCGCACCCTTGGCGGCGGGAAAGGACAGCCAGGCCAGGGCGTTGAACA
>JAEUMZ010000162.1 GCA_016790765.1 Betaproteobacteria bacterium
GCCACGCGCTTGATCCGCGGCACCGCGAGCTTCAGAAGTTCCAAACGCTTTTCCGCCGTCTGCGGCGCCATCAGGGTCATCCCCGTGATATTGCCCCCGGGTTTGGCCAGGCTGGCCGCGAGTCCTTGTTGCACCGGCGCGGCGCTCACCGCCATCAGGATCGGCACGCGGGTCGTCGCGCCTTTCGCGGCCAGTGCGGCGAACGAGCTGTCGGTGAGGATGAGGTCGGGCTTCGTGGCCGCCAGTTCCTTCGCATGTGCGCCAAGGGCATCGATGCCCTGGTCGGCGAACTTGTAGGTCACGGTCAAGTTCTTGCCCTCGACGTAGCCGAACTTGCGCAGCTCGGCCTGGAAACTTGCGATCGCCGCCTTCATCGACGGCACGGACGACGGCGTCGAGACCAGCCAAGCGATGCGGTACTGCTTGGCCGATTGCGCTTCCGCCGTGCTCAACGCGCAGCAAAGCGTCGCGAAGAGTGCGACGGTCCAGCGCACGATCCGGCATCCCCGCGTCACTGGATCACCTCATCCGCGCGCAACAGCAATTCGGCGGATATGGAGAGCTTGAGCTGCGCTGCCGCCTTCTGGTTGATGATGAATTCGAAGCGGGTCGGCTGTTCAATGGGCAGGTCTCCCGCTTTGGCGCCCTTGAGGATCTTGTCGGCATAGAACGCGAGCCGCTTGTACACGTCGGGCAGGCTCGCGCCGTAACTGGCCAAGCCGCCGATCTCGGCGAACTCGCGCCAAAAATAGATGCCGGGCAGGTTCTGCCTGGCTGCGAAATCGACGATGCGCTTGCGCTCGAATCCGAGCACCGGGTCGGACACCACGAACAATGCGTCCACCTTTGCCTTCGCCACGTCCGCCAAGGCAGCGTCCAGTTCGGCCGGCGAACGTGCCTTCACGTCGACCAGCTCGATGCCCAGCCGCTTGGCGGCGGCTTCGACATCCTTGACGATGTCGCCGATCGCCACCGCGCTGGGATTCCATACCATGCCCACGCGTTTGACCTTCGGCACCAGTTGCTTGAGCAATTCCAGCCGCTTGGCCTCCAGTTGACCGGCGAGAACGGCGATCCCGGTCAGGTTGCCGCTGGGCCGCGCCAGGTTCGAGACCAGTTGCTCCCCCAGCGGATTGCCGGTGATGAACACCACCGGAAGGTTGGGGGCGGCTTGCGCGGCGGCCTTGACCGTGACGCCGCCGCCGGTGGAGAGGATCAAGCGCGGCTGGGCGGCGAGGATCTCCTTCATGGCGTCCGGCAATTTGGCGGGTTGGCCATCTCCCCAGCGGACGATCAACTCAAGGTTCTTGCCTTCGACATAACCGAGTTCGGCAAAGCCGGCTTTCAAGGCGGCCAGGTATTTCGCGTTCGGCACGGCGGGGCCGACGTTGACGAAGCCGATCTTGTGCACGCCGGGTGCGGGTTGCGCGTGGGCCAGGCTGCCCAGGCCCATGAACAGCACGCAGGCCATGCGAACGACGGCAGCCATTCTCATCGCGATCGACTCCCCGGGTTCAAGGCTGCCCGATCAAAATTCGTTGAAAAACTGGATGAACGCCCGGTTGCCCACCGGCCGGTTCTCGGCCTTGAACTCCGGCTGCCACTTGAACGTGATGCCGAAGTACTTCGACACGCGGTAACGCACCTGCGGCCCCAGCGCGAACACCTGCCCGCGATTGCCGCCCGCCACCGTCACGCCGTTCAACACATCGTCCTTCAGTTGCTTGTACGCATAGCCGCTCAGGCCCACGCGCAAGCCCGGCATCACCACCTTGTCGGCACCGAAATCAACCAGCGCCTCGCGGCCCGACCGGTAGCCCGTCGCCGAGTTGGCCTGGTTGAACAGGATCGTGGCGGCCGCGCTGGCCTCCCAGCCTTCGGACGGGAACCAGGTGATGCCATAGAACGGCACGAACGAACGATAGCCCGTGCTCAGGTTGGTGGTCTGCGACTTGTCGAAGCTGCGCGTGGGATAGAGGAGCAAGGGGCCGAACACCTGGTGCACGGTCTCGCCTTTCCAGCCCAGCATCACCGGCCCGGCGAAACCGGCGGACAGCGCGCCGTGGTCCGAGCCGCGCGGACGGGCCGTGAAATTGGGATTGACACGCACGTCGGCGCGGAATTTCACGTCGCCATAGAGCAAATGGCCGAAGCGCGTCTCCACGCTGGCCCCCAGCCACTTCACATCCGGCCACACATACTGGAAGCGGATGCTCAAGACCTGCGCGCGGAAATAAAAGTCGGAAACGTTGCCCGGCTTGCTGCCGCTGCCGTCGCGATTCTCGTCCGCCACGTATTGCGACACCGTGGTGGTGATGCGCCAGCCGCCGTCGTGCATCAGGCCGGCGGCGACGGTGTCCACCCCGGGCGGCTTGTTCGAGTTGGCGTTTTCCGTCGCGGACGCGCCCAGTGCGAAGGCGCCCGCCAATCCTGCCGCAAACGCATGCCACCGAAAGCCATCCATGCCGATTCCTCCCCTGGAATGCGTCGAACGATGCTGTGCCTTTCCCCGGTCATGTGCTGCGCTCTACCTGACGCGAAAAGATTGTAGCCGCAACGCGTTGGGACGGATAGCGCCTGCCGCCGCGCCCGGCGTCATCGCTTAGACTTGTGCCATGCACCCGAACTCCCCCCGCCCGCCATGCCGTTGATGCGCCGCTGGCGGCTGTTTCCCAAGTACGCGACGCTGATCGTGTCGCTGGTCGCGGGGCTGTTGATCCTCAGTGGCGGCCTCGGCGCGTACTTCTCGGTCAAGGAAACCGAGGCGCAGTTGACCGAGCTGCAGGAGCAGAAGGCGGTGGCGGCGTCCATCCGCATCGAGCAGTTCGTGATCGACATCGAACACCAGATGGGCTGGGCGGCACTGCCGGTGACCTTCGGCGCGGGCAACGAGGCCGAACAGCGCCGCATCTCGTTGTTGAAGCTCATGCGCCAGGTGCCTGCCATCACCGAATCCGCCTGGATCGACGCGCAGGGCATCGAGCGCACGCGCGTATCGCGGCTGGCGATGGATTCGAGCGGCACCGGCGCGGACCAGAACGCGAACCCGTTGTACCTGGCGGCGAAAAAAGGCAAAACGCAGTTCAGCCCGGTGTACTTCCTCAAGGGCACCGAGCCGTACATCAGCGTGGTGCGTCCCGCGCTGGGGGGCGGCGCCGTGTTCGCCGAGGTCAATCTCAAATTCGTCTGGAACGTGGTGTCCAAGATCAAGGCCGGCAAGGCCGGCGCGACCTATGTCATCGATGGTACCGGCAACCTGATCGCGCACCCGGACATCTCGCTGGTCCTGAAAAAAAGCAACCTGGCCCAGCTGCCGCAAGTGGCGGCGGCACTGGCCGGGCAGCAAATCGCCAATGGACTGGACCTCGAACGGCTCGAGGTGATTTCGGCGCATGCGCCGATCGACTTCCTGGGATGGCGCGTGTTCGTCGATACGCCGCGGACGGAAGCGCTGGAAGCCACCACGCCGGTGATCGTGCGCGCACTGCTGCTGTTGGCGGCCGGCCTGGTGATTTCGGTGGTCGCGAGTTTTTACCTGGCCAAGGCGCTGGTGCGGCCGCTGGGGGTGCTGGCCGAAGGCGCGAAGGAAATCGGCGGCGGCAACCTGGACCGCCGCATCGACATCCGCACCGGCGATGAACTCGAGGAACTTGCGGGCCAGTTCAACGCGATGGGCAGCCACCTGAAGGAGTCGTACTCGGTCCTGGAACAGAAGGTCGAGGAACGCACTGCGCAGTTGAAGGCCGCCCAGGCGCGTACCCAGGACCTGCTGCACAGCATCCTGCCCGCCGACGTGGCCGATGAACTTTCGCGCACCGGCGAATCGAAACCGGCCCGGCACGAATCGGCCACCATCCTGTTCACCGATTTTTCCGGCTTCACGCAGGCGGTGGCGAGCATCCCGGCCGACCGCATGGTCGCGGAGTTAAACGAGCTGTTCGCCGCCTTCGACGACATCACCGACCGTTGCGGCGTGGAGAAGATCAAGACCATCGGCGATGCCTACATGGCCGCCGCCGGCCTGCCCAAGCCCTGTGCGGACCACGCCCAGCGATGCGTGCGCGCCGCGCTGGGCATCGCCGCCCATATCGAGGAACGCAACAAGAAATCGCCGTTCAAGTGGGCGATCCGAATCGGCGTACATTCCGGCCCGGTGGTGGCCGGCGTGGTCGGCAAACGCAAGTACGCGTTCGACATCTGGGGCGACACCGTGAACCTCGCGTCACGCCTGGAAAGTGCCGGCGAACCGGGGCGCGTCAACATTTCCGCCTACACCTATGACCTGGTGCAGGACGAGTTCGAGTGCGAATACCGCGGCAAGGTCGATGCCAAGGGCAAGGGGCCGATCGACATGTACTTTGTCAAAGGCACTCTCGCACAAGCTTTAGCCGAAAGCTGACCCCGGCAAGGCAAACCCATTGACTGGCGCGGTGTCTGGGCGTGTTTTGCCGCGAACGCCGCGCTGATATTGGACTTTGCCCTTCAAGCCTGCAGCCATGGCACGGCAAAGGCGAACCCGGCGCCGATCAGGAACATCACTACCGAAACTGCGTAGATGGCGAGCGACACCCGGCGCGTCCGCGCGCACGCCGCGGCGAGCGCCGGGGCCGATGGACAGGGCAGCGAGCGCGCGTGCCACTGAAGGGCACCGGCCAGCACCAGCATCGCCCCGGCCACCGCGAACAATGGCATCTTGTGCTCGGACAACCACACGATCTGCGGAATCGCGCCAACCAATCCTGCCATCGCCGCCCCGGCCCCCAAGGACACCAGAAGGGCCGGCAGTGCGCAGCAGATCAGCGTGCCGCCGCTGGTGAACAGCGACACGAACGACGCCGCGAAACTGGATCTGAAGCCGTCGATCATTTCTGCGCCTTGACGTGCTTGCGGATGTCGTCGAGCGATTCGTCGCTGCGGCGGATGCCCTTCACCACGTAACCGGCATCGGTGATCTCCGCCTTGAGCTTGTCGTCCGCGATGTCCTGGCCCGGCTTGAGGGACACCGCCACCACCTTTTTCTCCAGGCTCACGAACACCTTGTCCGTGGCCGGCTGGGCTTTCATCTTCTTTTCGATGCCTTGGGCGCAAAAGGCGCAAACCAGCCCATCGACCTCGATGCGGATGGTCTTGGCCTGCACCGCCGTCGGCACGAGTGCCGCCAGAAGTACCAACGCGGGAATGACTGACGGGTTCATGGTGTTCTCCTAGAAGTTGTACATGATCATGAATTGGGTGTGCCGCTCCCGGTTGACGCCGAGTTCCGCCCAGACCGGCCCCTTGAACAGGCGCAGCAACAGCGTCTCCTCGATGCGGCGCACGCCAGGTGAACGCTCGCGCAGGCCGCCGGTGTAGTGGCGCGCCTGCAGCAGGAACCAGGTAGCGAGGTCCTCGTAGTCGTGCTCGTAGGGGGCCACGCCCAACTGCGCCGTAGTGATGCGATGCGAGAACGCGGCCGCCTTGTAACCATCGACCTTGAACGAGGTGTAGATGCTGCGCGTCTCGTAGTCGCCTTGGCCGCCGTAGCGCCACACGGCATCGCGGCGCGCACCGGGCACGCCGGCCTGCGTGCTGCGCACGGTGCCGGCCCCGGCAAAGGCGAACAGGTTGCCCTGCGCGGCGGGCAGGTTCCAGCGCTTGGCCAGCACGTTGAACTGCACATAGCCGATGTCGCGCCGCGTGCGCTTGTCGTCGCTGGTCAGCCGGACGAATCCCGGCCCCAGCGACCACCAATACGCCGGCGCGTAAAACGCCTGCGTCTCCAGCATGTTGGTGTTGCGCTCGTGCATGACGGTGGTGCCGTCGGCGAAGGCGATCGGCTTGGCCCACGCCGCTTGCGGGGCGAGCAGCACCAGTGCGATCCCTGCCGCGACCCCCGCGCGATCCGCAGAGGCCCGATGTGCCCGAACACTGCTGTTGTTTTTCACACTGCCCCCATTCGAAATGGATGAAGTCCGCTCGGCCCGGCGGGCCGGTCGATCAACGGGGACTGCAGGTCAAATGCGAAAGCAGCAGTGGCGAATGGACAACGGTGGTGCGGAACCGCGCAGGAGTGCGCCGTCCCCGGCCGGGCCGGACGCCTGCACCACCGGTGCAGCGGCAATCGTGGCCACGAACGAGGGGGCCAGTGCGACAAACGCCAGCGGCGGCGGAGCGTCGTGGGCGGCCTGGCTGCCATAGGTGCAATGCAGTTGGCACAAGGCATCGCCGGTCCGCCGATCGCAATCCGCGCCCGGTTCGGCATTGCCCGCGACGGCTGCTCCCGAATCCGGGGCGGCCGCCATGCGCGGGCAGGCATAGGCGGACACGGCCAGTTGCGCGAACACGATGGCGAACGCGCAGGCCAAGGCACAGCATTTGCGGTAAGCGGACATCATGGCCATGGAATCATCCTGCTGGCTCAGAGTTGGCGTTTGCCGGAAAGTTCGCGCCATCAGGCCAGTTCGATCCCGAACGGCTTGAGCAACGCGACCGTCCCGGCAAAGGCGATCGCAGTGAGCACCGCGCTGGCGGCCAACGCGGGCCAGAACCCCCAGCGCGCCATGAGCCACGGGAACACGAGGAACATCGGCAGCGTCGGCAGCACGTACCAGAACGTGTAGTACGCATGGTTGGCCACCTTCTCCGCCGGCTGGCGTTCCACGTGCAGCCAGATCAGCGTCAGGATCGTGACCAGCGGCAGTGCCGCGACGAGCGCACCGAGCCGGTCGCTGCGCTTGGCCAGTTCGGACACCGCAACCACGATCGCGGCGGTGAGGGCGTACTTGGTGAGAAGCCAGGTCATCGTCTGTCAGCCGGGAAATCAGGGATGGCCACCATCATCCCACTGACCGCAACCTTTTTCACGGTCGGACGGAAAAGCGCATGCTGACTGCCGGTTTCCCGGCCAACGTGACGACCGCCACGATGCGTGTACCGGTGGCGACCTTGAAGGTCCCTTTGGCCTCCAGCTTGTTCCCGCCGCCGGAGGTCAACAGCACTTCTGATTTTTCCTTGCCGTTCAGCAAGGTCAATTTGGCGGTGGCGCCATTGACATCGACTTTCTTGCCATGATCCTCAACATAGATCGCGATTGCGTCCGGCTTGGCCACCAATTCGTACTGCACTTCCTTCACTTCTTGCACCACGCCACCGTACTTGGGGTGGTGGTGATCGCCACTGGCATGCTTGCCATTGGCCGCAACCGGAATGGCTGTTCCCGCCATTGCGAACGAGGCCAATACGGCATAGAAACGAAAGATCTTCACGGAGTCCTCCTGGATGGATGAGTTGAAATGTTTGAATCAGAACGCTTCACTTCCCGAATCCTCCACGAGCCGCTCCACGGCCCGCTTGCCGAACACCCACACCATGGCCGGCGTGAGAAAGGTATCCAGCAGCGTGGAGGAGATCAGCCCGCCGAAGATGACCACTGCGACCGGATGCAGGATTTCGGTGCCCGGCATCTCCGCCTCGAACAACAATGGCGCCAACGCGAACGCGGCCACCAGTGCAGTCATCAACACCGGGGTCAAGCGTTCCAGCGAGCCGCGCACGATCATCGCCTGGCCCCAGGCCTCGCCTTCGAAGGCGCACAGGTTGACGTAGTGGCTGACCTTGAGGATGCCGTTGCGGATGGCGATGCCGGCCAGCGTGATGAAGCCCACCAGTGCCGCGATCGACAGCGGCTGGCCTGAGAGCCAAAGCCCGATCACGCTGCCCACCAATGCCAAGGGAATATTGGCCATGATGATCAGCGCCAGCACACCCGACCGGTAGCGCGAGTACAGCACCATGAAAATCATCGCCAATGAAGCGAGTGAAAGTAGGCCGATCAAGCGGCTTGACTCTTCCTGTGCCTGGAATTGCCCGCCCAGCGTGATGAAGTAGCCCTCGGGCAGCTTGGTCTCCACTACTGCCGAACGAATATCTGACACCACCTCCGACAAAGCACGTCCCTGTGCGTTGGCCGAGATCACGATGCGACGGCGGCCGTCGTCACGGCTGATCTGGTTCGGACCGTCGGACTCCTCGATCACGGCCAGGCGCGACAGCGGCACGCGGCCGCCGGGGGTGTCGATGAAGATGTTGCGCAGCCCGTCCACCGATCGCGCATCTTCAGGCAGGCGCAGCACCAGATTGAAACGCCTGTTGCCGTCGATCACCTGCGTGAGGCGCTCGCCATCGATCAGCATCTGCAACTCGCGGGCGAGCCTGGCCGGCGACAAGCCAAGCTGTCCGGCACGGTCGTAGTCGATGCGCACCTTGATTTCCGGCGTCAGCACCTGTTTCTCGATTTCAAGGTCGGCAATGCCCGCGATGCCGGCCAGCCTGGCGCGCAGCACGTCCGCCTGCCCGCGCAGGGTGTCGAGGTCGTCGCCGAAAATCTTGATCGCGATCTGCGAGCGCACGCCGGACAGCATGTGGTCGATGCGATGCGAGATCGGCTGACCGATGCCGATGGCGGCCGGCAGGTTGGCCAGCCGCGCGCGAATGTCTGCGTAGATCTGCTCCAGCGAACGCCCGGAGCGCCTCAAGCGCAGGTCAAGCTCCGATACGTGCACACCCTCGGCATGCTCGTCGAGTTCCGCGCGACCGCTGCGACGCCCCACCGCCAACACTTCCGGCACGCCTTGCAAGGCCAGCTCGGCTTGCGTGGCAAGCCGCACCGACTCGCCCAGCGTGGTGCCGGGATTGAGGCGCAATCCCACCAGGGCCGAACCTTCGTTGAACGGTGGCAGGAACGTGGTGGCAAAGAAGGGCACTGTGGCCGCCGCCAGCAATACTGCCCCTCCGCCGGCCGCAATCATCGCGCGCGGATGCGCCAGCACGCGCTCCAGCAGCGAGCGATAGCCGCGCTTCAAGGCCGCCACAGCGCTGGAGTCGCCGTGATCGAGTTGCTTCATTCCGGGCAACAGGTAGCAGGCCATCACCGGCGTCAGCGTCACAGACACCAGCATGCTGGCCAGCAGCGAGACAATGTAGGCGATCGCCAGCGGCTGCATCAGGCGGCCTTCGATGCCGGGCAGGAAGAACAGCGGCATCAGCACCAGCACGATGATCAGCGTCGCGTACACGATGGCCGAGCGAACCTCCATTGTCGCCTTGGCGATCACCTCCAGCGGATTGAGGTGCGTGCCGTGCTCCCTTGCGTACTGGCGGTCGGCCTTCAGCCGCCGCAGCACGTTCTCCACCCCCACCACGGCATCATCGACCAGCCCGCCAATGGCAATGGTGAGTCCCCCCAGGGTCATGGTGTTGATTGAAAACCCGAAGTACCTGAACACCAGCACCGTGGTCAGGACCGAGACCGGAATGGCGGTCAGCGAGATCAGCGTGGTGCGTGGATTCATCAGGAACCCGAACAGCACCACCGCGACCACGACAGACGCCGCAAGCAATTTTCCTTTCAACGTGTCGATGGAACTTTCGATGAAGCTCGCCTGGCGCATCGTCACCTGTGGCACCTCGATTCCAGGCGGCAGCGATTTCCTGAGTTCCGCCAGGGCGGACTCGATTCCGCGCGTAAGCTTGACCGTGTCCGCCTCGGGCTGCTTTTGGATGCCCAGGATCACGGCAGGCTTGCCGTTGAAGCCGGCATCACCGCGCTTGATCGCCGCTGCAAAGCGCACGTCGGCCACCTGTTTTAACAGGATCGATTGCCCCTTGCGCGAATCGACCGGCAGGTTTTGCAGGTCCTCCAGCCGCGAGGTGCGGCCGAGGTTGCGGATCAGGTATTCGCGCGCATTGAGCTCCAGGAAGCCGCCGCTGGTGTTGGCGGAGAACCCCCGCAAGGCCTGCTCCACATGCTCCAGCGTGATGCCCAGTTGCGCCATGCGCGAGGTATCCGGCTGCACCTGGAACTGCCGCACCTCACCGCCGATGGGGATCACCTGCGCGATGCCGGGGACGGTCAACAGGCGCGGGCGCAACACGTAATCCGCATACTCGCGCACCTGCATCGGCGTGGCCTTCGTCATATCAATCGGCAGCGCCAGCAGCATGATCTCGCCCATGATCGAGGTGATGGGTCCCATCGCCGCGTGGTCCACGCCGGGCGGCAGTTGCTCGCGCACCAGGGCAAGGCGTTCGCCGACCATCTGCCGCGCCCGGTAAATGTCGGTGCCCCAATCGAAGGTCACATAGACGAAGGACAGGCCGGCGCTGGACACCGAGCGCACGCCGCCGACGCCCGGCATGCCGTTCATGTTGGTTTCGATCGGATAGGTGATGAGTTGCTCCACCTCTTCCGGTGCCATGCCGCCGGCCTCGATCATGACGGTCACGGTCGGCTTGTTGAGGTCGGGGAACACATCCACCGGCATGCGCGCGAGCGTGAACGCACCGTACACCATCATCACAATCGAAAGCACGACGACGATGAGGCGGTTCCTGAGACTGGCCTGAATCAGAAAATTGAACATGGCAGGCTTTCGTCACCGAACCTGGTTGATCAGCGACGCACCCTGCGTGACCACGCGCGCGCCGTCCTTCAGGCCATCGAGGACTGCCACCGTCGTGCCATCCAGCGCGGTCCAGCGCACCGGCAGCGGCACAAAGTGTTCTGCCGCAGTGTGCACCCAGACGATGTCCAGGTTGGAGGGGCTCTTCACCACCGCCGCCGCCGGAACGGCTATTCCCTGAACCTTGCCGCGCGTGACCGCGTAGACCTTGAGCGACTGCCCCACGGCCAGCGTCCACGGCGCCTTCGCGTCAGGCGGGATGCGGAACAGGATTGGAATTGCGCCTTCCTTGAGCAAGCGACCGGCGCCGACTCGTTGCAAGGGCACGCGCACGCCTACGGCGGGGCTCGCCACTGCGCCTTCGATACCGGCAGGCAATGCGGCGTCGTAGGCCAGCGCCTCGACCTGCAGCCGCTGCGGATCGAGCACTTCGTACACCACTTCACGCGCATCGACCACCTGACCGGCCACGACGTACGTTGCGGCGATGACGCCCGATACCGGCGCGAGAAGCGCCTCTCGCGCCACCATTGCGCCCCCACTGGGCGACAGGCGCTGCCCAAGGCTCTCGACCTCGATGCGCGCAGACTCGATCTCGCGCTGCGGTACCGCGCCCTCGAGTTGCTCGAGCCGCGCAAGCTTCTTGCGCGCCAATTCCAGGTTCACCTTCAACTCCGGCGTCGCGCTTTCGGAGGCCCGGACGAAGGCCAGCACCTCACCCTTGCGCACCGGCTGCCCAAGCGCGGGCAAGCCGGACGGACCGGCCTCGATGCGCCCAGGTTGTGTGGACTGGACCTTGCCCCCGGCGTTGGCATCGGCCACGACGCGACCCGCCAGTTCCACGGTTTGCGCCAGGTCGGCCATGGCCACGCGTTCGGTGCGAACCTGCAATTGGCGTTGCGCGGCCTTGGGCAGGAACACGCTGCCATCCGGCTGCCGTTTGGGCGCATCCGAGGCCGCAACAGGCGCGCCATCGCCATGGTCGTGGCCGGGGCCCGCCCACGCCGGCATAGCGAGCATGAGACACAGCAGTACCGTGGTTCGATCAAGCATGACGGATCCTTGTCGCGCGGCGGCGAATGATGAACAGCATGGCGACTGCCAGGGCAGCCAGGACGGCTGCGGCCGCAAGCCAGCGTGTCCAGGATGGTGAGTCGTTTGCGCGGGCGTGCCCGGTGGCCGGATCAGGCACCACCAGGTTGCCGGCAAGGATGTCGATGTCCTCTCCGGCGCTGATCGTCAGGCTGATCGGATAGGATCCCGGCTTCTCGAAGGTCTTCGGTTCAAAACTGTAGTCTCCGTGGGCAGCGCGGAACTTGCCGGCAGCCTTGAATGCACCGCTTTCAAGTTCGACCTTGGCATGGAGCACCGGCGCATTGCTGTCGTATCGATCCACGGTAACCGAGAGCTCGCCCCCGGACAACACGCCGACGGCTTCAAACAAGTCGGAGTGCGCCTCGAATCGCGGTGATGACTTTCCGGATTGCGCAGCCGGGACCGCACCGCCGTGGTCGTGCCCTGGTCCGGCAACGACCTGAGGGGCAATCATCAGCATCGCCAGCAGGGCCACGGCCCGGGCGTTCAAGAAATGGTTCATGGAAGGAATCCTGAGGCTTGATTGAATCGGGAAATGCCACGCGAGCGCTCCAGCTCCGCGCGCGCGAGGGCGAACTCGGCATCGAAACGGTCGGCCTCGGCCCGCAGCCGCGCCGAAAGGTCCAGTTCGCCGAGCCGGTAGGCCTTGTCGAGCAGGGCATGGGTTTCGCGGCTCAGGACCAGCCGCGCCTCGGCGTGGGTCACCTGGTGTGCCAATTGCGCCAGGTCCTCCTCCGCCGAAGCCAGCTCGGCTTCAATTCGCGCGCGCGCCAACTGCACACGCGCTTCCGCCTCAATGCGCTCCGCGCCGGCCGCCGCCACGCGCGCCCGGTTGCTTGCACCCGCGGCCAATGGAACGGTGAGGCGCAGCACCATGCTGCCGGCCGCAGGTTCGCCGTAGGCGCCACGCTCGCGCACGGTGCCCAGCGAAACTTCCGGTGGATCGCGCCGCTGCGCACCCGCCTCCTGCTGGCGCGCGAGTGATGCACCTGCCGCGTTGGCCAACTCGCGCAACTGCGGGTGAAGCTCGAGGCTCACCGGTCCTTGCCGCGCCTCCTCGCCGCCGGGCATTTGCGACAGCCCGGTGACGGTCAGCACGCCACGCTGCGCGCGAGATGCCCGTGCACGCGCGTCGGCCGCGGCCGACTCTGCTCCCTTCAGGGCCGCCAGCGCCTGGTTCCAGTCGGTGCGCGCCACCTCGCCGGCCTGGTAGCGGCGCTCGACATCCACGCTGAGTGCGCGCGCATCGGCAACCTTGCGTTCGGCCAGCGTGAGGTCGCTGGCGGCCATGCGCGCATGCCAATAGGATTCGCGCACGTCGCCGGCGAGCCGCCATTTTTCGGCCGCGGCTTGCGACTCGAGCAAGGCGGCCTCGCTCTCGGCCACGACGCCCCTCGCTGCACGCACGGCGGGCATTTGCAACGCGACGCCGACCTCGGCCTCCCATTCCCGGGCTCCAGCGTTCCGGTTCCACCGGTCGGATTTCTGGCTGATGGAAACGCGCGGGCCTTCCGCCAGCCAGGATGACGCTACATCGTGCCGCGCGGCGCGCTCATCGACACGCGCCGCGGCGGCCAGCGAAAGGGGATGGCGGGCCCACGCACTGTCCAGCGCGTCTTTCAGCGTGGGGGAGGCGGCGGCCGGCGCACTGACCAGCAGTACTGCACACAGCGCGCGCCCAAGGCAATTGCATCGCATCGGATTCTCCAAGCGAAATGGGAGGAATCCGGCGGGCGGCCGTGCCGCGCGATTGGCCGATCGCGCGAGCGGTCAGGATGGATGGACGAGCACCCGCCGGGTCAGGCGAGCGAGTGGCTGGGCGGGCGAAGCAAGGGGGCGGGATGGCATTGCGCCAGCGACTGCGGCGGTTCGCAATCCACACGCTCGGACCCAGTCAGCCGCGCCACGTCTTGCGGCGCGGCGCGAAGCTTGGCGCAGCCCAGGTGGCACACCTCGCATTCGATGTCCACCGATGCAGACTTGCCGGTGTCCTGTTCACCCCCAGCGACGGGATCGACCCCGGCGTGGCCATGGTGCGCGACGTGTGCAGCTGCGGGATCGGCAATGTCGCTGCAATGGCCCGCCGCGCCGGCCAGCGAGAACTGCAGCGGCAGGATGAGGACCAGCAGAATGGAAATCCAGCGTCTCATGGTGAATGCGATTCTGCCATAGAGACATGAGGCGCCGTCGCAAGTTCAATGCGCGCAGCCCGGATCACCGTCACCGCGGCGGTGATCGCCAGCGTCGCCATGATCGCCGCCACGGCCAGGTCCGGCCAGGCGGTACCGGTGCCGAATACGCCGGCAGCCGCGCAAAGGATGGCCAGGTTGCCGATGGCGTCGTTGCGCGTGCACAGCCACACCGAGCGCATGTTGGCGTCGCCCGCGCGATAGCGGTAGAGCAGGAACGCCACGAACAGGTTGCCGGCCAGCGCCAGGGTGCCGATCACGCCCATGGCGATCGGTTCCGGCACGGCCCCGCGCGACAGGTTCCACACCGTCACCGCCAGCACGCCGCTGCCGTACAGCGCCATCGTCGCGCCCTTGATGATCGCCGTGCGCGCGCGCCACGCGGCGGCCATCGACAGCACGAACAGGCTCAGCGCGTAGTTGGCGGCGTCGCCGGCGAAGTCGACCGCGTCGGCCAGCAGCGACACGGAGGAAGCGCTCCAGCTGCCGGCGAACTCGACCACGAACAGCGCGGCGTTGACGACCAGCGCGATCCACAGCACGCGCCGGAAGCGGCCGTCGGCGGGCGGCGCGGCGTTGGCGTCGTGGCAATGATGGCAATGCGCGCTCATGCGGGTCCGTGATGTCGTGATTGGCAGGATAATCGGCATTCAAAAGGCTGGAGTGGCTTCAGGGTCAAGACTTTTCTGGGGAGGCGCAATGCGCATCGGCGAACTGGCCCGGGCGGCCGGCACGGACGTGGAAACGATCCGCTACTACGAAAAGGCCGGGCTGATCCCGGCGCCGCCGCGCACGGCGGGCAATTACCGGCACTACGGGCCGGACCACGCGGCGCGGCTGGCGTTCATCCGCCACTGCCGCGCGCTCGACATGTCGCTCGACGAAGTGCGCGCGCTACTGGCCTTCAGCGATGCACCGGAGCGCGAGTGCGCCGGCGTCAACGCGCTGCTCGAGGCGCACATCGGCCACGTGGTGCAGCGCATCGCGGAGTTGCAGGACCTGGAACGCACGCTGCGGCGGCTGCGGCGGCAGTGCGCGAAGGCCAGCCGCGTGGCGGACTGCGGGATCCTGGATGGGTTGCGCAGTCCCCGCGCCGATGCCCCTCCGGTGACGAAGAAGTCGCACGTGGGGCGATCCCATCAACGGGCGCAGGGCAGGGCCTAGGCCGCGGCCGTTGGCGAGAATGGGCGCGCAACATCCTGTCCGGAGACCGAAATGAAAAAACTGCTTTCCTTCCTGCTGCTGGCCGCCGCCCTGCCCTTCGCCCCCGCCTGGGCCCAGAAGGAATCGACCTACGAGTTCAAGAAGGAGGACCTCGAAAGGGTCAAGGCGATGGCCGCCGTGCTGATCGGCGAATTCGCCGCCCAATGCCCGGTGAAGGCGGTGGACGACAAGAAGGCCTTCGAGGCCTGCCGCGCCGCGCACTTCCGCCCCGAGTCCGCGTTCCGCGCGCACGTCAAGCCATTCGTGCTGTGGGGCCGCCCGCTGGGCGGCGACATCAATGCCCCCGTCAAGGAGTTCCGTACCACGCAGTTCGGTCCCGATGTGTACAGCGGCACCTACCTGCCGATGTGGATGTGGGACGGCACCTACGACGTCGATTTCGTCGCCAAGGACGGCTTCTTCCGCATCACCGCCGGGGCGGGCTTCCGCAACGAACTCGACTTCGGCCAGTATCCGTACCCGTTCTGGCACGAGGCGAAGAAGTGGACCGATTACGAGGACGCCAACACCATGGCCATCTGGATCTCGCCCAAGGATTTCAAGATCGGCCAGCTGACGTTCTACAAGCGCGCGGACAAGCCGGCTGTCGCGCAACTCAAGCGCCGCCACATGCCGACCTTCGACGGCAAGTGGATGTGGGTGGACAAGGACGGTCGGGAACAGCCGGCGCCGACGCTGTTCCTCGGCCTCTACAGCGACAAGAACCCGCACCTGCAGGAACTGGACAAGACCTACCGCACCTTTGCGCTGACCATGCGCGAGGCGCAGTGCGACACCTGCCACGTGCCCAACAATCCGGACAAGATGAAGCGGCTGGTCCTGCTGCAAACCCCGCTGCACGCGGCTGCCGAGATCGAACGCTCGATCAAGGACGTGAAGCGCGACCGCATGCCGCTGGACGATTCCGGCAACGAAAAGCCGCTGGACGAGAAGATGAAGGCCAAGTTCCTCACCGACGGCGAGGCCTTCGCCAAGGCGGTCAAGGCGGCGCGCGAGTGGGAATTGGCCAATCGCACGAAGGTCTCGGCGGCGGGCCACGTGCCGGTCGCGGCGCGCTGAGCGGAGCGCGCCGGTCCCGACGGCCTGGGTAGCCCGCGCGCCGTCCAGGCGTGCATTCGCCAGGGCGCCGAACCTGGCCGGTATCCGGGCGGCCGTGGCGCGATTCACCGCGCCAACTCCCACCCGATCGCGTGGGGCGCGGCTGGCCACCTGGCGGGAAGATCCCGGTGTGGCCGGTTTCAATCGGCTTCCGCACCAGGCACCCGGAGGCATCATGGACGCGCACCATTCTCCCCACCCCATCCTGAGGCCGCTGGTCGCAGCCCTGATGATGGCCGCCACCCTGTCCGGCTGTGCCGCGATCAGGGATTGCGGCGACGTCCTGGGAGACAAGGAAAATCCGCGCATCCGCTCTTCGGCCATGCGCATGCATCTGCACGACCTCGATGCCGCGTATGCGCGCTTTGCCCCGTATGCCGCAATGGCGGCAGTGGTGTACCACGAAGCACCGGAGTGCAAGCATGGCGTGGGCAAGCCGGATGGATTGCCGGCAGTCCCGCACCATGCCGAGATCCTTGAGTTCCTGGGCAACGCGGGTTGGCACATCGACACGGAGGCCCCGGGCCAACCCGCCTGCGATGACGAACTCGGAATGTTCTTCCGCGTGTTCAAGAAGGCGCACCCGACACACGACGAGGTCGTTGTCGCTTTCCGGGGCACTAAGTCGCAGGCCAAGGACTGGGTCGCCGGCAACCTGGTCTGGCTTACGCGGTTCTTCACGCGGGACGATCAATACGCGGCATCGGCCAGGCTGATGCGCCCGATTCTGGATCATTACGCGTTGCGACCGGCGAAGGCATCGAATCAACCGGCGTCGCAAAGGCGTGAGGTCCAATTCAACGCCACCGGCCACTCGCTGGGCGGAGGGCTGGCGCAAAACGTGTTCTACCGCTATCCCACTTCGTTCAAGCAAGCCTACGCCTTCGACCCGAGCCCGGTGACGGGCTATTCCATGGGAAACGACGCGGCGAACCGGGCACCGTCCTGCGCGTGCGACCCCAACGGTCCGGACGGCGAGGCGCGCATCTATCGAATCTACGAAACCGACGAAGTCCTCGCGTGGGTACGCTGGCCGCTGAAGCTCGTGGTGCCGATCAACCGGCACATCCAGGAGGTCCGCTTGAACTTCGACGTGGGTCACTCCATGGCGGGCATGGCCAAGGCCATGATCGACAAGTCGGCGGGCAAGCCTTTGGGCGCCGGAACGAAGTGGTGGAGGCAGCGGGATCATGCGACCAACCTGCAAAGCTGCAGCCGTCAATTCGAAGGCGCGCTGGAGGCAAGCTGCAAGCGCGAAGGGGTTTGCCCGCCGTAGCAAGCGCAAACGCGTGGCGAAATCAGCTGCAGCGCCAGAATGCCGATTGCAGCGCAGCCACCCCGCAGCGGCGGACGGAAGTCCTTTCTGGGACGCGGCACCCTTTCACGCCCATGCATCCGCACTGGAGAGGGGAATGCGCGGTCTTTCGGTGCGATTCACGGGGCGGCCAACGGTATCCCCACAATGACCACCAGCGCGACTGAAAGGGCGACGACCAACTCCAGCAGGACCACGACGGCAAACAGCGCACGCCACACGGCGTCTGCCATTGAATCGAAGAGGCGATTGTTCATGGTGAGACCCTTGCTTTGCGATCGATCTGCATGGTGGCCCGAACGGCATGGCTCACGGGCGATCAGCCGCGCGTGGTCCGTACCAGCCAGGCGAAGTAGCCGCCGCGCGGTGCGTCGTACCCGTCGATGCCGACGCGCTCCGGCTCGCGACCCGGCCGGTGATACGTTCCGAACACCTGGTCCCACAGGAACAGCGTGCTGCCGAAATTTGCGTGCGGCGCACCAGGGCCGGCCGCGTGGTGCCAGCGGTGCAGGTCTGCGGTGGAGAAGAGCCGGTTCCAGCCCGTGTAGTCCAGGTCCGCGTTGGCGTGCTGGAACACGGTGACCACCATGTTGGCGAGGATGAGCATCTGCAGCACCTCGCCCGGCACGCCGATCAGCATCAACACGAACAGGCCGGCCAACTGGTGCCAGGCCAGGTTGATCGGGTTGACGCGGAACCCGTTCAGCAGGTAGATGCGCTCCGGGCTGTGGTGCATGCCGTGCACGCGCCACATCCAGCCGCCGCGATGCGCGAGGCGGTGCATCCAGTACTGTCCGAATTCGGCGATCACCGCGGCCAGCGCGAGTTGCACCGCCACCGGCCAGTGGGTCGGAAACCATCCCAGGCCGCCCTGCGGATGCGCGGCCGTGACCGTGAGCGACAGCAGGAGCGGCAGCAATCCGCCCTTCACGAGCGGGTCGAACACCATCATCAGGGCGGCCCAGGACATCACGTCCACGCGCCGTTCGGCGGGAGGCACGTCGCGCCACTGCGCGTTGTGCGGCAGGTATCGCTCAGCCAGCGCCACGGCGATCGCGGCGAGGAGGAATACGCCCATCTGGATGGCCATGGGCGGCAGGATCGCCAGGTGAATCGCCGCGGATCCGGCGGCGGCCAGCGTCAGGAACGCGGGAAACAGGCCAAAGCGCAACACGCGTTGGTGCAGCGGTTGGTAGTGATGGTCGATGGTGGCGGAAAGCGACAGGGGCGGCATGCGGGACTCCGGCAAGTGGGCATCATCTCGAAGGAACCGCGCCGGGAAGCGCGGCAGTACGCTGCAAAGACGCGCGCCTGGCGGGAAGGTCGCAAGAAAAAAAAACGCGGCCATGGGGCGCGCCAAGGGGAGATCCGGACCGGATGGTGCGTCAGCGCGACCTCACGACCCTGCGGCAGCGCTCATGCAAGACGCCAAGCGCCCAACGGCCATTACGACGCGCAGCCACCGGCCTTCTTGCCGCAACCTTGCGGCTGCGGTGCGCATGCGCGCGCCGCATTGGCATCGTAGTCGGCCACCGCGCCGGATTGGCTGAGCACCACCCGGCAGCACGCGACGAGTTGTTCGTGCAACATCCTGCGCCCGCGGCTGGCGCGCGACTTGATGGCCGAAATCGTCAAGCCCTCCGCATTGGCGAGCACGCGCAGTGGCTGCCCGTCAAACTCGGCGGCCAACACCACTTCGCGATACGGCTCGGGCAGGCGCTCGGCCATCGGCCGCAGGCAGAGGGCCAGTTGCTGCAGCGCCTCGTTTTCGTCCGCGCTTTCCGCGGCGATGTCCTCGTGCAGTTCCTCGGTGGGCCGGTGGCCGCGGTGATAGTCCATGGCGGCATTGCGCGCCACGGCGTAGAGCCAGCCGGTCAGGTTGCGGCTGGCCTCATTCTCGGTGCCGGCAGAGGCCAGCGCCTTGACGACCACGTCGTGCAGGATGTCCTCGGCGACCGCGGCATCCCCGGTGCGCTTTTTCAGGAACGCCAGCAACGCGGCGCGCAGCTCCGGGTAGAGCGTTTCCAGCGTCGGCGGTGCGAGTGGTGATTGCATCCGGGTTCCTTCGTCAGGTGCCACCAGGAGATCATCCATGGCCGCCCCTCAGGCACAACAACCCTGGGGCCGGTCTTCCGGCGCGCAGCATGGCGTCGGGGCCGACCCGGGCGCGCAGCACGCGCCGCTGGAAGCGGAACGCGCCGCGCGATCCACACCATACACCGTGGACTCGCCGTGCGTGAAGAAAGTTTCCCAGGGAATCCCCTGCGGGTCATGGACCCAGCCCTTGTCCGATTGCGCATAGCAGCACTGGGTGCCCTGCTGTGCCTGCACGTGCAAGCCCGCGGCACGCAGGGATTCGATGCCCTGCGCGAGGTCGGCGGCGAATTCCACCTGGAAGCCCAGGTGGTCCAGCCCCGGCGCATGGCCCAGCTGGGATACCGCGAAGTTGACGCGCGGATCGTCGAGCATCCATTTGGCATAGTCCGTGCGCTGCACCGTGGGGGCGGCGCCAAACAAGTGGTTGTAGAAGGCAATCGATTGCGGCAGGTCCTTCACCGACAGGTGGACGTGGAATCGTTTCATGCGGCGCTCCGGGGGAAATGAAATGGAAATGCGGGGTCTCCCCGGATAGACGCACGGCGACGCGAAAGGTCGCAGGAAATCCTCGCGGCCTCCCTGCAAGGTCGGCAAGGCGCAGCAAACTCAAGCACTGGCGCGGCGTTTGGGCCTGTTTGCGCCTGAACGCCGCGCCGCGTCTTGGGTTTCATTCCCAGACGGTGCCCGCCGCACGCCAGCTGGATGCGTGCGGGCAGACACGTCGTTTTGACCCAACCGCGCGCCAACCCGGATCAGGGCTTGCGCATCTGCCAATACAACTCGCCGGGCCAGCCACGCAACAGCGCGCCAAAGGCGGCATTCGCGCGGAGCCACCATGCCTGATCCTCCAGGGGCGATCCCGACGCGCGCAGCGCAAACGCACCGGCCATCCATTCGACGGACAATCCGGCTGCGTCGGCCATTTGACGCGTGCGGCCTGGCGAGAACGCCGAGACGTGCCCATGCGGCATCGCGCTCGCCCTCAGTTGGCGTTCGCGCATGTGTCGCAGCCAGTCCGGAAGGGAAGGATAGCCGCCAAGGGCAACACCACCGGGCCGCACCACGCGTGCCAGCACCCTGAACGCCGCGTGCGGATCGGCCAGGTGCTCCAGGAGGTGCAACACAATCAGCACATCGTATTGCCCTGCATGGGCCGCGGCGAACGCCTCGAGCGCCGGTTCGTCCTCAAGATCAAGCGGGATGCAACGGGCATAACCGGCCGCGTGAAGCACCTCCTGCTGCGGCGCGATGTCAGCCGCGTCCCAGGCCGCGTAGCACGCCGGCGCGGGCGCGTGGTCCACGAACGATTTCATCTGCCCGCGATCGACGCCGACTTCCAGCACGCGCAATGCGCGGTCGCACAGCAACGCTTCGCGGGCAACCAGGCGTTCCATGTACCAGTAACGCAACATGCGGAAGGAAAGGCGGCGGCTCTTGGCCGCCTGGGTGATTCCATAGTGCGGTGCGCGCCAATGTGCCTGTGCATACAGGGATTCGAGCGGCCACGCGAGCGCGGAAAAGCGGGAAAGACGGGCCGCGCTCGCGCGCGGCGCAGCAAGGGGGATCGACGACATGACATTCTCCGAAAACGGTCGGGCGGGGCCGGCACATGGCGTACCGGCGCGGGCAAATCGACGGCTTCGGAAGAATCAGGGTGCCTGGGGTGAGGCGCGCAGGCGGGACGGATGGGGCCGCGCCACCGATTCGGGCGCATGGCGGGGAAAGCTTTGGCGATCGTCACCGGCCGCGGGCGAAACGTGAAGCCATGGCAACAGGACATGAAATGCTTGGGACGGGTCGTCCAACCCCCTGCCTTCGCCCACTTCGGCGGTGCAGATCGGCGAGACCTCGCCGGTGATCGCGCACATCGTGTGCGTGTGGCCAAGGCTCGGCACGAACAGGTGGACGCCTTCCGGGTCCGCGATCGGCTCGGCCGAATGCGCGTGCAGCAGCGGCGCGGACGACAGCAGCAACAGGTGCAGCCACACCATCGCACCGCAGACGAGCTTGCGCATGCATTGGCGAAGCATCGTCGTCGGGCTGAAGGGAATTCGCGGCGGCATTCGCATGGTGGCGGATGGAAGGCGGCAGGGGCGTGGAACGGTCGCGATGCTATCAGGTGTCCGCGCCGGGCACAATGCAGGTTCTCCCGCGCCCCGCATCGATCGAGACGCCTTTCGCGCCGGCCGAAATGCCGGCCTGGATGGGTGCACCCTGCCGAGGCCAGGTCCGGCAACGGGGCAAGCCCGTGGCCAATCCCCCTCCAGGACCTGCCCATGCTGCAACGCCTGTCGTTCGGCACCGCCGTGCGCATGCTTCGACAGCGCAGCGACCGAGTCGCGCCGGTCGTTCTGGTCAACATCATCAACGCCGCCCCAGCCGGCATCCCGGCCTTGTTGAAGGCGCGGGAGAGCGGCGCCAGCCGGATGAAAGTCCAGCCTGCTGGCATCCCGGAGCAATCGCAGCGCGGCATCGCCGGCAACACCATGTGCGTGAACTACGCGCGGTAGAAATCGCTGACGCATTTCTTGCACGGCGTTCAGTCGTGCTGATGGCGAGGCCGCGCCGCGCTCTACGCGCCCTCGGTGGTGGCCACCCCGTCGTCGTTCACGCGCTTGGCAGTGCAGTCCCTGTGCGCGGGGCCGAAGCCGAAGATCGGAGCTTGCAGATGCGGCACCAGCTGCCGAGGGCTTGAAACGATGAGCAGACTCCATGACTGGCGCGGCATGCGGGCCACTTTGGACCCGAACTCCGCGCCAGTGCTTGGGTTTTTGCGATCGGGTACTTCCAGGAGAACCTCGCGCGCGGCCACGTATTCGATGTACCGCGACTCGTTCGCCGAACGCGGGAATCGCGACACGTGGCCGCGCAGCAGGTCTTTCGAAGTGCCCTACCCGATGGTCACCATCGAAGCCGCCAGGACGATGGCCGGGTGTACGGCGTTGCGTTGGGCACCATCGAGGATCTGCGTACGGCAACTGGTGCCGCCGGCCACGATCAAGGTCTTGTCGCTGGCCTCCCGCACCGCCGGCAGCAGCGCGAGTTCCGCCATCTTCATCGACACCGCATGGTGCTTCGCGTCGTAGCCGAACGAACCGGCCATGCCGCAGCAGCTCGATTCGATCGGCTCCACCTTTAATTCCGGGATCCAGCGCAGCACTTCGATCACGGGCTCGAACGCGTCGAAGGCCTTCTGGTGGCAGTGGCCGTGCACGCGCACGCCGTCCAGCGGCAGCGGGCGCAGGTTGAGGCGCGCAGGATCGAGGCGGCCAGCGTGCTGTTCGCGCGCGAGGAATTCCTCGAACAGGAACGATTGCCCGGCCAGCAGTTCGGCATCCGGGCCGGGCAGCAGCGACAGGAACTCGTCGCGCAGCGTGGTCAGGCACGAGGGTTCCAGGCCGATGATCGGCACGCCGCGCTTCGCGTACGGCAACAGGGCATCCAGCGTGCGCTTGGCCTCCGCGCGCGCCTCGTCGACCAGGCCGCCCGCCAGGAAGGTGCGCCCGCAGCACAGCGGCCGCTCGCCGGTGGCCGCGCCGATCAGATCCACGTTGTAGCCCGCGCGCTGCAGCACGATGGCGGCGGCCTCCACGCTCACGCCGGGGAACAATTTCGTCGGCGCCTCGAAATAGTTGGTGAAGGTGTCGGTGAACAGCACCACGTCGCGCTCGGGGCCGAAGTACGCCTCGCTCGCCTCGGCGCGCGCCTTGCGCATCGCCGCCTGCCACTTGCCGGCGCCCACGGAGGCCAACAGGCCGCGCCGCCACTGCGGCAGCCTGCGCCGCGCGGAAAACCCGGTGAGCCCCTCTGTCAGAAGTGCCGCGCCCGGAAGGGCATTGCGCAGCATCACCGCCCACGCGAACAGCGGCGCGTAGCGCGCATAGCGCGGCAGGTAGGCGATCAACTTGTCTTTCAACGTGAACCCATGGGCGCGCTTGTACTGGTAGGTGGCCTCGATCTTCATCTTGGCCATGTCCACGCCGGTGGGGCACTCGCGCTTGCAGCCCTTGCAGCCCACGCAGAGCTCCAGCGCCTCGCGCACGTCCTCGGAGGCAATGCCTGCAGGGCCCAGCTGGTTGGAAAGCGCAAGTCGCAGCGTGTTGGCCCGGCCGCGCGTGAGGTGCTGCTCGTCACCGGTAGCGCGGTAACTGGGGCACATCGTCCCGGCGTCGAACTTGCGGCAGTGGCCATTGTTGTTGCACATCTCCACCGCGCCGGCCATCCCGAGTTCCTTCGACCAGTCGAGCCCGGTGCGAATCTCCTGCGTGGCATACCCGGGCGCGAAGCGGAACAGGGTGCGGTCGTCCTGTTTCGGCGGCGAAACGATCTTGCCGGGGTTCATCAGATTGTTGGGGTCGAACAGCGTCTTGATCTCGCCCAGCGCGGCGGTCAGGCGCGGGCCGAAGAACGGCGCGATCCATTCGCTGCGCACCAGGCCGTCGCCATGCTCCCCGGAATAGACCCCCTTGTACTCGCGCACCAGTTCGGCCGCCTCCTCGGCGATGGCGCGCATTTGCGTTGCGCCCTCGCGCCGCATGTCGAGCACCGGCCGCACATGCAGGGTGCCCACCGAGGCGTGCGCATACCAGGTGCCCTTGGTGCCGTGCTTGGTGAATACCTCCGTGAGGCGCCGCGTGTATTCGGCCAGGTGTTCCAGGGGCACGCAGCAGTCCTCGATGAAGCTCACCGGCTTGCCATCGCCCTTCATGGACATCATGATGTTCAAGCCGGCCTTGCGCACCTCCCAGAGTTTCTTTTGCGCGCCGGCGTCGGTGAGTTTCACCACGGCGCCGGGCAGGCCGTGGTCGCCCAGCAACGCCTCCAGGTCCGCGAGCTTGGCCTCCAGCGCGGTGCGCTCCCCGCCGGCGAATTCCACCAGCAGCAGCGCCTCCGGCTCGCCGATCAGCGCGGCGTCGATCACCGGGCGGAACAGCGGGTTCTCGCGCGACAGGTCGATCATGGTGCGGTCGACCAGTTCCACCGCCGTGGGCGTGAGCCCCACGATGTGCCGGGTGACCTCCATCGCGCGGTAGAAGGTCGGCACGTTGACCACCCCCAGCACGCGATGCGCCGGCAGCGGCGAGAGTTTGAGGTCCAGCGACTGGAACACGCCCAGCGTGCCTTCGGACCCGACCAGCAGGTGTGCGAGGTTGGGCCGCGCGCTGTTGTAGTGCAGCGGATCGCGCGGATTGAAGAGGTCCAGGTTGTAGCCCGCCACGCGGCGCAGCAGGGGCGGAAAACGCGCGGTGATCTCGGCGGCTTCGCGCTCGCAGATCGCGCGGATGCGCGCAACGAGGTCGCGGTCCGTGCAGTCGCCCTCCTCGGCGAACCGCAAGCGCCGTCCATCGGCCATCAGCATATCGATGCCGGCCACGTTGTGCACCATGTTGCCGTAGGCGATCGAGCGCGAGCCGCAGGAGTTGTTTCCGGCCATGCCACCCAACGTGGCCTGTGCGGAGGTGGACACATCCACCGGGTACCAACGGCCATGCGCCTTGAGCTGCGCGTTCAGGTGATCGAGCACCAAGCCGGGCTGCACCGCGGCGCGGCGCGCCTCGGCGTCGATCGACACCACCTGGTTCAGGTACTTGCTGTGGTCGATGACCAGGGCAGCGCCGACGGTCTGCCCGCACTGCGAGGTGCCGCCCCCGCGCGACAGCACCGGAACGCCTGCCTCGACGGCGATTTGCACCGCGATGCGCGCGGCCTCCGGCGTCTTGGGCACCACCACGCCCACCGGCATCACCTGGTAGATGGAGGCATCCGTCGCGTAGCGCCCGCGCGAGGCCGCGTCGAAAAGGACTTCTCCCTCGACTTCC
>JAEUMZ010000168.1 GCA_016790765.1 Betaproteobacteria bacterium
GGGATCTCCAGCGCCCACATGCCCCAGCCGCGCTGCGCGATGCCGGCGCGGATGCGATCCATTTCACCCTGCGAGTCCTCGCGGGCGTTGACCTTCGGAAAGTAGCGGCGCACCGCAGGATCGGCGTTCATCGCGGCCCAGGCGTCGGCGTCGCTGTCCTTCCACTGCCGCAGCAAGGTCCGCGCAGTACGAACCTCGACCGGCGCGGGAAAAGTGGGCAGGATCAACGGATCGGCCATGCGGGAGTCTTACTTCTTGGTGGCGAACAACTGGTCCAGCGATTGCTCGAACGCGTGATAGCCGATGCGGTCGTAGAGTTCGTCGCGCGTCTGCATCAGGTCGAGCACGTTTTTCTGGTGGCCGTCCTTGCGGATGGCGGTGTACACCGCTTCTGCGGCCTTGTTCATGGCGCGGAACGCCGACAGCGGATAGAGCACGATGCCGACGCCGACGCTTTTCAATTCCTCCACCGTGAACAGCGGCGTCTTGCCGAATTCGGTGATGTTGGCCAGCACCGGCACCTTCACCGCATCGACGAACTTCTTGTAGGTTGGCAGGTCGTAAGCGGCCTCGGCAAAGATGCCGTCGGCGCCGGCCTCGACGCACAGTTGCGCGCGCTCGATGGCCGCGTCCACGCCTTCCATCTGGATGGCGTCGGTGCGGGCGATAAGGAAGAAATCCGGGTCGGTCTTGGCATCCGCCGCGGCTTTCACGCGGTCGGCCATTTCCTGCTTGCTGACGATTTCCTTGCCCGGCCGGTGGCCGCAGCGCTTGGCGCCGACCTGGTCCTCGATGTGGCAGGCCGCCGCGCCGAACTTGATCAGCGACTTCACGCTGCGCGCGATGTTGAACGCCGAGGGGCCGAAGCCGGTGTCGATGTCGACCATCAGCGGCAAGTCGCAGACGTCGGTGATGCGGCGGATGTCGGTCAGTACGTCGTCGAGGTTGTTGATGCCCAAGTCCGGCAGGCCCAGCGACCCCGCCGCCACACCGCCGCCGGAGAGATAAATCGCCCGGTAGCCGGCGCGCTTGGCCAGCAGGGCGTGGTTGGCGTTGATGGTGCCGATCACCTGCAGTGGTGATTCATCTTTCAGGGCTTGGCGGAACTTGGCACCAGGTGTTTGCATGGTCATGTCTTGGATTTCCAGAAAATCGTGATCCGCCGATGAACGCCGATGAAGGCACGCCGATGGACGCCGATGAATTCAAAAGATGTTTTGCCTTTGCCGTTATCGGCGTTCATCGGCGCAAAATCGGCGTCCATCGGCGGATAAGAAACTAGCCAAAAAATGCAAATCCGGCAGCTTCCGGAATTTTAACGCCGGTCACCTTCGCCTTCTGCAACAGTTCCCAGAAGTAGCGATAGGTGGCGCGGTCGTGCAATTCGCCCTGGTACTGGATCGGCCCCCAGTCCGCGGCTTGCGCGGCGAGCAGGATGTTGGCCGCGTCCTCGACTTCGGAGTGATCCGGCTTCATCGCATCGACGATGGCGCCGATCTGCGCCGGGTAAATCGACCACATGCGCAGAAAACCGAAATCGTTGCGGGCGCGCGCCGCGTCGGCCTTCACGACTTCCGTGTTCTTCAGGTCCAGGCAGACGTTGTGCGCCGGCACCACGCCGTTGGCCAGGGCGGCGGCAACCACTTCAGCCTTGGCGCGCGCCAGCAAGGCGTGCTCGAACTGGCCGGGCGAACGCATGGCCGAAGCCGGAATCGCGCCGTGGTGGCCGGAGACGAAATCCATCAGGCCGAAGTCGAGCACCTGGATGGACGGCAGCGCAGCAATGCGGTGCACGTCGCGCAGCGCGCCGTGGGTTTCGATGAGGATGTGGGTCGGAATCTCGCGTCCCGCGCCAGTAGCCTTGGCCACGGACTGGATGTAGTCGATCATTTCCTTCGCTTCGTCGAAGGACGTGCATTTCGGGATGGTGATGTAGGCCAGCACCTTGCCCGCGCCGCCGACCAGGATGTCCACGTCTTTTTTCCAGTGCGGGTGCGAATGGTCGTGGATGCGCGCGCCGGCCATGCGGTGCTGATTGGCCGGAGAGTTGAGCACGCGCACGATCATCTCGGCGTGCGCTTGTTCCTGGCCCGCCGGTGCGCCGTCCTCGCAGTCGCAGGTGATGTCGAAGATCGGCCCCAGCTCGCCTTGCAGGGCGAGCGCCTTGCCGATCAGCTTTTCGCTGCCGCAGAAATGTTCGCAGGAGGGAATTGCGGGGAAGGGCTTTTCGCCGGAGAACAGGGCTTGGGAGGGGTGGACGGGCATTTGAAACTCCAGTAAATCGTGTGCCAGCAATGCGTTTGGGAAATTCCTGAAACTGTCGCCCCGGACTTGTTCCGGGGCCCAAGTTCTCAATCATCAAATTAGGCCCCGGAACGAGTCCGGGGCGACAGAAGTGAGAAGGGTGATTTAGTTGTGGCGCCTCGGCATCAACACGGTGTAGTCGAGCGCGAGCACCTGGTGCGCCTCGGCCAAGTCGTTGAAATCGGGGGACGCCGGATCGAGATTCTTGTAGCCGTCCAGGACCAGGCGCACGGCGCCAAACTGCGCGTTGAGCGGCCACTTTTCGGTGGCGGTATGCACGGCGTACAGCGTGTCGCCGGCAAAGGTCGGGTTGACATGCGCGCCACCGTTGATCGCCAGGATCGACAGCGCGTTCCCCAGCCCATCGAACGCCAGCGCGCGGCAAATGGAGATGACCTGGCCGCCATAAATCAGCCGCTTGCCGAACCGCGAGTCTTTCATGTGCTGCAAGTCGAAGTGGACCCGCGCCGTGTTCTGGTACAGCTTGGTGGCCAGCGTGTGATCGGTCTCGTCCAGCGTCATGCCGGCCGGGTGGGCAATTTGCTGGCCGGCTTCGAGGTCTTCCCAATATTGCGCGCTGCCCGTCGCAGAGAGGACGGCCGACAGATCGGCTTGTCCTGGCGCAGGACGGCAGTGCGCGGGGGCCACCATGGCGGCGAACTGCGTCTCCCCGTTGGCCGCATGCTCACCCGCGCCGATGGCCACGCGCCGGTGCACCATCACCCAGCGCACCCAGGTCAGCACCGCCTGGTCGTGCTGGTTGAAGCAGGTTGATCGCACGTACACCACGCCGGTCTTGCCGTTGCTGTTGCCCTTGAGGCCGAGCACGGTGGTGCGCGCGGTCAGCGTGTCGCCCACGAACACCGGCAACAGGAACCGGCACTCCGCGTAGCCCAGGTTGGCCACCGCGTTGTAAGAAATGTCCGGCACGGTCTTGCCGAAGGCGATGTGGAACACCAGCAGGTCATCGACGGGCGCGGCCGGGAAGCCGAGAGCCTGCGCGAACGGCTCGCTGCAGTGCAGGGGGTTCCGCGACCCGGTGAGCGCCTGGTAGAGCGCCGTGTCGCCGTGCGTGATCGTGCGCGGCACGGCATGGTCGAACACCTGGCCGACCTGGTAGTCCTCGAAAAAATAGCCGCCGGCGGGACGCATGGTCATGGTTGCGGGCTCAGGCGCTCTCGAGTTCCTTGATCATGTCCACCAGCGCCAGCAGGCGCTTGGCGGCGGCGACATGGTGGTGCTCCACCAGGCGGCCGTTGAGCATGATCGTGCCGCGGCCCTCGCGATGCGCCTGTTCCAGCGCGTTGATCACATCCACGGCTTGGGTGATGTCGGCCGGCTTGGGCGTGAAGGCGTCGTTGCAATAGGGCAATTGATTGGGGTGTACCAGCGACTTGCCGTCAAAACCGAGGTCGCGCGTGAGCCGGCAGGCCAGCTCGAAGGAGTGCATGTCCTTGATGTCCACGCTGATGCCATCGACCACCGCGCGCTTGTAGGCGCGGCCGGCCAGCAGCACGTGGGACAGCGAATAGTGCAGGGCGAGGCGGTCCGGGGTTTTGCGCCCGTGCAACTGGGTGAGGAGGTCCGAGGTCGCCAGCACCAGCGCGGCGATGCGGTCGGAGGCCGAGGCGATTTCCTCGGCGCGCAGCACCGCGATCGGGCTTTCGATCATGACCATGATCGGCATGTGCGAGCCGCCGGCGGCATCGAGCGCCTTGAGGGCTTCGACCACGTCGTCCTTGCATTCGATGTTGGGGAACAGGATGGCGTCGGCGCCCACGTCGGCCACCGCCTTGATGTCGTCGAGGCCCCACTGCGAATCGAGGTCGTTGACGCGGATGACCTTCTCGCGGCGACCGAAGCCGCCCTGCAGGACGGCCTCGACGATCTGCTCGCGCGAGGTTTCCTTGTTCTCGACCAGCACGGAATCGCCGAGGTCGAAGATCACCGAGTCGACCTT
>JAEUMZ010000199.1 GCA_016790765.1 Betaproteobacteria bacterium
GGTAGAGCAAACAATGTGCCATGCGGGCACTTTCGCTCCGATCACCCAATTGCGGCATTGTGCGTGATTGGCTCGCGCACAGAAACAGCCGGCCGGGTATTGCGTGGGATTTCGTTGCGCATCTCGATAGACCCGGCGCCGAAACGATGCCGACGCCGACGGCCCCCTGTTCGGCACTCAACCGGAGTGCCGCGCCTTCTTCCCCTCGCGAATCGCCATCCGCGGCGGCACGCCGAAACGGCGGCGGTATGCACTGGAAATGGTCGTTGCGCTGGCAAAGCCTGTGGCGCGCGGTTCGCCCGCGTCTTCGCACGCCGCACCCCAAGCCATCGGCGAATCGTTGCCCGTCGGGCCATGCTATGCCGGCAGTCCGCGCAACCCGGCAGGTGCGCGGGCCAATGCTGCGTGTTTCGACAGGATTCCGGGGCGCAGCCCCGCAAACGGAGGATGCGCTGCAGCGTTGTCGCGCGTCAGGCCGCAGGCGGCAGGGCCAGGAAATTCGCCCGGTAGTACTTCAGCTCCTCGATGGACTCGTAGATGTCCGCCAACGCCTCGTGCTTGCCGTGCTTTTTCATGCCGGACATGATCTCCGGCTTCCAGCGCTTGGCCAGTTCCTTGAGCGTCGAGACATCGAGGTTGCGGTAATGGAAATACGCCTCCAGCTTGGGCATCCAGCGGGCGAGGAAGCGGCGGTCCTGGCAGATCGAGTTGCCGCACATCGGCGAGGTGCCGGCCGGCACGTGCTCTTTCAGGAAATCGATCACCTGCGCCTCGACATCGGGCTCGGTAAGCGTGGAGGCCTTCACCTTGTCGATCAGGCCGGACTTCTTGTGCGTGGACTGGTTCCAGGCGTCCATGCCGTTCAGGACCGCATCCGACTGCTTGACCACCAGCACCGGGCCCTCCGCGATCGCGTTGAGCTGCACATCGGTGATCACGATGGCGACTTCGATGATGCGGTCGGTTTCCGGCACCAGGCCGGTCATTTCCATGTCGATCCAGATGAGGTGGTTTTGGTCTTGGGGCATGTTGTTGTTGTCGTCGTTGCGACCGGGTTTGCGCGGGAACTTGCGGGCTGAAAACCATTCTCGCACGATTGGCGCTTTGGGCCGGTTTCAGAGGGGTGCGGCGTATAATTTGAGGCATGAATCCCGAATCAAAGCCCGTCCGTGAACCACTGACCGCCGAACTGCAGAAGTCCGTGTATTTGGCGCAGCAAATGGGCTACGACTACATCGCGCGGGAACGCAAGTGGGCCTTGCGCAACATGACACACGAGCAAAACATGCTTGCCGTGGCCGCACTCTTTGGTTTTCCGGTTGGACCAGGAATCGACCGCCCGTGCGGGCTGGTGGAGTTCCAGGACCTCATGCGTGTGCTGCGCCGATGATTTCCGGTACTGGCCGGATTGACCTGCCGGCATTGTTGACCGCCGCGAAGTCGATTCAGGATGCATTGGATATGCATGGAATCGCCAATTGCCTGATTGGCGGATTGGCGTTGCAGCGATGGGGCGAACCGCGCTACACCAAGGATGCTGACATGACGATTGTCTGTCCCGTTGGCGACGAAGATCGGACGATCGGGCTATTGCTAGGCATTGCGACACCGCGCATGTCCAATGCGGCTGAATTTGCGCGCGAAAGAAGGGTCTATCTCGGCAGCGTGGGAGCCGTTGGCATTGACATTTCACTCGGGGCAACCGGCTTCGAATCCAGAATGATCGAAGCGGCAACGCAGTTCGAATTCCTGCCAGGCCTGAATTTGCGAACCTGTTCTGCCGAGTCCCTTGTTGTACTCAAGACCTTTGCCAATCGCGGGCAGGACTGGGTGGATCTTGAGAACATCGTACTTCGGCAATACGGCAAGTTGGAGTGGGATACGATCGAGCGAGAGTTGATCCCCTTGCTCGAGTTGAAGGAGGAACCAGAGCTGTTGCAACGCCTGAAAACCCTCGACGCAAAGGCGGCCACTTTCTTGTCGACGCCACTCTCACCTTCTTGACTTGAGGCCAGGGCACTCGACCTTAACGTGCATTGATCATTTAACCCTCCTTCCAAAAAGCCCATGTTGCCCAGCTTCACACTCTTGTTTCTGGCCTTCCTCGCCTTTAGCCTCCTCCTCACTCTCTGGCTCGCGCGGCGCCATGTGTCGCACGTGCTGGCCCATCGCGGGTCGGTGCCGGCCGAATTTGCCGGCGCCATCACTCTGGAGGCCCACCAGAAGGCGGCCGACTACACGGTGGCCAAGCAGCGCGTGGGGATGGTCGAATCGGTCGTCGATGTCCTCCTGCTCCTGGCCCTGACGCTGGGCGGCGGGGTGGCGCTGCTGTTCGGCGCGGCGCAATCGGCCTTTTCGCACCCGTATGCCGTGGGCATCGCCCTGTTCGCGGGCCTCACCGTGGTGTCCGGCCTGGTGTCCCTGCCCTTCGGCCTGTACCGGACCTTCGTCATCGAGGAGCGCTTCGGCTTCAACAAGATGACGTGGACACTGTTCCTCGGCGACGCGATCAAGGGCATCGCGCTGTCCGCCGTGCTCGGCATCCCCCTGCTGCTGGCGGTGTTCTGGCTGATGGAGAAGATGGGCCCGCAATGGTGGCTGTACGTGTGGCTCACCTGGCTGGCCTTCAGCCTGGCCATGCTGGCGATCTATCCCAATTTCATCGCGCCGCTGTTCAACAAGTTCCAGCCGCTGGGCGATGAATCGCTCAAGTCGCGCATCGAGGCGCTCTTGGCCAAGTGCGGGTTTGCCTCCAAGGGCCTGTTCGTGATGGATGGCTCGAAACGTTCCAGCCATGGCAATGCGTATTTCACCGGCTTCGGGCGCACCAAGCGCATCGTGTTCTTCGACACCCTCATCGCGCGCCTGACGCCCACCGAGATCGAGGCGGTGCTGGCGCACGAACTGGGGCACTTCAAGCGCAGGCACATCACCAAGCGCATCGTCGGCCAGTTCGCGCTGACGCTCATCGTGCTGGCGGCCATGGGCTGGGTGATCGACAAGCCGTGGTTCTACGCAGGCCTTGGATTCCCCACCGGGGGAACACAGCCGCATGTGGCGGTGTCCCTGCTGCTGTTCTTCCTGGTGCTGCCGGTGTTCACGTTCTGGTTCACGCCGGTCGGCAGCCTCATCTCGCGCAAGCACGAGTTCGAGGCCGATGCCTATGCCGCCGAGCAGACTGCGGCGCAGGACCTCATCAGCGCACTGGTCAAGCTCTACCGCGACAATGCCTCGACGCTGACGCCCGACCCGCTGCACTCGGCGGTCTATGACTCGCATCCGCCGGCGGCGATCCGGGTGGCGCACCTGCGGCGGCTGGCGACGGCTTGATCGGGGGGCGGATTCAACGGCTGCAAATCCCCCAGCCCGTGATTCCGGAACCGGCGCCAAGTGCTTGCCCGCTTTTGCAAAGGGGGCGAAACTATCATGCATTCGACGACAACGACCCCACCAAGCCATGCGATTGATCGAAATGAAGTGTGCACCCGGCGGGCAGGCCAAGGCGCTGGTCGATGCCGATATCGAGGCGCACCTCCAGTCCCTGCCCGGCTGGCGGCGTGAAGGCATTGGGATCACGAAGACCTTTGCATTCAAGAATTATCACGAGACGATGGCGTTCGTGAACGCGACGGCGTGGATTTCGCACGCCGAGGACCACCACCCCGACATGGGTGTACATTACAACCGCTGCGTGATGGTGTATTCGACGCACGATGCGGGTGGCGTCACGCT
>JAEUMZ010000208.1 GCA_016790765.1 Betaproteobacteria bacterium
AAGGGTAAACCCGCGCCCGGCGGCGTGCGTCAGGAACCCGTAAGCCTGGTTTTCCAACATGCGTGGCAGATGGCCGTCGCGGGATGGCTGTCCTTCCACACTTGAGGAGAACAACCATGGCCGCAATCCCGATGGCGCCCAGCGCCGCCGAACGCAGCCGACCCATGACGCGCGAGGAAAAGAAGGTCATCCTCGCCTCGTCGGCCGGCACGATTTTCGAGTGGTACGACTTTTACCTGTACGGTTCGCTCGCCGCCATCATCGGCGCGCAGTTCTTCAGCCACTACCCGGAAGCCACGCGCAACGTGTTTGCGCTGTTGGCCTTTGCGGCCGGCTTCCTGGTGCGGCCGTTCGGCGCGCTGGTGTTCGGCCGGCTCGGCGACCTCATCGGCCGCAAGCACACCTTCCTCATCACCATCGTCATCATGGGCGCCTCCACCTTCCTGGTCGGCGTGCTCCCCAGTTACGAGACCATCGGGTGGATCGCACCGGTGGCGTTGATCCTGCTGCGAATGGCGCAGGGCCTGGCGCTCGGCGGTGAGTACGGCGGCGCGGCCATCTACGTGGCCGAACACGCACCGCAGAACCGCCGCGGCTTCTACACCTCGTTCATCCAGACCACCGCCACGCTGGGCCTGTTGCTCTCGCTGGTGGTGATCCTGTTCACGCAGATCTACGTCAACGCCAACTACCCCGAGGTGGTCACCGCCGCCGGCACCAAGATCACCGCGTTCGCGGCCTGGGGCTGGCGGATCCCGTTCATCGCCTCCATCGTCCTGCTCGGCATCTCGCTCTACATCCGCCTGCAGATGAAGGAATCGCCGGCGTTCCAGAAAATGAAGCAGGAAGGTTCCCTGTCCAAGGCGCCGCTGTCGGAAGCCTTCGGCCAGTGGAAGAACGCCAAGATCGCGCTGCTCGCCTTGCTGGGCCTCGTCGCCGGCCAGGCCGTGGTGTGGTACACGGGCCAGTTCTACGCGCTGTTCTACTTGCAATCGATCCTGCGCGTCGACCAGTTCACCGCCAACGTGCTGATCGCCTGGTCGCTCACCATCGCCACCGGCGGCTTCCTGTTCTTCGGCTGGCTCTCGGACAAGATCGGCAGGAAGCCCATCATCCTGGGCGGCTGCATCATTGCCGCGGTCACGTTTTTCCCGCTGTTCGAACTGATGACCAAGACCGCCAACCCGGCGCTCTATGCGGCGCAGCAAAACACCAAAATCGTCGTCACGGCGGACCCGGCGCAATGCTCGTTCCAGTTCAACCCGACCGGCACCTCCAAGTTCACGTCTTCCTGCGATGTGGCCAAGGCGGCGCTGGCCCGCAGCTCCGCAAAGTACAGCACGGTGGCCGGCGCGCCAGGTTCGGATGCAGTCGTGAAAATCGGCGACACCGAGATCACTTCGTTCGACGTGACCAAGCTCTCCGGCGACGATGCGAAGGCGGTCCCTGCCAAGTTCAGCAAGTCGGTGTCCGAAGCGCTGGCCAAGGCCGGCTATCCGACGGCGGCCGACAAGTCGATCGTGAAGATTCCCATCGAGCCCAAGGAAGGCCTGTGGAACTTCGTCAAGATGCTCGACATCTTCACCGAGCAGAAGCTCGTCATCATCGGCATCCTGACGATCCTGGTGCTGTATGTGACCGCCGTGTACGGCCCGATCGCGGCCGCGCTGGTGGAGTTTTTCCCCACGCGCATCCGCTATTCCGGACTTTCGCTGCCGTACCACATCGGCAACGGCTGGTTCGGTGGCCTGCTGCCCGCCACCGCCTTCGCCATCGTGGCCGCCACCGGCGACAGCTATGCCGGCCTCTGGTACCCGGTGATCATCGCCCTGATGACCGCGGTGATCGGCTTCTTCTTCGTGCCCGAAACCTACAAGCGCGACATCTTCGCCAAGGGCGGCTAGACCAGACACGACGCAGCATCCCGTGATGCGCCACTCCGGAGACGGGGTGGCGCTTTTTTTTGAAGGAGATGGATGCCAAGCGTCGAATCGTTCCAGGCACGATTTGCAGCGGCGAAGCCCCGTAGGTCAGGTTGCCGCAGGCTACCTGACACCTGCGTGGCGCATCGGGTGATGTCAGGTAGCGCTGCGCGCAACCTGACCTACGGCGTCTGCGCCGCTGCATCAACTGTCGCCCCGGACTTGTTCCGGGGTCCAAGTTGCAATCGGATTCCGTTCGCCGTGCGTTTGCGTAGGTCAGGTTGCCGCAGGCTCCCTGACGCATCCGGATCCGCCGTGTGGTGTCAGGTAGCGCTGCGCGCAACCTGACCTACGGCGTCTGCGCCGCTGCAACAACTGTCGCCCCGGACTTGTTCCGGGGTCCAAGTTGCAATCGGATTCCGTTCGCCGTGCGTTTGCGTAGGTCAGGTTGCCGCAGGCTACCTGACGCATCTGGATCCAACATGTGATGTCAGGTAGCACTGCGCGCAACCTGACCTACCAAGGCGGGTTTCACAGGTCAAACCCAAGCACCGGTGCGCCGTTCAAGGCAAAACGGCTGCAAACGCCCCGTCCCACTTAGGGTTTGCTGTCGCTTTGCCTCGGGAACCGCACCCTGAACACCGCCCCCGTCCCGGTGTCCGGCGCGCCGATGTCGACTGTGGCACCGTGGCGCGTGGCGATTTCCTTCACGATGGCGAGCCCGATGCCGCTGCCGGTGCCGCCGGTGCCCACGGCGCGATAGAAGCGTTCGAACACCAGCGCGCGCTCGGCTTCGGGAATTCCGGGGCCGTTGTCGGCCACCACCAGTTCCGGGGCATCGCTCCCGGTCACGCGCACGTTCACCGCCCCGCCGGCCGGCGTGTAGCGAACGGCGTTGTCGATCAGGTTGAAGGCGAGTTCCTGCAACAGCTCCGCGTGGCCCATGACCGGCACCGAGTCATCGGGCGCGTCGCACGAGAGCGCAATCTGGCGCGCCTGCGCGGCCGGGAAGGCCATGCCCAGCGCCGCGCGCGCGACGTGCCCGAGGTCGCAGGGCGCAAACGCCAGCGGCGCGCCGCTTTCGCTGCGCGCCAGCGACAACAGCTGGTTCACCAGGTGCGCGGTGCGCTCGGTGCCCTCGGCGATGCGCGCCATCGCCTCACGCAGGGCGGCCGGGTCGCTCTGGCGCGCGGCCAGTTCGGCCTGCAGGCGCACGCCGGCCAGCGGCGTGCGCAGCTGGTGGGCGGCGTTGGCGATGAAGCGCCGTTGCGCCTCACCCTCGCGTTCGGCGCGTGCGAGCATGTCGTTGAAGGCATGCACCAGCGGCACCACTTCCTCGGGCTGGCCCTTGGCATCGAGTGGCGCGAGATCGCCGGCGCGCTTGTCCAGCAGCGCCTGGCGCAGGCGCAGCAACGGCCGCGTGCCGCGCTTCAGGCCCAGCCACATCAAGAGCACCATCAGCGGGATCACCACCAGCTGCGGCACGACGATGCTGCGGAAGATGCCGCGCGCCAGCTCGCTGCGGCGGTGTGTCTGCTCGGCCAGCTGGACCACCACCGGCGCGGCCAGCAGCGGGCTCGCGATGGTCAGTCGCGCCACGCGCATCGGCTGTTCGCGCACGTCGGTCGATTGGAACGCGATGGCGCGGCCGCGCGGCAGCGTGGCGGCCGCCGGGTCCGGCAGGTCATCGTCGCCCAGCAGCAGGCCGCCGCCCAGCCGGTCCACGCGCAGCAGGTGGCGCGCGGCGTCCTCGTCGGCGAGCAGGGTGGAGAGGTCGATGCCGAGGCGCGCATCGGCTTCTGCGGAGGGCCAGTCGATCAGCTCGGCCACGGCACGCGCGCGTTGCGCCAGCGCCTGGTCGAACGCGTCGTTGGCCAGCGCCAGGCCGAGCAGGTAGGTGAGCACCGTGGTGAGCGGCCAGATCATCAGGAACGGCACGATCATCCAGTCGAACATCTCGCCGAACAGCGAGGTGCCCGCGCGCGGCGCCTTGCCGTCGGGCTCAGCCATCAGCGGCCGGTTTTTCCAGGCAGTAGCCCAGGCCGCGCACGGTGACGATCTCCAGCCGCGCTGCCTCGAGCTTCTTGCGCAGCCGGTGCACGTACACCTCCACCGCGTTGGCGCTGACTTCCTCGCCCCATTGGCACAGGAGGTCGATGATCTGTTCCTTGCCCACCACGCGGCCGGCGCGGGTGAGGAAGATCTCCAGCAGCGCCAGCTCGCGCGCGGAGAGATCCAGCGGTTTGCCGGACGCGCGTGCGCTCTTCGCGGCCGCGTCGAACTCCAGGTCCCCGTGCCGCACCACCGCACCGGCGGCGCCGCGCGCGCGCCGCGCCAGCGCGCGCACGCGCGCCTCGAATTCCGAGAGCGCGAACGGTTTCACCAGGTAATCGTCCGCGCCCAGGTCCAGCCCGCGCACGCGGTTTTCCACGGCGTCGAGCGCAGTGAGGATCATCACCGGCATCGCGGCGCCACGTGCGCGCAGTCGCGAGAGCACCTGGAAACCATCGAGGCCCGGCAGGCCAATGTCGAGCACCAGCAAATCGAACTGCTGCGCGGCCAGTGCCGCGTCGGCCGCCGCGCCATCGGTCACGCCGTCGGTGGCATACCCGGCCTCGCGCAAGGCCTGGGTGAGGCTCTGCGCGAGCAGCGGGTCGTCCTCGGCGATCAGGATGCGCATGACTGTTGGGGGCGGGCCTTCGGTCAGAACCCGCCGGTGGCGAGCCAGGCATCGACCTGGTCGAGCCGGTCGTTGCCCCAGAACGGCTCATCGTCGATGAAGATGAAGGGCGAGCCGAACACGCCGCGCGCCAGGGCGGCGTCGTTCTCCTGCCGCACGCGGTCCTTCATCACCGGATCCTGCGTGGCGGCCAGCGTGGCGGCGCGGTCCTCACCGAGCGCGGCGGCCAAGTCCGCGACCTTCTCCGCCGCAGAAATGTCGATGCCCTTGCCGAAGTACTCCGCGTAGCAGGCCTGCGCAAACTGGCAGGCGCGCAGCGGATCGCGGTCGTTGATCCAGTAGAACGCCCGCGCCGCATTCTGCGTACCGATCGGGAAGGTTTCCGGCTGTTTGTACGGCACGCGGTAGTAGCGCGCCGAGCGGATGAAATCGCGGATCGAGTACGGCCCCTTCAGCGGCAGGCCCACCAGCGGCGCCGTGCCCACCGCCTTGAACATCGGCCCCAGCAGGACCGGCCGCCAGTTCACGCGCCGGCCGTGGTTGGCCGCGATGGCGTTGATGCGCGTGGACGCCAGGTAACCGTAGGGGGAGGAGAAGTCGAAGTAGAAGTCGATGGGGGAGGGCATGGCGTGGAGGCGTGGAGGGGGGGGCGGCGGAAGCCTATTCTGAAGCGAGACCGGGTGAAATCATAGGGCGAATGCGCCGCCGGACGTGCACTCCAGGCCGAAAATGCCCCAATTGGCGCGCCGGTGCTGGAGTTTTTTGTTGGATGCCGGACCGTTGTCGCGGTTTTGGCCGCCAATACCGGAAATCTCTGCACAGCGTCACGGAAGCGTCGCGGAAATGCGGTAACCTCAACGCGTTTGACCACTTGGTCAAACCGCCGAAATCCCCCAAAAGAACAGACTGCCGCGCGCTTCGGAGACAAGCATGCTCGACCGACTTTTTGCCGTTTTCCGCCTCGTTGTTTCCGGGCTCCTGTTGATGATGGCGGCCAGCGCGGCCGCGGCGCCGTTCACGCCGGGGAACATCGTGGTGTACCGGATCGGCGATGGCAGCGCGGCGCTCGCTTCCACTGCGACGGCGGTTTTTCTTGACGAATACACGACCTCAGGCACGCTGGTTCAAACGATTGCGCTGCCCACGGTCGTCAACGGCGCCCACAAGCGGCTGACCGCCTCCGGAACTGCGACAAGCGACGGCTACATCAGCCGATCGACCGACAACCGCTACATCGTGGCCACCGGTTACGAAGCCGCGCTCGGAACGGCCAGTATCACCACGACTTCAGCGGCCACGATCAACCGCACGGTTGCCCGCGTCTATGCGGACGGCACCGTGGACACCACCACCGCGCTGACCGATGCCGCATCTGCCGGCAATTTCCGCGGAAGCGCCTCGCTGGACGGAAGCGGTTTCTGGGTCGCCGGCAGCACGGGCGGCATCCGCTACGCCCTGCTGGGCGGAACCACCAGCACGCAAGTGTCCACCTCGTTCACCAACCTGCGCGTCCCCAATGTTTTCGGCGGACAACTCTACGTCTCCGCGAGTACCGGTGCGTTCCGCCTGGGCAATGTGGGCACCGGAACGCCGACCAACACGGGCAACGTCATCGCCAACCTGACGGGCCTCCCGACGACGGGTTCGCCTTATGGCTTCTTCTTTGCCGATCTCGATGCCGGCGTGGCCGGCGTGGACACGCTTTACGTCGCGGACGATGGTGGCAACCTCATCAAATACTCCCTGGTGGCCGGTACGTGGACGCTGAACAACAGCGTCGCCAGTGCATCCGTGCGTGGCTTGACTGGCAGCGTATCGGGTACGATGGTCACGTTGTATGCCACGCAGCAAACCGCGACCGCAGCCATCGTCACGTTTACCGACAGCAGCGGCTACAACGCCAACATGACCGGCACGCCGACCTCGATTGTGACGGCGGGCACCAACCGTACATTCCGCGGCATCGCCCTCACCCCCGAAGTCCCCATCACCGTCACCCCCTCCGCCGGCGCCAACGGCAACATCACCCCCAACACCCCGCAAGGCAAGCTGATCGGCCAGACCATCCAGTTCACCGTGACGCCGGACATGGGCTACACGGCGGTGCTGGGCGGCACATGCGGCGGCAGCATCACGGCCGGCGTGTACACCTCGCCGGTGCTGACCGCCAGCTGCACCGTGGACGTGACCTTCACCATGGCGTCCAATTTCACCGTCACGCCGAGCGCCGGCGCCAACGGCAGCATCAGCCCCAGCACGCCGCAGACCGTGGCGCAGGGCAACACCACCGTGTTCACCGTCACCCCGAACCTGCACTACACGGCCAGCGTCGGCGGCACCTGCGGCGGCATGCTGGTGGGAACCACCTACACCACCAACGCCATCGTCGCGGATTGCACGGTCACCGCCACGTTCAACCCGATCAACTTCACCGTGACGCCGTCCGCTGGTGCCAACGGCACCATCAGCCCGACGATGGCGCAGACCGTGCTCGAAGGCAGCACCACGGTGTTCACCGTCACGCCGGATTCGGGCTTCCAGGCATCCGTCGGCGGCACCTGCGGCGGAACGCTCGTGGGCACCACGTACACCACGGCCGCCATCACGGCGAATTGCACGGTCGATGCCACCTTCAGTCCGCTGCCCACGTTCACCGTCACCCCCAGCGCCGGCGCCAACGGCAGCATCTCGCCGACCATGGGGCAGGTCGTCACCCAGGGCAACACCACCACCTTCACCATCACGCCCAACATGGGGTATTTCGCGGCCGTGCGCGGCAGCTGCGGCGGCACGCTGGTCGGCACCACGTACACGACCAATGCAATCACCGCCAACTGCACCGTGGACGCGGTATTCGCCAAGAAGGTCGTGCTGTTCGTCGGCAACAGCTACACCTTCGGCCGCATCGACCCGGTGATGAGCTACAACACCGCCAACGTCACCGACCTCACGCAGGCGATGTGGATCGCCAATTCGACCGGCAGCAATCCCGATGAACCCCACCCCTGGGGCGGCATCCCC